>JBFMGU010000118.1:0-32839 GCA_040752415.1 Myxococcota bacterium
CCTTGGCCGAGCCCACCGGCGTGCCCGTGGGACGCGCCGGGCCCCTGCCGCCCGGCAGCGACGACACATCCACCGCCATGGTGCTCTCACCCACCGCGCGCACCGGCGTGCCCACCGGCTTCACCGGCGTCTTGCGCACCGGCTGCGTGGTCGAGGTGGAACGCGGCTTGCGCTCCTCCTGCTGCGCGAACAGCACCTCCATGCGGCTCGCCATGTTGGGCTGGAAGGTGGTGTGCTGGATTTCCTCCTCGGGGATGGCGGCAAACGGGTCATCCAGGATGTGCGCCAGGTTCTGCTTGATGAACTCCGCCAGGTCCGTCTGGCTGAACCCGCCCGCGTAGCCGTGCAGGTAGCGCATGATCTGGCGCTCCAGCGTGCCCGCGTCGGGGTAGCGGTCCTTGGGGTCGGGGGCCACGCAGCGCTGCAGGATGGCGTCCAGCGCCGGGCCGCAGTCCGGGTTCACCTGGCTCACCACCGGTGGAGGCGCGCGCCGCAGCTTCTCCCCGAAGTCATGCGTCACCGGGAAGTTGTGCAGGTGCTCGAAGGTGAGCAGCTCGTAGAACACCACGCCCAGCGCGTAGAGGTCGGCGCGGTGGTCAATGGCCTCGCCGTCAAACTGCTCCGGCGGCATGTACCCGCCCTTGCCCTTGATGACGCCGGCGGAGGTGTTGCCCACGCGATCCAGCGCCTTGGCAATGCCAAAGTCGCTGATCTTCACGTCGCCGTTGACGGAGAGCAGGATGTTCTGCGGGCTGATGTCGCGGTGGATGATGCCCAGCGGGTTGCCGTTCTCGTCGCGCGCCTCGTGGGCGTAGGCCAGCCCGCGGCACGCCTCCGCCGTCACGAAGCACGCCAGCTCCACGCTGGGCTTGAGCCCCCGCTGCTTGCAGGCGGCAATGAGCGCGGAGAGGTCCATGCCCTCCACCAGCTCCATGGCGATGTAATAGGTGTCGTCGTAGCGCCCCAGCTCGATGGTCTGGACGATGTTCCCGTGGGTCAGCCGACCGGCGATCCGGGCCTCATCGATGAACATCGTGATGAAGTCCTGGTCGGAGCTGAAGTTGGGGAGGATGCGCTTGAGCGCCACCATGCGCTCGAACCCGGCCTCCCCCAGCAGCTTGGCGCGGAACACCTCGGCCATGCCGCCCACAGCCAGCCGGTTGACGAGCGCGTATTTCCCGAACTGTTGCACCGCTGCCATTCGACCTTGGGGACCTGTGGGGCGGGCCATCTTGGTCCGTCACCGTGGGGCTCCACAAGCCCGCCGCCACGGCGTCAGCCCACATGGGCTACGCCTTGACCACATGGGCAGGCCAGCGGTCGTGGTGACGTGGGGAGTGGGGCGTGGCGCGGCGTCCCGGGTGGCTGACGTGTGCGAATCGTCGCTCGCCTTTGGACGCATCAGGGGACTCCGGGCCGCGCGCAGCGGGCCGGGGCGGGAAGAGAGGGGTGGGTTGGGTCGCGTTCGCGCGCCAGGGAGGCGCCCAGCGTGTTTGGCGGGGCCGGGAGGCGCTGGATTGAGGCGCGTTCATACTGCAGGCCCACGCGCGTCCGCGGAGCCGGGGCCTACCGAATCACTGGCAACCCTTGCATGCCGTGCCGAACTCGCAGCACGTCGACGAAACCAGGTCGGCGCAGCTCGTAATAGATCACGTACCCCGTGCCAGCCACCACCTGTTCCCGGGTGCCCTCAATGCGACCAATCCGCCCGAGTTCCGGGAACTCTTTCAGACGCTGCATCGCAGCGTCGATCTTGTCGTAGGTCGCCATGGCTGACTGCGGCTTGTTGTTCCGCAGCCACACGATGATCTCCTCCATGTCCTCAAGTGCCTCGGCGGAAAGACTCAACTCCACCGCGGCTTCTCCGCCGGCAGCCCCTGCGCCAACTTGCGCAAGTACTCCTTGGCGTCGTCGTACTTCACGGTGCGTCCAGCAGCGACGGAAGCCCGAGCCTTCTCGATGTCCTTGAGCAAATCACCGTCCGCCAACACCGTCGACAATGTCTCCGCGGCCAGGTCCTCCGCCGAACGATTCTGCGCCGCCGCGAACTCACGGAATCGGCGCACCAGCTCCGGAGGAAGGCGCAAGACGCTGTCGTCACCAGTGGGGGTAGACATGCCTCCCTTGTAGCAAACCCCACCAGGATCCGCACCGTTCGCCGTAATCGTCGTTGTGGCCGAGGGCGGACTGGTTCCCGCCTTCAGCATCGCCGGGAGCTCACAAAGAGTGCGAAACTCGAACAAAGCAAGGAAGGATCTGCGCTGCGTTCGCGAGGAGGATCGCTTCCTTGCCGCGAAGTTCGTGATCGCGCACCAGTCGTTCTTTGGCCGGACAACATGAACGCAGCGGCGGCAATGCCGCTGACGCCGAGCCCCACGGCGGACCGCGACCTCTTCCAGGCATCAACGCCCTGGCGGATTCGACTGCTCGCCGCCCGGGGAGAAGCTCCTCACGTAGCCCACGGCCCAGTATTCCTTGCGCCCGTCGAACGGGCCGCGCAGCTGTCGCGCGGGGACGGGGGAGAGGATCCTCGCCACCGCCACCTTGCGCTCGGCGCCCAGGTAACGCGCGCATTCCGGCGCGTCCGACGTCATGAGCAGGTGGGCCAACAGGTGCTGCTCCTCCAACTCGGAGATGCTCCAGAGCGCGTAGCAGAGACCCGTGCGCTCGTCCCGGGCGCGCCCGTATTCCTTCAACATCGACGGCACCGATGGACTGATGTCCGCCGCAACGCTGCCGGCGCAGCGTAACGCTGCGTATCCGTCTCCGCTGTTCCATTCCGCGTCGGCCTTGAGTCGCCACGTGAGGTCCATGGCCAGAACAGCCTGCACCTGCTCGCGGGCGTTCTTCGTCGGCTGTAGCTCGCTCGGTCGCCGACCCACCAGCCCAAAAGCCACTGCGCTTCCTTCCGGCAGCCGCCGCAAACAGATCCAATCCGGAGCAGCCGCTCCCGACGAGAAACGACACGGCACCTTCGGCAGGAAAGAGAGCAACAGGTCCTGGACACGGACCATCCGTCGATTGCTCGTCATTTCGTTGAACCATTCCCAGATCCCGCATTCACGCCCCGCCACCGAGACCTGTAACCTCGCCTTGGACTCGTCCATCGCCGGCATCCGCTCCGACGTACGTTGTTCACACGCCGATATCTCGACGAGGAGCGTTGCCAATTGAAGCAGCTTGGCGCGCGTCAGGGTTGCGGCGACTTCCTCCCGCGGCTGCCCATGGCGGGTCAGCAGGCCGGAGAGGCGCGTTCCTTCGAGGACGATGGTGTCGCCCCCATGCAGGGGGTGGAACTCGTCATAGACAATCTTGACGTCGGTGATGTCTGCATGTCGCCGCAACCGCGCATGCAACTCAGCAGGAAGGTCCTTTCCAGGTGCCCCCGACGCGACTTCAGCCTGCACACCACCTGGCAATCCCAGCAACACGAGCGCACCAACACACGCGATCGAGACTCGTCCCATGTCAGGCGCTGAACACCTCGTCGGGCAGCCGTCTTCCATGGGCGTTGGGACATCGGTTCACACAGGACTACTCTTGGGCGTCCTCCCCCGTGCGCCGCGCGCCCCCCACCGCCACCGACGACACGCTGCCCCCTGCGGAGAGCACATCCCCGCCGCTCGCCGCCAGCGTGCGCCGCATCCGGCGGATCATCGCCATCACGAACATGATGCGCGCGCGGAACGCCAGCAGGATGAACGCGTAGAAGGAGCCGCTCACCGCGATCATGAAGATCGCGTCGGCGAGCTTGTTCTCGTGGTTGCGCGTCACCAGGCTGAGGAGGTTGGACAACAACACCGTGGGCGCGAAGGCCACGACGAAGCTCACCGGCCACGCCAGCAGCTTCACCGCCACGTGCGCGGCGCGGATGGTCGCGGCGGTTCCGCTGGGCATCTGGAAGAGCAGCGTCTCCATCTCCTCGAGCGCCGCGCGGACCTTGCGGTCGTTCTCCCGCATCTGCCGGGCGGACTCCTCGCTGACCATGGTGCACCTCCGCCGTCGAGCATGGGACCCGGTGCGGCGGTGCGCAAGGCGCTGTCCTTGCTGGCGCCTCCGGTGGTGCCGCGCGTCGTCGTCGTTACCTTGGTGGGGAAGCGGGAGGACGACCATGGCCACGCCGCAGGGCACACCCAGCTCCCAACCCCAGCCCTCCATGCTGGAGGACCGCCCCTCCGGCATCCTCGACACCCAGCCCAACCGCGCGCCGCTGCGCAGCCTGCCGGAGATCATGCTCTCCCGTCACCACGTGGCCGCCTTCGCCCCGGACCCCGTCCCCGACGACGTGCTGGAGTCCATCCTCAAGCTGGGCCTGTGGGCGCCCTCCGACTTCAACCTGCAGCCCTGGCGCTTCATCGTGGTCCGGGACCCCGCGCAACGTCACCTGCTGATGCGCGCCGCCGCCGACCACACCGTGGTGGGGGAAGCGCCGGTGGTGATCATCGCGCTGGGCCTGGCGGAGGCGTGGCGACGCACCATGGACGCCATCTTTGCCACGGACGCCCTGCTGGGTGAGCTGGATCCCGACGAGCTGGAGGACCGCAAGCAGCGCGCGGAAGCCTTCATGACCACGCAGGACCCCGCGGTGTGGCTCACGCGTCAGACCATGGTGGCGGTGACGCAGATGGTGCTGGCCGCGGAGGCCTATGGATTGGGCACCGCGCTCGTCGAGCAGTTCGACCCCGACGTGATCCGCCGCGAGTTCGACATCCCCGACGAGGGCGAGGTGGTGGTGCTGCTGGCGCTGGGTCGCGCCGTGGACGTCCCGCCGCCCCGTCCTGCGCGCTTCACCGTCGACGCGGTGGTGTTCCGCGACCGCTTCGGCGCGCCGTGGAGTCCGTGATCAGCCGCGTCGCGCCAGCACGCCCTCGGCCAGGAAGAGCAGGGACAACATGGCCAGCAGGTAGGGCCACATGGGCTGCTGCAACGGACCGGAGGCGCCGCCGTCCTTGAGGTAGCGCGCGCCCTGCGGCATGCGGGCGGCCAGCTCCTCCTCGCTGAGCGGGACCAGATCGCTCTCGGCGGTGTCCGGCCACACGGCAAAGCGCTCGCCGGGCACCTCGGTCAGCTCGCCCTCGGGCGGATTCATCAGCACCTGGTGGATGCCCAGCTCCTTGAGCCCGCGCACCGCCACCCGCGCGTCCTCCTCGCGCACCGGCACTTCCTGCTCCGCGCCCGAGGGACTGCGCACCACCACGCGCGCCACGCCCTTGCGCACCTGCACCTGGCGCACCTCGCCGTGACTCGTGTGGCGCGGCCGGCTGTCCTCCAGCGCGTCGGCCAGGTAGAGCACCGCCTGCTGCATCAGCGGGAGGAAGCCGGGGCGGATGGCCAGGTCGCTCCAGTCGCGGTCCACCGTGGTGGTCCAGAGCAGCACGCGCCCCATCCCCACGCGACGCTCCAGCAGCGCCGGCGCCTCGTTGGAGAAACGCATCAGCACCTCGCGCTCGGTGCGGCTGCCGGTCTCGAGGAGCAGCAGCGTGTCGGTGCGCGCGCGGGTGAGCCCCTCGGGACGCTGGCCGTTGAACGGCGCCAGGATGGGATGGTCCACCTCCACGTGGCCCAGGCCCAGCACCTCCTTGCGCGCCGGGTCATCCAGCTCCACGCGGCTCTTCTCCCCGCGCAGCGCCTGGGGCAACAGGTCCATCAGGCTGCCGTTGTAGAAATCCACGTCGACGTGGTCACCGCCGCTGATGAACAGCCCGCCACCGCGCTTGACGTGCGCGCGCAGGGCTCCCACCGCGGGCGCGGGCAGGGAGCGCACGTTGCACAGCATCACCACGTCGGCGGCCTCGATCTCCTGCGGCGTGGGCGCCTGCGCCAGCACCTTCAGGCTGAGTCGACCACCGCTCTTGGGCGGGGCCCGCAGCGCGCGCTCCAGGTAGAAGACCTCGTCGCGCCAGGCCACCGTCTGCGGGTCCCCGTCGACGACGAGCACGTTGACCTCCCGCGGCGCCTTGACCGGGAGCCACAGGGTGTCGTCGTGGGTGAGCGCGTCGGCGGAGAGGGCCACGCTGAGGTCGTGGACCGGCGCGGTGCCGGTGAGCGCGTGGGTGAAGCGCTTCTGCCAGGGGCCCGCGCCCTTCAGCACCACCGACGAGCGGGAGGCCGGCGCGCCATCCACCGCCAGCGTGATCTCCACCTCCTCACCGTCGGCGTGGCCCCACGCTTCCAGCTCCACCTCCACCGAGACGCTGCGCGCTCCCGCCTCCGGCGCCGCCGCCACGGTGATGGAGCGGATGGCGCGGTTGACCGGGCTCTCCTTGTCCGGACGCACCACGCGGATGTCCACGCCGCGCAGGTCCACCGCCGCGCGGGAGGTCCAGGCATGGCGCGCTCCGTCGGTGAACAGGGTGATGCGGGCCGGTCCCTCCAGCGCGCTTCCCAGCGCCAGCTTGGCGCGGGCCAGGCAGGCGGGCAGGTCGCCGCTCTCCAGCGTGCCCTTCACCTGGTCCAGGGCCCCGTCGGCCACGGCGCGGTCGAACGTGGGCGGCTCGACGAGCGACTGCGGCGATGCACCACACACCACCACCGCCACCGGCTCCTCCGCCGGGAGATCCTTCAGCGCCGCGCGCGCCTTCTTCACCGCCAGCTCCCAGCGCGGCTCGTCGTTGGGGGCGGCCATCATGCTCGCGGTGACGTCGATGGCGAAGACGTGCTTGACCGCGGCCTTGGCTCCCGCGGCCTGCTGCTGGGGCTCGGCCAGCATGGGGCCCAGGATGGCTCCCGCCAGCGCCAGCAGCGCGAGGGTGCGGATGAGCAGGAGCAGCCACTGCCGGAGCTGGATGCGCCGTGCGCTGCGCTGCTGGGAGCGGAGCACGAACTCCATGGCGGCGAACCGCACCTCGCGCGCCTTGCGACGGGAGATCAGGTGCACCACCAGCGGCAGCGCGGCCACGGCCAGCACGGGGAGCAGCTCGGGGTGGCGGAGGGCCCATTCCATCAGGACGCCGGGTCAAACACCTTCAGGTCGTTCACGTCAACTTCCCGCGTCACGTCGACGGAGGTCCGCGCCACCATCTCCGGGTCATGCTCGGGCGTGAGCCCACGGGCCTGGGCAATCATGACGGGGCACCCTAGCAGGGGAGCCCGCGCGCTTCAGGCCGTCACGCCACCCCTTGTGCGCCACCCCGCCAACCACGCAGGATGCGCCTCCCCTGGCCGTTGGTTAAGGCGGCGTTGCCCAAGCATCCAGGAAGCCCCATGCATCCAGTCATCTTCCAGATTCCCGTCCAGGCCCTGGCGCCCTTGCTGAACCTTGGCGTCATCGTGGTGCTCACCGCGCTGGTGGCCTTCGTGAGCTACCGGCTGGCCCGCAGCCGCGGCGAGAGCTCCCAGGAAGCCATCAACGGCCTCATCGTCCCCGCCGCCATCACGTTCGTGCTCCTCATGGTCATCAAGGGCGCCAAGACCGCCTGGCCGCTGCATACCTACGGCGTGCTCATCGCGCTGGGTTTTGTCTTCGGCATCGGCGTGGCGGTGCGCGAGGCGCGTCGCACCGGTTTTGACGAGGAGGCCGTGCTGGACATGGGCTTCTGGGCGCTGGTGGCCGGCATGGTGGGCGCACGCGTGTACTTCATTGCCGTCAACTGGCGGGAGTACTTCATCGAGCGACCCTTTGTTCACGTCGACGGCATCCCCTTCGACATCCCCAGCGTGCTCGCGGTGTGGCAGGGCGGCCTGGTGTTCTACGGCGGCGCGCTGGGCGCGGTGGCGGCGTTCTTCTGGTTCGCGCGCAAGCGCGGGCTGCCGGTGGGACGCTTCGCGGACATCTGCATCGTGGGCCTGCCGCTCGGTCACGCTTTTGGGCGACTGGGCTGCTTTGCCGCTGGCTGCTGCTGGGGCGACGCGGCCTTCCACCTCGACGGCACCGCCGTGGTGAGCGACTTCCCGTTCCCCGCGCAGTTCCCCAAGGAGTCGCTGGCGTACGGGAGCCTGTTGCGCTCGGTGGACCCGTTCCTGCACCAGGTCATGGTCGACACCGGGCACACCCTCCCGCTCTACCCCACGCAGATCATGGAGAGCTTCGGTGAGCTGCTGATCTTCGGCGTGCTGGTGCTGGTGCGCAGCCGCAAGTTCTTCCACGGCCAGGTGGCCGCCACCTACTTCCTGCTCTACCCGCTGCTGCGCGCCTCCCTGGAGTTCTTCCGCGGCGACGCCGAGCGTGGCTACATCATCAAGGACGTGCTCTCGGTGGGTCAGTTCACGTCGATCCTGGTGGCCGCCGGCGCGCTCGCCATCATCCTGATGCTGAGCCAGCGGGCGCGCGCCGCCAACGCCACGCTGCAGCAGGTCCCCGCCAGCGCCTGACCCCCTTCGTGGCGACGGGACGCCGGGGTGCTACGCTTCGCGCCCCATGCGCACACTCCGCGCCCTCTCCGTCCTGGGAATCGGCTGGCTTGTCTCCGGCTGCCCTCCCGGCAACACACGCTACGCCTGTGAGTCCGACGCGGACTGCGTGGGCGGCTACACCTGCGTCGAGCGCGTGTGTGAGGCGCGCTGCGCATCCCACGCGGACTGCGGGGGAGGCACCTGCGCCAACGGGGTGTGCCAGCCGGGGGAGACCTCGGGCGCGTCCACGTCGTCGTCATCCGGCGCAGCCAGCTCCGCGGTGAGCGGGAGCGCATCCAGTGCGTCCGCCAGCAGCGCGTCGTCCTCGTCATCTTCCGGCGCCTCCGCGGTCAGCTCGTCTTCCAGCGGCGTGGCTTCCAGCTCGTCGGGCACGGCGGGCACCAGCTCCTCCGCCGTCGTCACCACCAGCTCGTCGGGGACCACGTCCTCCGGCTCCACGGGGTCATCCGCCAGCTCCAGCTCGACGACGAGCAGCACCTCGTCCCCGTCGAGCGCCGCGTCGTCCAGCAGCTCGTCGTCGTCGTCGTCCAGCAGCAGCTCGTCGTCGTCCAGCGGCCTGCTCCTGGACTGCGCGCTGGCGGAGGGCGCCACGTGCGCGGGCAACGTGACGCCGGTGCAACAGTCGGGAGCGCTGCGCTTCAGTGAGGAGGCCGCGCTCCTGCTCAACGGGCGCAGCGACGGAGCCCGGCTGGGGCCCGCGGCGGACTTCCTGGGCGACGGGACCGACCGGTCCTTCACGTTGGAGGGCTACTTCCTGGTCCTGCCGGAGCTGCGCGGCAACTACTGGTTCGAGAGCGCGCTGCTGGGCGCCTCCGCCGACACCAACGGGTGCTCCGGCAGCCCCGGCTCGGTGGTGGCGGTGCAGTTCACCGGCACAGCGCAGGCGCGGCTCATGTTCGCCCTGCCGCACGGGCCCGAGGACAACTGCCAGGACACCACCAGCATCATCTCCAACGCTCTCGACCTCGGCCGCTGGTACCACTTCGCCGCCACCTACAACGCCAACGAAGCCAAGATGGCGCTCTACCTGGACGGACTGCTGGTGGGCACTGACACCTGGGATGGCGGCGACCCCATCGAGTGGAACACCGACCTGCACCTGGGACGGGGCGGGTCCAACCGGGATTTCCACGGCGTGCTCGACGAGATCCGCATCTCCGCCGGGGAGAAGTACACGGATGTCTTCGCGCCACCCGTCGCCCCGCTGGCCGCGGAGGGTGACACGGTGCGCCTGTTCCACTTTGACGAGGCGGGCCGCGACCCGCGCTTCTCCGGCCGCTTCCGCGACGACTCCGGCAACAACGGTCACGGCACCATCCAGGGCACGCCCGTCTTCGTGCGGGGCCTGCCCGCGCTGGACCAGGACCTGCCGCTCGCGCTCCAGGGCGGGACGCCCGGCTCCCGTCGGGGCGTGCTGCTGGAGCGCGGGACCACCAACCTCTTCCGCAACCCCGGCTTCGAGTCGTCCGGGTTGACGGACTGGGCCGTGGGCGGCGGCATCACGGCCAGCACCACCTCGGGCCCGGGGCGCACCTTCTCCGGAACCACCGCGGCCCTGCTCGCCAACGCGCAAGACGTCAACGGGGAGCGCACCCTGCTCGCCCCCGCCACCCCGAGCAGCGCCAAGGTCACCCTCTCCTTCCACGTCTACCGCCTGACCACGGGCAACGTGGGCGGGGTGGTCGACAACGTCGTCACGCCGGTGTTCAACGGTTTTGGCGTCACCGGCGGTTATGAGGCCATGGGCGGTGGGTGGTGGCGGGTGGTGGCCAGCGCCACGGTGGCGCAGACCGCGGGAAGCTACGGGCTCATGCTGGCGGCGGGTGAGACGGTGCTGGTGGACGCGTTTCAGCTCGAGGGCGACGTGCCCACCAGCTACGCGGATGGCGCGCTGGGCAGCGGCTACGTGGGCAGCTCCTCCGCGCACCAGCGGGCCGCTGCGGTCCTGGTCTACGACGCCACCCACATCCGCGCCAACGCCGGCACCATCCGCTTGTGGTACCAGCCGGTGTTCTCATCGTCGGAGCAGGTTGACCGCGTGGCGCCGCTGGTGACCTCCGGCGACCTCTCCCTGCGCTACCAGAGCGACAGCGGCGGCAACAGCGCGTTCGTGTTGGAGCGGGCGGGCGGCGGAAACGTGATGATGAACGTCGAGGTCTCGCGCAACACCTGGTACCACGTGGTGGCGCGCTGGAGTGACCAGGACGGCCTGGCGCTGGCCATCAACGACAACAACAACACCGACGGCGACACCACCCCCGTGACCGTGGGCAACGTCCGCGTGGGCAGCAACGGGAACGGCACCGCCTTTGCCGACGGCATCATCAGCGGCCTGCTCATCCACGACCGCTGGCTCAACGACGACGACGTGCGGCAGCTCTACCGGCGCTAGCCCTCAATCCCACTGTCGCAGCAGCTTCTCCAGCAGCGGCTCCACCGTGTCCCGCTCGCGGAGCTGGTCCAGCCAGCGTCGGGGAATCGCCTCCACGCCGTCGCGCACGCCGGCCAGCCCGCCCGCCACCGCCGCGGTGGTGTCGGTGTCCCGTCCCAGCGCCACGGCGGCGCGCACCACGCGATCATAGGACGGCTCCCGCAAGGCAAACCGCGCGCTGTGCAGGCAGTCCACCACGTAACCGGTGCCCCGCGGGACGTGTTCCTCGTCGGGACGCACGTGCCGCTCCAGCTCTTCCGCGTGGGGACCCGCGCCACCATAGATGGCCCGCAACATCGCCACGGCGGCGCGGTAGGGGTCGGCGACGTCGTGGAGCAGGCGCCGCGCCCACAGGCAGTACAACGCGCAGCAGACCTGGGAGCGCGGATGGCCGTGCGTGGGGAGAGATTGGTGATGCGCGTCGTGCACCAGCTCCTCGTCGGTGCCGCGGTGCCACAGCGCCAGGGGAAGCACACGCATGAGCGAGCCGTTGCCGTTGTGCATCTCCTCGCGCGGCCCGGTGTGCTCCGCCGGCTTCCCCTCGCGCAGCGCGTGGATGGCCTGCGCGGTCTGGATGCCCACGTCGAAGATCCGGTTGTCGACGGCGAGGTAGCCGTGGTCGTGCCAGTTCACCAGGCGGCGGCCCAGGTCGTCGATATCGAGACGGCCGCAGTGGTTGAGGCTGGCCAGGAGGCAGAGCGCGTGCGCGCCGTCGTCGGACCAGGTGCCCGGTGGCACCCCATGGCTCGCGCGGAAGCCGGGCGGAGGCGTCATCTCGATGAGCGGCGGCGCGGGAATCTCTTCGGCCGAGTGGAACTCGTAGGGCACGCCCAGCGCGTCACCCACGAGGAGCCCCCAGATACCGCCCGCCACGCGCTCCTTGAGACCCGGCATGGTCCGGATCCTCGTCGACGCTGGAGCCTCTTGCCAACGCCCCACGCCCGCTGGTCTCGAGCCAAAGCGGTATTTCAGACCGCACTCCCAGGGTGCCGGCGCGTTCTCCGTCCGGTCCATCAGCCGGCACGCGGCGCTTCCCGATGAAACACCCGCGTGCGGGCCCTGGTGGCAAACTGTTGAGCGGTGCCCGCACCCTGGGAGTGCGGCCTGCAATGCCGCTTTGGCTTCAAAGTCCGAGGGACGCCTGTGCCAGACGGAGGCCAAGCGGCGTGACAACCTTCAACGGGAACCGCAGTCATTCGCCCGGCCGCCAGACCCGCCACGCAGCTTTTGCCAACACCTGTGGGAGGGGGTATTCCCGCCCCATGCAGCGTTTTGGGCACTACGTCCTCAAGCAGCGCCTGGGTCGGGGCGGCATGTGCGAGGTGTTCCGGGCCCGACGGGAGGACGCCCACGCCGGCACGCCCGACGTGGCGCTCAAGTTCCTGATGCCCGAGCTGCAGGGCGACCCGCGCGCCGTCGAGCTGTTCCGCAAGGAGGTGGAGATCAGCGTCCGGCTGGGCCACCCCAACGTGGTGCAGGTTTATGAGCACGGCCTCGTCGACGGCGTGGTGGCCTTCCTGGCCATGGAGCTGCTGGACGGACCCGACCTGGCCGAGCTGCAGCAGGCGGCCTTCCGCCAGGGCCTGGCCCTGGGCCTTCCGCTCAGCCTGCACATCTGCATCCAGGCGCTGCGCGGCTTGGACCACGCCCACACCCTGACCGGGCCCGGCGGCGTCCCCCTGGGCCTGGTCCACCGCGACATCAGCCCCGACAACCTGTTCTGCACCCTCGCCGGCGCGGTGAAGGTGGCCGACTTCGGCATTGCCAAGCTCAGCGCGCTGGAGGGCTTCACCGACCCGCGCTTTGGCCTCAAGGGCAAGCTGGCCTTCATGGCGCCGGAGCGGGCGCGCGGGGAGCCGGTGGACGCCCGCTCCGACCAGTTCAGCATGGGCCTCATCCTCTACGAGCTGTGCACCGGCGTGCGGCCCTACCGCTCGCAGCCGTCCGAGCCGATGGAGGCGCTGATGCGTCGGGTGGCCAGCGGCGACGTCCCGCGCGCGCGCAAGATCCACCAGGAGATCCCCAAGGGCCTGGACGCGGCCATCATGCGCGCGCTGGATCCCCGGCCCCGCGGTCGCTTCCGCAGCTGCGCGGAGTTCGCCGACGAGCTCGAGGCCATCATGCGTCGCGAGCACCTGCCCGCCGCCAGCAATGAGCTCAAGGTGTTGATCGAGGAGCTCTACCCGGCGGGCTACCAGCGGGTGATGCCCAACGTGGCCGGCCCGGTGCCGCTGCCCTGACCCTTCGGATCCGCAGGCAACGGTCCATTGACACCCCCATGGCCCTTGCGTAGAAGCGCCGGTCCCTACGCCTGGCCCGAAGCCTGGGCCTGGGGCGTGATCACATCTTCGAAGGAGTTGGAAGCATCATGGCCGTGACCATTCGGCTCTCCCGGCAGGGCGCCAAGAAGCACCCGTTCTACCGCCTGATGGTGGCGGATTCCCGTCGTGGTCGTGACGGCAAGTTCCTGGAGTGGGTTGGTACGTACAACCCCGGGACCAAGCCGGAAACGCTGGACTTCGAACTCGACCGCATCAACGAGTGGATCAAGAAGGGCGCCCAGCCCTCCGACACGGTCCGCAACCTCCTGAAACGGCACGCGGCCCGGGCCCCCAAGGCCTGACAGCCCGCAACCCAAGCTCCTCTCCAACACCATCGAGCACGGTCCCCGGGGCGGTCCTGGCCCGGTCGGCACCGTTGCATCATGGGGTATCCAATGCGCTCACTGGTGGACTATCTGGCTCGGGCGTTGGTGGATGATCCGTCGCAGGTGGAGGTGACGGAGACCGGTGATGACGCCGGGAGCACCCTGCGCCTCAAGGTGGCCAAGAGCGACCTGGGCAAGGTGATTGGCAAGAAGGGTCGCACGGCGCGCGCGTTGCGCACGGTGCTCTCCGCCGCCAGCACCAAGGCCAAGAAGCGCTACGTGCTGGAGATCCTGGAGCCGCCCGCGCCGCAGGGTGCCGGTGGCGCGCCCGCGCCCAGCAGCAACGGGGCCACGGCCCAGTGACCACGCCGGGGGGACGGGTCCACGTGGGGCGGATTGCGCGCGCCCACGGGATCCGCGGCGGACTCAAGCTCAGCACCTTTGATCACGAGGCGCCCAGCATCCGCGTGGGCGTCTCCCTCCATTTGCTCGACGAGAACGCTCGCCCGGTGCGCACCCTGAAGGTGACCCGCGTGCAGCGCCAGCCCGACGGGTTCGTGGTGCAGGCCGAAGGGATCACCACGCGTGAGGCCGCAGAGGCGCTGGAGGGAATGCAGATCCACGTCGACGCCGAGACGTTGCCTGCGCTGCAGGAAGGTGAGTTCTGGGCCTTCGAGATGGTGGGCTGGCAGGCGGTGGATGAGAACGGGCAGGCGCTGGGAGAGATTGCCGCGGTGCAGCCGGGGCCGGCGCATGATTTCCTGACGGTGCGCACGCCGGGCGGGGATTACGACGTGCCGCTCGTCGAGGCGTTGGTGGTGCGCATGGACCGCGCGGCGCGCACGGTGGTGCTGCGCCCCCCGGAAGGCCTGCTGGACGACGTGGAGCTGAAGTCCCCGCCGGCTCGCTGACACCAGACCAGGGCGCTGCGAGGATTGCTCTGCAATAGGGCTCCCGTGTTGCACGTCAGGAATCCCTGGCGTCCCTTGGAGGGGAACGTGACTGACGGGACACACGACACCGGAAACGGACCCGTGCTTCCCTCGGCGGACGCCGGTCCGCGACGCTGGGGTGTTCTCGGAAGCTTCGCCTGGGCGGTGTTGAGCATCGTGCTCGCGCTCATCGCTGAGGCCATCGCCGTCGGGATCTGGGCGTTCAGGGTTGGCTATCGCTCGGCGCGGGAAGGCCGGTCGCCCGATCTGGACACGGAGTTCTTCGAGAAGCTGGCGACGAGCGGCGATGTCACATCACTCTCGCAGTTCCTTGGCACGCCCGTCGGCCTTCTCGTCATCTGGACCGCGGTCCGACTCCGGAAGGGGTCCACCTTCCAAGAATATCTCGGATGGCGTGACCCTGGCGGCCAAGCGCTCATCTTCTGGTCATTCGCCGCCCTCTTCTGCGCGCTCGCCACCGACGTCGTGGGTCAAGTGTTGGAAGTGGACATGGGAGGGGCGCAGCTCGTCGAGGAAGTCCAGAGCGCGGAGTGGGGCTGGATGCTCGTCGTTGCCGTGGTGGTGTTGGCCCCACTGAGCGAGGAAACCCTGTTCCGCGGGTTTCTATTCGAACCGCTGCGGGCATCCGTGGCGGGACCCGTCGCCACCGTGCTCCTGACCGCCAGCATCTGGACCTTCATTCACGTGCAGTACGACTTCCCGACCCTGTGCTCGCTCTTCCTGCTGGGCGTTCTGCTGGGAACCGCTCGCGTCCGCACGAACTCGCTCGTGGTGCCGCTGGTAATGCACGGTTGCTGGAACGCGGGGGCCTTGGCTGCGGCCTGGCTCATTGCCTCTTCGCCGTGATCAAGCTCTTTCTCCCAACGCGGAGCGAGTATCCCGCCATCTCCGTCGCGTCGAGACTCCTGTGCACATCGACTTCCTCAGCGTCCTCCCCGAGATCTTCGAGCCCGTGATGCGCCTCGGCGTCGTCGGCCGCGCCGCCACGGAGGGACGCTTCACCTGGCGCGCCATCAACATCCGCTCCTTCTCCACCGGTCGCCACCGCATGACCGACGAGGCGCCCTTCGGCGGCGGCGCGGGCATGGTGATGAAACCCGAGCCGCTGGTGAGCGCCATCCGCTGGGCCAGCGCGCATGGCCCCGACGTGCCCGCCCCGCCCTGGGACGCCGTGGACACGCCCGCTCCGTCGACGCGTGAGGTGCGCGAAGGTCGCCGCGTGGTGCTCATGGACGCCGCCGGTCCACCGTTCACGCAAGAGACCGCCCGTCGCTACGCCGCCCTCGAGCACCTGGTGCTGGTGTGTGGTCGGTATGAGGGCGTGGATGAGCGGGTGCGCGCGCACGTGGATGAGCTGCTCAGCATCGGCGACTACGTGCTGACCGGTGGGGAGCTCGCCGCGCTCGTCGTCACCGACGCCAGCGTGCGCCTGCTCCCGGGCGTGCTGGGCAACGTGGCGAGCACGCTGGAGGAGAGCCACTCCGGCGGTCTCCTCGAGTACCCGCAGTACACCCGCCCCCGCGACTTCGAGGGCGCGCTGGTCCCCGAGCTGCTGCTCAGCGGTGACCACGCGAAGATCGGTCGCTGGCGTCGTCAGCAGGCGCTGGTGCGCACGCGCGCGTTGCGTCCGGACGTCTTCTCCCGCCTCACCCTCACCGAAGAGGACCAGCGCCTCCTCGACGAGGCCGATGGCAAACCGCCGCCGCCCAGGCGCAAACGCTCGCGCCGCAAGGCGTCGTAGCGGTTTTTGGGCGGGTTGGCTCGGGCGCGGGCGTGCGTGCTAGGTCAGGCGCCCGTGAATCTTCCCGTCCGCTCCACGCCCCGGGCCCTGCTGCGCAGCCGGATCGTTGATCCGGAGATCGCCAGCGCCATCGACCGCAATCCCACCGCCGTCAATGAGCTGGGCTTTGACCCCTGGGGTCTGAATCCCGAGGACGCCAAGGTCTATTTCTCCGTCGCCCGGAAGATCTACAACTACTTCCGCCCGGAGATTCACGGCATTGAGCACGTGCCCGCGGGCCGCGTGCTGATCGTCCCCAACCACTCCGGGCAGATTCCGTTCGACGGCCTGGTGATCGCCGTGGCGTGCCTGCTCCACGCCAAGCCGCCGCGGTTGTGTCGCGCCATGGCGGAGCGCTGGTTCCCCACCATCCCCTTCGTCAATGAAGCGTTCAGCCGCTCCGGCGTCGTCGTGGGCGACCCGATCAACTGTCGCAACCTGCTGGAAGCGGAGAACGCCATCCTGGTCTTCCCCGAGGGTGCGCGCGGCTCGGGCAAGGTGTTCCAGCAGCGCTACCAGCTGCGGCCCTTTGGTCGCGGGTTCATGCGCCTGGCGCTGCAGACCGACACGCCGGTGGTCCCGGTGGCGGTGGTGGGCGGCGAGGAGTCCATCGTCAGCGTGTACAACTGGAAGGGCCTGGCCAAGCTGCTGGGCACGCCCTACGTCCCCATCAGCCCGTGGCTGCCGGTGTTGGGCCCGTTGGCGTACCTGCCCATGCCGGTGAAGTTCCACGTCCACTTCGGGGAGCCCATGCGCTTCACCGGCCCCTTCGACGACGAGGACAGCGAGATCGACAAGAAGGTCCAGAAGGTGATGGACCGCGTGCAGGGGCTCATCAACGAGGGGCGCGCCAAGCGACGCTCCCTGTTCTTCTGACGGAGGCAGCGCGTGGCCCATGTGCTGGTGACCGGAATGGCCGGCGGTCTGTCCCGCCTCGTCGCGCAGCGGCTGCTGGCGCTGGGCCACCAGGTCGTGGGCGCCGACTACCGCCCGCTCCCCGCGCCGCTCCCCGACGGGATGCCCTTCTACCAGGCCAACTACAACAAGACGCGCATCGAGGACATCTTCAAGCGCCACAAGGTCGACAGCGTGTTGCACCTGGGCCGCGTGGGCAATCTCAAGGAGTCCATGGGCAAACGCTTCGACCTCAACGTGGTGGGCAGCCAGAAGATCATGAATCTCTGCCTGCAGCACGGCGTGAAGCGCCTGGTGGTGCTCTCCACCTTCCACATCTACGGCGCGCACCCCGCCAACCACATCCCCATCTACGAGGACGAGCCGCTGCGCGCCGGCACCAACTTCCCGCAGCTCGCCGACGCCATCCAGCTGGACAACATGGCCTGCCAGTGGGTCTACCAACACCGCAAGGTGCGCACCGTGGTGGTGCGGCCCACCAACGTCGTGGGGCCCCTGATCCACAACACCATGAGCCAGTTCCTGCGCCTGCGCTACATCCCGCACCTGGCCGGCTTCAATCCCATGACCCAGTTCATCTACCAGGATGACCTCGCCGACGCGGTGGTGGCCGCGCACGAGGGCGACGCCGCGGGCGTGTTCAACCTCACCGGCGACGCGGTGGTGCCCTGGCGCACCGCGCTCAAGCTGGTCAAGGCCGACACCTTCCCGCTGCCCGCCCCCTTGGTGAGCGGCTATCTCCGTCTCATCAGCGGCTTCCCGCAGTACCTGATGAACTTCTTCCTCTACCCCTGCGTCATCAGCGACCGCGCCTTCCGCGAGAAGTTCCCCTGGCGCCCGCAGGTCAGCCTGCAGGACGCGCTGTGGCGCACCGTCGAGGAGACGCGCCGCGCGCAGGGAGCGGCCTGAACCCCGTCCTCAACCCCCACACGCCGCACCGCGGCAGGAGATGCACCATGGAGCTCAAGGGAAAGACAGCCATCATCACCGGCGGAGCCTCCGGCCTCGGCCGCGCCACCGTGGAGCGCTTCCACGCCGCGGGCGCCAACGTGGTCATCCTGGACCGTGAGCAGTCGGACGGCGCCAAGGTGGCCGCCGCGCTGGGGAGCCGCGCGCTCTTTACCCCCGCCGACGTCACCAGCGCGGACCTGGTGAAGGCCGCGGTGGACAAGGCGGCTGCCCAGTTCGGTGCGCTGCACATCTCGGTGAGCTGCGCGGGCGTGGGCACCGCGGCACGCACGCTCAGCAAGAACGGTCCCATGGACCTCACGCTGTTCCAGCACGTCATCAACGTGAACCTGGTGGGCACCTTCAACGTGGTGCGCCTGGCCGCCGAGAAGATGTCCACCAACGAGCCCAACGCCGACGGGGAGCGCGGCGTCATCATCAACACCGCGTCCGTGGCGGCCTTTGATGGCCAGATTGGCCAGGCGGCCTACGCGGCCAGCAAGGGCGGCATTGTCTCCATGACCCTGCCGGTGGCGCGTGACCTCAGCAAGAACGGCATCCGCGTCATGACCATTGCGCCGGGCATCTTTGACACGCCCATGCTCGCCCTCCTCCCCGACGACGCGCGCGCCGCCCTCGGCGCCTCCGTGCCCTTCCCGCCACGCCTGGGCAAGCCCGCGGAGTACGCGCAGCTGGCCGAGGCCATCGTGCTCAATCCCATGCTGAACGGGGAGGTGATCCGCCTGGACGGCGCGCTGCGCATGGCGCCCAAGTGAGTGCCCGCGGCGGTGGCTCGCGCTCGGGTTACCGCCGCATCCTCCCGTTGTCGGCCCTGGCCCGCGCCGCGACGTTCAGCCGACGGGTCGACGTCGTCAACGTGACCTGTCCGCGGTGATGCTCCCGTCGTTCGTTGGGAGCGGATCCGCAGCGTCTGCGTCATTTTTCAGCCAGGTTGCTTGCGCTTTGACATGCCGAATGACATAGCGGGGTGCGACAGCGGGCGACACAGTAGGTGGGCTCGGGGTCGCGCCCTAGGTCAATCCAGGCCGGGCGGTGAGTGTGCTGCTGACGCAGTACGAGAAAGCAAGAAAGCAAATGCCAGTCGGTACCGTGAAGTGGTTCAATGATGCCAAGGGTTTCGGGTTCATCGCGCGCGAGGGCGGCCCTGATGTGTTCGTGCACTTCAGCGCCATCTCGGGCCAGGGCTTCAAGAGCCTGCAGGAAGGCCAGCGCGTGGAGTTCGAGGTTGTCCCGGGCAAGAAGGGGGAGCAGGCGCAGAATGTCCGGCCCGTGGGCTGACTGAAGCGTTTGCACTTCTGGGCTGATGAGGCCCTCAAAAGCCCGCGGGAGACCGCGGGTTTTTTGTTGCCCGAAATTCGGCTCAGCGACGCGCCGTCTTCTTTGCCGCCGCCCTCTTCACCGGCGCCTTCTTCGCGACCGTCTTCTTCGTGGCGGCCTGCTTCGCCGGCTTCTTCACCGCGCCCTTGGCCGCGCCCTCCGCGTGCAGGCCGCACCACGACGCCACCACCGCCGCCAGCTCACCCCGCCGCTTCTCGGCGTCGGCCACGTCCTGGATGCGCATGTAGCGCGCGGTGTCGCCGCCACCCTCCAGGCCGGGATGGTGACCCGGGATCTTCGCGCCGGTGTGGAACAGCAGGCTCACGTGCGCCTTGCTGCGCGGGTTGAAGCTGGCCAGGTTGCCGTTGAAGGTGAACGTGGGCGTCTGCCACTTGATGCACTCATCCATGCGCGCGTCGGCGTCCAGGATGATCTCCCGCACGCGCAACATGGCGTCCTTCAGCGGGTGCTCCAGCTTCTTGAACCACTGGTCCACTTCGGCTCGTCGGGGCATGGCTCCTCCGTTTCCGTCAACGTTGGCGCAACCGCCCGCTGCAATCAACGCGGACCTCGGCGTTGCCATTCTGTCCCGGGTTTCCTCCCCACGGCGCGGCTTCTTGCCAACATTTCCGGACGTCGTCACGCGCCCGCCCGGCATGACACGCGGGAACCATGCGTTACGCCCTGGCGCGCCGATTGCTCGGCGGGGAGGCGGAGAGCGCGCGTCATGCAACTGGACACCCTCATCACCCTGGCCCGGGAGCACGGCGCCAGCGACCTGCACCTGGAAGGCGGACTGCCCGCGGCGCTGCGCGTGAGGGGCTCGCTCAAGACGGTGGGGGAGGCCATTCCCGCCGCCACGTTGTCGGCGATGGCGCGGGAGCTCGTCGGGGAGGCGCACTGGGGGGAGCTGCGGGAGCGTCGTTCCTTGGACCTGGCGCGCACCATCCAGGGCGTGCGGTGTCGCATCAACATCCTGCACACGCTGCGCGGCGTGGGCCTGGCGGTGCGACTGCTCGCCGCCACGCAGGCCTCCATCAAGCGCCTCAACCTCCACCCGGACATGAAGCGCCTGGTGCAACCGGAGACCGGGCTGGTCCTCGTCAGCGGGCCCACCGGCAGCGGCAAGACCAGCACGCTGGCCGCGCTCATCCAGGAGATCAACGCCAGCGAGTCGCGGCACATCATCACGCTGGAGCATCCCATCGAGTACGCGTTCCGGCCGCAGCAGGCCTTCATCCGCCAGCGCGAGGTGGGGCGCGACACGCCCTCGTTCGAGCAGGGCCTGCTGGACGCGCTGCGCGAGGATCCCGACGTCATCATGGTGGGGGAGATGCGCGACCCGCACACCATGCGTCTCACCCTGAACGCCGCGGAGACTGGTCACCTGGTGCTGGCCACCATGCACTCCGCCACCTGCGCGGAGGCGCTGCAGCGCGTGGTGAGCAGCTTTGCGCCGGAGGTGCAGCCGGCGGTGTGCGCGCAGCTGGCGGATTGCCTGGTGGCCGTGGTGTGCCAGCGGCTGCGCTTCCGACCGAAGGAGAAGCTGCGCGTGCCGGAGTGCGAGATCCTCGTCGCCACCACCGCGGCCAAGGCGGTGATCCGGCAGAACCAGTTCTTCAAGCTCCCGTCGGTGATGGAGTCCGGCGGCGCGGACGGGCACTGGACGTGGGCGCGCTACGCGGAGTGGCTGGACCGACGCACGGATTGGTCCATCCCCTCGTCGCAGGCCAACGAGCCGCCCGAGGACACGCTGCGCGAGGAGCCAGCCGAGCCCGCGCCCCCGCCTCCCCGACGGACCGAGCCGCGCGCACCTCCACCCGCCACCCCGCCGCCGGAGGGCGTCATCGTCATCAACGAGGAGGAGGACGACCTGGACGCGCTGTTGCGCCAGATTCAGAAGCGGTAGCGGAGGCGCCGGAACAGCGGTAGCGCCAGGAACGCGTAGCGCGGCTTGCGGAGCACCTGCAGCCCCTTGAGCACGAACAATCCCAGCACCGTGCCGCCGAGCCCCACCGCCAGCTTCGTCGCGGGCGACCAGTTCTGCTGCAACAGCTCCGGCACCTCCCCCGCCCGCGTCATGCCGCCCTGCAACGCGGGATGGTCGGTGCCGCCGCGTTCCAGCGCGTCGTCGACGTGGGTGACGCCGGGGATGGACCGCACCGCGTGCAGCGTCCGCTCCGCCTCCTCCGCCAGGATGGGTCCGCTCAGACGCACCCGCCCGTCCTGCGCAAACACGATCACCGCGTGCGGGTGGGAGCAGTAGCGGCCGAGCTTGGCGCGCACGCGCTCTTCCAGCACGTTGTCGGGCACGGCTTCACGACGGAAGCGGGTGCGCAGCGCGTAGAACAGGCCGCGGGAACGGTTGCTCACATCCATGGCGGTGACCTGCGCGCCTTCCCGGATCTCATGCGCCGCGTGCACCATCTTGTCGCGCGTGAGCGCCCGTCGACGACGACCGCTCAGCGGATCCAGCCAGAACATCAGCTCCGTGCCCAGTGCCACGGCGCCCAGGAACATCGCCGGCGCCAGGATGCCCCGGCCGCCCTTCAGACCCATCAGCTCCATGATGACCTCCTGCGCAATCCTCGTGGAGCTACCGCGCGCGCGGAGGCCGGCAAGGGCGCGGTGACGTCGGGTGCGCACCTTCCCGGACATCCGGCAGGGCGTCCTGGGGAGGGAGCGGGAGCGTGGGGTTGTGGAGCACGGATTTCCCGCCAGCTAGGCTGCTGCGCATGCTGGCTGCGCTCTGGTGGATGCCGTTGGGAATGGTGCTGGCCACGAGCCCGGAGGCGGACGGGCACCTGCTGGATCCCGACGCGGAGCTGCGGGCCGCGGTGGCCAGCGCGCAGGTCGACACCACGCCACTGCTCGACGAGCACCTCCTGGACCCACAGGCGGAGATGCGCGCGCCGCTGCCGGAGGCCATGGACCCGCGGCTGGCCGCCGTCACCATGATCCCGCCCAGCCTCACCGTCGAGGAGATGATGGCCACGGAGGTGATGCCGGACATCGCGGCGGTGCGGGTGGACGTGGGCTCGTCCGAGGACGTGGCCCCGCTGCTCCCGCCGCTCGTCGACGAGGGGAACGACACGCTGCTCTCCGAGGACCTCTCCACGGTGGCGCTGCCCCTCCCGCAGGTGGAAGCGCCCTCCCACGACGCGCTTCCCCTCGCCATGACGACGGCGGGAGAGCCGCTGGCTTCGCCCGAGGGCGACACGACCTTCGAGGCGCTGCCCCCCAGCCAGCCACCCGTGCCGGTGGGAATCACCCGTCCCGAGCCGCTGGAGCTGCGCCCCTACCAAGCGCCCGCGCTCGTCGTCAGTCGCGGGGTGCTGAGCGGTGCGGCGCTGGTGGGCGTGGGCTCGTTTGCGCTTGGCGTGGCGTCGGTGGTGGCGGCCAACCTGGCGTGGATGCAGCTGCGTCGCGGCGCGGTTCCCGACGAGAGCTACTCCAACGCGGCCTTCCTTGCCGACGCGGGGTTTGTCGCGGGCGCCGGCCTGTTCCTGGTGACGGCAATCTGCGTGGCGGTGGGCGGGGCGGCCATGGCGTCGGCGGGCGTGCTCGACGCGCTGGAGGGACCGGAGCCCGCGCCGCGCAACGGGTCCACCAAGGGTCGCGCCACCACGGTGCGCACCACGCCGTGATACCCGCGCCTCACTGCAGCTCGAGCAACGGATCCTCGGCGGTGCCCACCGCGTAGAACTCCTCGAGCAGCGCCTGGAACTCCGGGGCGGGCTCGGTGATCTCCACCCCCAGACCACTGCGGCCACCCTCGCGCACCCGTCGACGCACCACCACATTCATGGGCAGCCACGCGCCGGTGCGCGGATGCACCAGGTGGATGAGCAGCTCCGTCCCTTCCGGCACGTCCACCGGCGTGGTGAGGAACATGCCGCCCACGCTGACGTTCTGGGTCATGCACTCGCGCAGCTCCCCGTCGTCGGCCAGGCGCACCACCAGCTCCGCGGCGAAGCGCGGGTAGGCGCGCCGCACCGGGTCGGCGGCATCCACCGGCGCCATGAGGATGGACTGGTGGGTGGACTCCGGGCGCGAGCGCCGGATGTGGTGGATGAAGCGCTCCCAACGCTGCTGCGCGTGCTGCGAGAGGCCGTAGAACTGGATGCCCGCGCCGGGCACGCGCTGCGGGTGGCCCACACCCACCACGTGCGCCACCACTCCCAACATGTCCAACGGCTCGGGCTCGGTGGGGATGGTGACGCGCAGGCGCACCAGGTGGCGCAGGTCGGGTGGGTTGTCGGTGCGCACGAACATGCCGCGCAGGCTGATGTCCTCCGTCAGCGACGACACCTGCGTACCATTGGCGGAGAGCGTCACCGCCAGCCGGATGCGGTAGCGGACGTCACGGCGGGCCTCGCCGCGAAGGAAGGTTCCCGGTGGGGCTTCTGGCAGGACCTTGCCATCACTCATGAATCGGCCTCCGCGTTTGGGCCATCGGCACGCACCGCCCGGTCCTGAAGCGCGGACCCGCCCCCGGTCATCCGCGGGACCCCCCACCCATCGGACAAGGGGATGATGGGGGAAAAACCGCTGCATTTTCGCGCCACTCCAGCCCACGTCGCAGGTTGTCACCCCAGGTGCGCTCCGTCATCCTGCCGACCGCCGGGGCGCCCCCCCAACGCCCCTGGATCCGGACGAGAAACATGTTGATTCGCCGCACCCGAGCCCTTCCCTTCACGACCCTCATGCTGGCCGCGCTGATGGCCGCCCCGGCGCACGCGCAGCAGCGCTGGCTGCTGGATGAGCTGGATGTCCGCCCGGACATTCCCAATCCCGCGCTGGTGGAGGGCGCGCCGCTGTTCGAGCGCAGTCTCTCGCCGGAGGAGTACCGCGCGTGGGTGACGCATCCGCCGTCACGGAAGCTGGATGAGCTGGCGCGCGCCAACCCGGTGCCGCGGCTGGGCGGAGGCAACCCGCAGTTCGCGGCGGAGACGGTGGGCGACATCCTCGTCGTCGACGGGACCAGCCAGACGGTGCTCTCCGTCAACCAGGATGGCAGCGCGTGCACCGGCGGTCCCAACCAGTGCTACAAGGTGCTCAACCACCAGGGCCGCGCGGTCGACCGCATCGTCGAGGACGCGCTGGACGTCCTGGGCGACAACTACGACATGATCGTGGTGTGGACCACCTTCGAGGACTACAGCGGAGGCGCGTACTACTCGCCGCTGCGCAATGACATCCAGGGCCTGGGCAAGTGCAACCAGAGCCAGGGCCAGGACGCCATCTTCGGCTGCATGTTCGACCAGTCCGGCGGGCTCAACCTGCAGGGCGAGATCTTCATGAACAGCGTGGACATGTGGATGCAGACCGACCAGCAGATGGGTCTGGGCTACACGGAGGATGACTTCGAGAGCCAGATCTACAGCACGCTGGCGCAGGAGAGCGCGCACCGCTGGCTGGTGGGCTTCCACATCAATGACCCGGACACCGGCGCGGACAGCACCGCCCTGCTCGGCCGCGACCGCAGCCACTGGAACCTGAAGGTGGACGCCAACGGCTCGGTGATGGACGGCCTGGACTGGGAGCACAACGGCGGCAGCAACTTCGAGATCGTGGGCGACAACGACACCTACAGCCCGCTGGACCTCTACGCCATGGGCCTGGCCTCCCCCGACGAGGTGGAGCCGTTCTTCATCGTCAAGAACGCGTTCAGCCAGGACCTCAAGGACATCTACCGCTCCTGGGGCCAGAACATCAGCGGCTACATCCCCGACGGCAACGACGAGCTCTTCGTCCCGCCCGTGGAGCTGACCGGCCCCCTGGCCGCCACCGGCACGCTGCAGGAGGTCACCATCGACGACATCATCACCACCAACCGCGCGCGCGTGCCCTCCGCCGCCAACAGTCCCAAGGAGTTCAAGCAGGCCTTCGTGCTGGTGACCTACCCGGGCGAGTCGCAGAGCTCGATCAGCAACAAAGTGGAGCAGCTGGAGCTGGTGCGCACCGTGTGGGAGCAGTGGTTCGCGGCCAAGACCGGCGGGCGCGGCACCGTGTGCACGGCGCTGGATGGCGTCTGTCGCCCGGCGCAGCCGGAGATCCGCGACCTGCGCATGGGCGAGTGGAAGCGCGGGGAGACGGTGGACGCCTTTGTGTCCATCTCCAACCCCGGCGGGCGCATGCTGGAGAGCGCCACCGCGCGCATCAGCACCGCGCAGGGCTTCATCACCCTGGAGCAGGACAGCGTCACCATCACCAACGTGGACGCCGGGCAGCTCAAGGAGAGCGGCACGCCCTTCCGCCTGCGCGCGGAGAATGACCTGCCCTGCAGCGTCACCAGCGTCCCGCTCACCGTCACCGTGGAGACCGCGGGCAACGCGCCGGTGAGCCGTCAGTTCAGCGTCTCGGTGGGGGAGTGCACCGCGGGCCAGGGGGGCAGCTCCACCTCGTCGGGTGGCGTGGCGGTGGGCCCGGGTGGCGCCGGAGGCATCCCGGTGGGTCCGTGCCGCTGCGCCTCCCCCGCCGCCGAGGGCGCCCCGCTCATGGCGCTGGCGCTGCTGGGCCTGGGCACGCTGCTGCGTCGTCGTCGGAAGTGAGCGCTCAGGCGGGGGACGGGCCCAGCACCGCGGCCCGCTTCTGCAGGCGCCGGTATTCCTTCAGCACCTTGGTCGGGTAACCCGCGTAGAAGCGCGTGCGCAGCTCGCGGTCCGCCAGGATCTCGCGCGCCGCGGTGGGCCCCGCGTTGTAGGCCACCAGCGCCGCACGCAACGAGCCAAAGCGACGCACCAGCTCGCTCAGGTAGCTGGTGGCCAGCGCCACGTTCAGCTCCGGGTCGAACAGGTTGGTGTCGCGCCCCAGCGCCACGCCCTGCCGCTCCGCCAGCCAGCGCCCCGTGTCGGGCATGACCTGCATGAGCCCCATGGCGCCCTTCTGGCTCACCGCGAAGGAGTGGAAGCTGCTCTCGGTGCGGATCACCGCCACCACCAGCAGCGGGTCCAGCTCATGGCGACGGGACTCCCGCAGGATGGCCACCGCCACCCGCTTCTGCACGTGCGGCGGGAGACCAGAGCTCTGCACCGCGGCCAGGATGCCCAGGCGCTCGGCGTCCTGCAGGAGCGGCCCGTCGTCCAGGTCGGCCACGCGACGTTGCAGGCGTTGCAGCTGGCGGTCCCGCAGGAGCAACAGCGCGTGCAGCTCCTCCGCCGCCACGGTGTCCGACTCCAGCACGTCCAGCACCGCGGGAGGCTCCCACAGCGCGGCGCCCAGGCAGGACAAGAGGGCGGTCACCAGCGCAACCGCGGCGGCCATCCTTCCGCCCATGACGCTCCCGTTCCCGGCGCCCCACGAGGTGACGCGCGACGCGCGCACCGCGGCCCCCTCCCCACGACGCCCGGCGTGCCACGTGCCCGCGGACTGCCAGCCCCCCTGCTCCAGCGCAGATGATGACAACTTGGACCCCAATCGGCCGGTGGCGACTGTTCCGCCCCCCGAACATCCGGCCGACCGCGCTTCAGAGCAGCGGCCATGCCATGCACCCGGGATTCACACCGGTCGCTGCGGGAATGCGCGTCACGCGTCAGGGGCAATCATCACGTGCCCACAGCCCTTGATGCCGCGCGCGGAACCACCCGTTGTCGTCGGAGCGAGCGCACCTCACGGGGAGCGGCGTGAACACGCCCGACGTCACGTGGCGAGCGGGACGCGCCCGCGCGTGTCAGGCGGAACGCAGATCCCGGAGCAGCTCCCCGAAGCCCGTGAAGGGGCTGCCGTCCTGGTGCTCTGCCTGCAGCGTGAGCAGCTCCTCGTCGGAGGTGCTGGCGTAGGCGGCCACCACGCCGGGGTCCAGCTGCGTGCCGCTGGCCAGCGCAATGAGGTCGCGCGCGTCGGAGATGGGGCGGCCCTTGCGGTGGGGCCGGTTGCTGGTGATGGCGTCATGCGCGTCCACCACGGCGAAGATGCGCGCGCCGAGGTCAATGGCCTCTCCGCGCAGGCCCGCCGGGTAGCCGCTGCCGTCCCAGCGCTCGTGATGCTGCGCCACCACCCGACGCGCGTGCTGCAGGAAGGCAATGGGAGCGAGCAGCTCGTCGCCCATGAGCGGGTGGCGCTGCATGATGGCCCACTCCTCCGGCGAGAGCGGGCCACGCTTGCGCAGGATGTGATCCGGCACGCCGATCTTGCCCACGTCGTGGAGCAGCGCGCCGGCGGTGCAGTCCGCCAGCGCCTCGCCCTCCAGGCCCATGCGGGTGCCCAGGCAGCGCGCGTAGGCGGCCACGCGTCGGCTGTGCGCTTGCGTCTCGGTGTCGCGGTAGTCCAGCGCGGCCAGCAGGCCACACAGCAGCTCCGCGGTGCGCTTGGTGACGGCGTCCTGCAGTCGCGCGTTGGCCTGCTCCAGCTGGGCGGTGCGCTCGCTGAGGTCGCGCTGGAGGCGGTCGCGCTCCCGCACCACGCGGGTGAGCGAGCAGGCGCGGTCCAGTGTGGCGAGCAGCGCCTCCTGCGAGAAGGGCTTCTCCACCACCTGGTACACCCCCACGCCGTTGACGGCGGTCATGACGCTGTGGAGGTCCACCGCGGCGCTGATGAGCAGGCGGCTGGCCTCGTTCTGGATGCGCGCCGCGTCCCACAACACGTCCAGGCCGCTGTCCCGCCCCAGCATGAGGTCCACCAGGATGGCGTCGTAGGTGTCGGCCTTGAGGCAGTCGCGCGCCTCGGCGCGGTCGGCGGCCAGCACCACGGTGAACCCGCTCCGCTCCAAGAGCACGCGCAGCATGAGGCGCAGGTCCCGGTCGTCGTCGACCACCAGCACCTTCAGCGGTGGACGCTGCGGGGTGTGGTCGAAGATCTCGGTGTGGGGGATCACCAGGCTCACGTCCGGGCACCGTAATGGACGTGGTGGAGGGCCACAAATGCGAACGCCCCCGGTTTAAGGGGGCGCTCGCTCCATCCCGCCATCAAGAGAGCGGGCTGGCTTGCCGCGGTTCAGCCGACGACGCGGACGTTCTGGGCCTGCTCACCCTTCTTGCCGGGCACCACGTCAAACTCCACGCGCGCGCCCTCCTGCAGGCTCTTGAAGCCGTCCGACTGGATGGCCGAGTAATGGACGAACACGTCCTCACCGCCCTCGCGGGAAATGAAGCCGTAGCCCTTTGCGTCGTTGAACCACTTCACGGTGCCAACTGCCATCTTCCAACCCTCTTTCTGACGGGGCGCACTCCCACGCCCCCCTGCAATGCCGCGGGCCTCCGTGACCCGGTCGGCGCCCCCCGCGTGGGCTTCATGATGCCAGCGAGTTGTGAACCCCTCCCTCAGGGTCCCCCTTCAGGCAGCGGCGTCTATGCCACAGCGTAACAAAGGTTTGAAGGGCTTTTGTCGTCGTCCCGCGGCCCCTCTCGCGTTTTGCCAGGGAGCACGCGAACTTGCCCCGCCTCGGTCAACTGGCGGCCGGATCGCTCAGCCGGCGTCGGGGCCCGCGTCGGAGGGCCCGCCGTCGTCGGAGGAGGCGCCGGCGTCGCAGCGGAAACGGAACGGCACGAAGCTCTCCGGGTCCGGATCCACCCCGCCCACCAGGCGCTGGTCCTCCGCGGTGGCGCCGGTCTCGTCGGAGACGGTGACCCGGAGGAGGAAGGGGCCCTGGCACAGGAGGCGGTGGAGGGGCACGGACTCGTTGGGGAGGAAGGCGGTGAGGCCGGTCTTTTCCTGGCCGCCGCCTACGCGGGCGCACACCGTGGTGCGCGTGCCGGCGCTCTCGAAGATCACGCCGCCGTCGGGCTCCAGGTAGCGGTAGCTGGGCTGCACCTCCGGCCCCAGGCCCACGGTGCGCACGCTGAGCCAGAGGTGCTGGCCGCCCTGGGGGCCGCGCGCGGCGGTCCAGCGGTCCCCGTCCGCCACCGCCACGAACTCCGAGGAGCCGCGCCCGATGGTGAGCTGCGGGTCGCCGGCGATGATGCCCGGGCCCGCGGGACAGCTCCCCACGCCGCCGGTGGTCCCGCCCGGCCCGCCGCTGGTGGTGGGACAGGCCGCGGCCAGCCCCAGCAGGGAGAGGCCCCAGGCCAACGCGCTGCGCAACCAGCCGGGAAGGATGCGGGCTTGCTCCACGACGGGGATTCCTTAGCGCGCGCCTCCGCCGGCGTCAGGGGCTGCGCCCCAACCAGCCGCTCCGCGGGCGTGCCGACCTCGTCAGCGAGCCGCGACCTGGAGTGCGGCGGGCCCTCGCCGCCCTGGTCAGCGCCGCGTGCGTTCTCGACGTGCGGAACGTGCTCGACCTGGTGGCGACGGGGCGTCGACGCCGCCGCGACCCGCGACCGCTGACGAGGGTGCCACACGCTCGGCGCTGACCAGGGCGGCGAGGGCCCGCCGCACTCCAGGTCGCGGCCCCGTCACGACGTGTGAGCGCCCACTGTGCCGCTTGTCTCGACGAGAAACGCGCTCACTGCCCGCCCAGCGCGGCCATGGCGTTGCGGGCCACGTCGGCGTCCGGGCCGTTGGGCAGGATGTCCAGGTAGCGCTTGTAGTGCTTGATGGCGTTCTGCTTGTCGCCGCGGAACTTGTGGACCTCACCCAGGCCCAGGTGCGCCTCGGCGTAGCGGCTGTTGAGCTGCAGGGCGCGGTCGAACTCCCCGAGCGCGGCGGCCATCTTCTCCTGGTCGATGTAGCACCAGCCCAGTCCCACGTGCGGCTCGGCGCGGTCGGGGGAGAGCTCGTTGGCCTTGAGGTAGAGCGCCAGCGCCTTCTGGGTCTGGCCGCGGTCGCGCGCCTTGTCGGCCAGCGAGAGCGCGCGGTCGAACGTCATGGGCTTGGCGTCCTTGTCCTTCTCCTTGTCCGCGGTGGGCTTGGGGGCCTCCTCCGGCGCGGGCTCCTTGGGTTTCTCCTCGGCGGGAACCGGCTGGGGCGCCTGCTGCGCGGCGGGCGGCGGAGCGGCGGCGGCGCGGGCCTTGGCCAGGATGGCCTTGGCGCGTTCATGGCCGGCGTTGTCCTTGAGGAGCAGCTCCGCCTGCACGCCGGCCTCGGGCAGCTTCCCGTCGGCTTCCAGGAGCGCGGCCAGGCGCCAGCGGGCCACCAGCGCGTCCTGGTTCTCCCGCAGCAGCGCTTCCAGGTCGTTGGCGGCCAGCGCGCGACCCCCGGCATCCAGCCCACGCGCCTCGGCGAGGATGATGGGAAGGAACGGGTCGCCGGCCGGGCGCAGGCTCCTGGCGCGGTCCAGGTAGGGTTGGGCCTCCTTGGCCACGCGACGGGACACGTAATAGGCGGCCACCGCGGTGTTGGGCAGGTAGTCGTTGGGCGCGGCGCCCAGGGCCTCCTTGGCCAGCTCGAAGGCGGCCTTGAAGTGCTCCAGCTCGGCGGCCTGGGTCTTGTCCAGCCGCTCCTTGAGCGCCTTGGCCTCGGCCGCGTCGGGGGTGCCCTCGGTGACCGTGCCGCCGGTGGCCTTGGTGAGCCCGGCCAGACGCGCGCTCAGCTCCGCCTTCTCCTCGCCCAGCGCGGTGCCCAGCAGGCTCTCGGTGAGGCTCTTGAGCGCCAGCGCGTCGCCCCAGCGGGGGCTGGCGGCCAGCGCGGCATCCGCGTTCTGGCGCGCCGACTCCAGGTCCACCACCGCGCTGCGCAGCCAGCTCTTGCGCGCCGCCTCGAACGCCGCCACCGCCGCGGGGGGACGCGCCAGGCCCAGCCCCGCCTGCGCCTGCTGCACCAGCTCCGGCGGCACCAGGAAGTATCCGCCCACGCCCACCACCACGGCGCTGAGCGCCACGCCAATGAGCACCGCGCGGCGACGCTGCCCGCGCTGCCACTCGGCCACCGGGTCGTCGTCATCCAGCGCGGGGTTGGGACCGCTGAGCTCGGCGGGCACGGTGGCGCGCGGCGGTGTCAGCGAGCCCGACGGGGAGATGGCGCCGGGAGTGGCCACCGGGGTGGGGATGGGGATGGCCACCGGCGCGGCGGGCGCGGGATAGGAGCCGGTGGACTCCGCGCCGCCGGGAGGAGGCACCGCGGGATAGGGGTAGCCCGGCACCGGGTACATGGCGGGGTAGCCCGGCGGGGCGTACGGCGGGACGGCGCCGGGGGGATAGCCGGGGTAGACCGCGCCAGGGACCGGGGGCATGCCAGGCACGCCGGGGACCGCGCCCAGCGGAGCGGGGAACGCGCCGGCGGGGGTCAGCTGCGAGGGCAGGTAGCCCGGCGGCATGCCGGTGGAGTAGCCCGGCGGCACCGTGGGCGGCATGGCCATGGGCGGCGCGGGCGTGGCGGGCGCGGGCGGCGCCGCGACGGTCGGCACCACCGCCGGGGTGTCCACCGCCTGGAAGAAGCTGGCCAGCTCCGCGATGTTGCCCAGGCGCTTCCAGGTCTCCCCGCTCTTGGAAATCTCGTCGTCGCGGGTGACCTTGCGCTCCACGATCCACTTCTGGAGCGTGGTGAGCTCCTTGAACGTGAAGATGTTGCCGTTGGGCTGGCGCACCATCCAGTTGCTGCTCTTCTGGCGCGCGGGCGCTCCCGCGGGTGCGGCGACGGGTCGGGAGCCACCGTCCTCCTTGCGGACCTTGAACACGTGGCCACAGGTGGCGCACTTGACGGTGACGGCCTCGGAACCCAGCCGGTCGTCGTCAAACTCGTATTCGGTCCCGCATTGTTCGCAGCGAACGTCCATGGTCCGTGGGCGTTGGGGGTCCGTGGCCTTCTGGCCAAACCTTGGGAGCGGCGTGGACGGGCGGCACGCCGCGGCGTCGCACAGGAGAATCACCTTCCTAGCATGCGGCGGCGCTGGGCGGCCAATGGCGGATGCGGATCCCCGAGCGCAGCGCCGGGACCAAGGTGGGACTTGTGCGTGGGCATTGCCACGTTGTGGGGCAAGACATGACGCCGCGGCATCCGTCCGCTATGGTCACGGACCGCCGACAACTTCTCGAGGTGCACCCGCGTGCCCAAAATCCTCATCCAGGTGAGTGCACCGGGGGAGGCCCCCCGACGTCTCTCCGTCCAACAAGGAGGAGATCCTGGTGGGTCGTTCATCCCAGGCGGACGTCCACCTGGAGGACGAGCAGATCTCCCGCCAGCACTGCAAGCTGCTCCACACCAGCGGTCGCTGGCGGCTGGCGGACTGCAACAGCGCCAACGGTGTGTACCTGGACCGCGGCGGACGCGGCGCCCCGTTCCTGGCGCGCAATGATCCCGTGGTGAGCGGCGACCGCCTCTACATCGGCCGGTTCACGCTCTCCCTGCTGATGGACGCGGCGGCGGACGCGGAGGCCGCGGAGTCCACGCCCCCGCCCACCGAGGGCGCCGACCGCGACGCCAAGACCGTGGCCGTGGACCGCGCGCGCATCCAGGACAGCGTGCGCCACCGCCTGGCCACCGACGGAGAAGTGACCACGCCGGGCTCGGGTCGACCGAAGCTCGGCGGCGCGTAAATCACCTACCTGGGAAGACTCCGGTGGGGCCCGGACAGCCCGAGCCAAAGCGGTATTTCAGACCGCACTCCCACAGTGCCGGCCGCGCCATCCCCGAGGCGGAGAGGCCGGCACGCAGAGTTTCCC
>JBFMGU010000119.1:0-32830 GCA_040752415.1 Myxococcota bacterium
GGCGCGTGGCGCGGGCATTCCTGCGTGTGGCGACGACGCAGCCACTCCGTTCCACACCCACGCCTCCACTCCCGCTGACGTCGGCGGAGAGTCGCGTCCGCAATCGTTAACCTAGGTGGCCCGGCTGGTGTCGGAGCTGCGGGTGGAAGGAGTGCCGTTCCATGCGCCGCGTGATCCCAGCGGCCGGCCTGGCCCTGGCCCTGCTCATGGCGGCGGCCGTGACGTTGCTGGACCGTCTCCTCCCGTCGGCGGAACGGCAGCGCGACGCGGTGGTGGAGACCATTCACCGTCGGCTGGGGAGGAACCTCACGCACGACCGCGTGGAACTGGCGTGGGACGGCGGGCCGGCGCTGCGCGTGGTGGCGCTGAGGGTCTCGGGGCCCCCGGGCACGTCGGAGCCGCAGCTCACGGCCCGGCACGTGTTGGCGCGCGTCGACGTGAAACGGACGCTCTCCGACTGGGGCCGGCGGCTGCACATCTCCCACGTGGTGGTGGTGCAGCCGGAGCTGAAGCTCACGCGCAACGCGTTGGGCGACTGGAACTTCTCCGACGTCACCAACCACGTTGCCGACGACACCGCCGCCGCCGCGCATGATGACGCCCAGGCCTCCAGCTGGGGCCGCATGCTGCACCGCCTGGAGCTTCCCCCGATCACCGTCGTGGGCGGGCGGATTGTCGTCGAGGACCAGCTGCAGGGCCGCATCCTGACCGTGGAGCACGTGCAGATTGCGCTGGACCGCGTCACGCCCCTGCTCGGCGCGCACGCCGTGGTGGACCTGGCCTTCCGCGACGGCGCCCACACCGCGCCCCTGCACCTGGATGCGCGCGTGATGCCCCTTCCCGACGGACGGGCCCCCATCCTGCCCGGCGTGGCGCTCACCGTGAGCCTCTCACCGCTGGAGCTGGGTCCCTGGTCGGCGTTGTTGCCGTGGGAAGGCGTGTGGCCCGCCGCGGGCACGTTGCGCGTGGACATGACGGGAACCGCGTTGCCCGGGTACCGCTGGGTGGCCACGCGGGGCAGCGCCTCGGCGAATGGTCTGGTCCTCGCGCGCGGCACGTCGCTGGGGCAACCCTCGGACGTGCACCTCGACGTCGACATCCTGGGTGACCTGGACCGCCAGCAGTACGTGATCCGCAGGCTTGACCTGCAGGCGCCCTCGCTCTCGCTGCGCACGCGGTTGCAGGTGGAGGAGTGGTCGCTGGACGGTATGCGTGACGCGGACATTGCGCTGCGCGTGATCGACGTCGACGAGCTGCGCGGCATGTTCCCGCCCGGGGAAACATGGACGGGCTGGCACATCTCCGGCCCCCTGGAGGCCACCGCGCGCACCGACGCCAACCACCACGACCTGCGCATTGCCCTCGACGAGGCGCATGTGCGGTACGCGGGCGTGTTCGACAAACCGCCGGGCACGTCCATGCACATCCGCGTGGCCGCGGAACGACGAGGCCCGCGGATCCTGGTCCACACCGCCGAGATGACGTTGGACGACGTCATGCTCGCGGGCTCGGGCGACTTTCCGTTGCGTCCTGGCGAGCCGTTCTCCCTCCAGCTGGACACCGGCACGGTCCCCATCCGTCGGCTCGCGGGCGTGCTCCCGGAGGTCAAACAGGCCCTGCGCAACCGGGAGACCGTGCGCGGAGAGATGCAGCTCCGCGTGGCCGCGAGCGTTGTCCCAGACGGAGAACACTACGACGCCACGCTCCGCCTGCGCGGCATGGACGTGAGCCTTCCCCACACCGTGATCCGTGGCGACGCCAACCTCCTCGCCAGCATCCACCATCACCGCGGGACAACCACCGCGCTCATCCGCGCGCCCCTCGACGACCTGCAGCTGCGCCTGGTGGATGCCCGTCGTCACCGCTGGCTGGACAAGCCGCGCGGAATGCGCGCGAGCCTGCACCTGCGCGCCGTGGAAACCGGCGACAACGCGCACATTGAACGCGCCGATCTGCGCCTGGGTCGCATCCGGCTGACGGCGCGCGGGGAGGCCCACGGACTGGAGGGCCCGAGCCCGACGGTGGAGCTGCACGCGGGGCGCGTGGATATCCCGCTTGACGACGTGCGAAAGGTGTTCCCCGAGACACGCGTGGTTCCGCGTGGCATGCGCTTGCGGGGAAATCTCGTCGTCACCGGCAACCCCTGGGACCCGGATTCCGTGGTGGCGCGGGTGGATGACGCCGAGATCAAGACGCCGCGGAGTCACGTGACGGGCACCGCGGTGGTGCGCGGACTGGTGCGCCCCTTCCTCGACGCGCGACTGGTCAGCACGGTGGACCTCTCGGAGATCCGCAGCGTGAGCACCGTGCTGCCCAACGAGGGCGTGGCCAGGGGGATTGTGCAACTGCGCGGCCGGATCGACGCGCCTTCGCTCCTGACGGTGAAGGTGGATGACCTGGACGTGGCACTGCGCGAGTCACACCTGCGCGGAGAGATGCGGGTAGTGGGTCTGGACGAGCCCCATGTGACGGCGGTGTTGCACGCGGACAAGCTGGTGGGCGCGGAGCTCCTGGGACCACGCGCCGGCGAGTTCGACGTCGAGCGCAGTCCCCACGGCCTTCCCGCCTTCGCCCGCAGGTTGCTCTCGCGGCTGCGCGCCGACGTCGAGCTGCATGCGTCCACCTTCGTCGTGGGCAGGGAGGTTCTTCAGGATGTCTCGACGCGGTTCAGCCTCCGCAACGGCGTGCTGCGCATCCAGGAGCTGCGGGCCCGGGCACGTGGCGGGGCGGTGCAAGCCCTGGATTCCGAGGTGGACCTGCGTTCGGCCTGGGCCCGGAGCCAGTGGAAGCTGCGGCTTGTCGACGTCGATCTCGCGCAGCTGACCGCCGGACAGGAGGAGCCCTTGGGGGGCCGGGTGAATGCGGACCTGCAGTTCATTGCCCGGGGGCGGAGTCGGGGCGACATCATCGAAACCATGCAGGGCACGGTCCGCGTCCATGCGCCCTCGCTGCGCGCGGATGACGTGAACCTGGTGGCGTCGTTGCGGTCACCGCTGCGGCGCGTGCTTCCCCTGGTACGTGTGGACGGACGCGCGGACCCGGTCATTCCCGCGGAGTTCACGGACGTGCGCGCGGAGGGGCGCGTTGCCCGTGGCGTCATCACGCTGACCGGGCCCATGACGCTGCGATCACCGCTGGGGTTCTTGCGCCTCCAGGGCCGCATCCACCTCGACGGAACCCTGGCGCTTCACGGCACCAGTGAGCTGGAACCCGACCAGGTGGCAACGTTGACCGGCGGGAAATACCGCCCCATGGAAGCACGCACCACGCCGCTCAGCGTGCGCGGAACATTGGACGCGCCAGAGGTCCGTGACGTCGAGCTGGGCACGTTCGTGGAGGACGAAGACATCCCGCGTGTCATTGGCGCCGCGGCCAACACCGCCAGCGACGCTCGGCAAGCACTGGTGCGTGAAGCCCAGCGCGCACGGGAGCAGGTGGCGGAGGAAGACCGTCGCATCGACGAGCGGGCACGGGCCGACGCACAGCGCGCCGCGGAGGAGCTGCGTCGTCGGGCGGAGGAGCTGCGTCGTCGGGCCGCGCCGCCGTGATAGCGTGGGTGCATGGAGTTGGACCACGTCTACGTGTTCACCACGGTGGGAGCGCCGGAAGCCCGCGTCCTCGTCGAGGCCGGCCTCACCGAGGGGAGCGGCAACGTGCATCCGGGTCAGGGCACGTCCAACCGCCGCTTCTTCCTCCACAACTTCATGCTCGAGCTCATCTGGCTGCGCGACGAGGCCGAGGCCCGCTCCGCCGTCGTGGCCCCCACGCTCCTGTGGGAACGCTCACGGCACCAGGCGTGTCCCATGGGCATCTGCCTGCGCGGCGCCCGCACCGAGCTGCCGTTTCCGACGTGGGAATACCGCCCGCCCTACCTGCCCGCCGGCCGCGCCATCCACGTGGCGCACACGCCACCCGAGGAGCCACTCCTTTTTCTCGTCGACGGACTGGTTCGGCCGGATGAGTACCCCGAGGCACGTCGTGAGCCGCTGGAGCACGCCGCGGGGCTGCGCGAGTTGACGTCGCTGCGGCTGACCATGCCAACAACGCCCTCGGTGCCCCTGCGAGCGCTGGAGTCGCTGGAGCTGGTGCGGCTGCATCACGGCGTGGCCACCCGGATGGAGCTGCAGTTTGACGACGGAAAACGGGGCTGGACGCGCGAGTTGCATCCCCTGCCCTGGACCTTGTCCGCGTGACGTCAGGACCGGCGGGGCTCCGTCCAACGCGGCGCACCGGTGAGGATGCCCTGCAGACCCGGCATGGGCTGGCCCACCCGGATTCCCTGGTTGGTGATTTCAATCTCGCGCACGGTCTTGTCAAAGTCGGTGAGGCGCTTCTTGAGGACACCCACCGTCTTGCGCACCTCCACGCGCTCCTGCCGGTGCAGCTCCAGGTACTGCATGAACAGGATGTTGTCGGCCACGGGGGAGATGCCCGCCTCCGTGATGCGCAGCTCTCCTCCCAGCGCCCGCAGCTCACTGATGGCCAGCACCGTCACCCCCCGCGCCGTCAGGTAGCGACACAGCGAGTAGAGGCTGTTGTTTGCGTCGGGAGCCAGCATGGCCATTCCAAAAGCGCCAATGCTGTCCAGCATCACCATCGTGGCTCCGTCGTCGGCGGCCTTTCGGACGGCGTTGGCGAACTCCAGCGGTGACAGCTCGGCGGGATGCACCTCTTCCACGGACAGCGCGCCGCACTGCACCAACGCGCGCGCCGGTTGGCCAACCGCGTCGGAACGCAGCAGCATCGTCTCGCGCCCCTCCACGAACGAGTAGACCACGGCGCGTTCCTCCCGCGCGGCGGCCTGCACCATGAATTGCATGCCCAGGGTGGACTTCCCCACGCCGCTGGGACCACTGATGATCGTGGTCGTTCCCCGCTCCAATCCGCCGTGGAGCAGCTCATCCAGCGCGGGGATCCCCGACGGAATGGCCTCCGTGCGCGGAGGAACCCTGGTTGTCTCGACGGGGAGCACCGGGAAGACGCGCATGCCCTGACCGCCCAGCCGCACCGCGTGGGCACCTGCGCGGGGACCGGAGCCGCGCATCTTGGTGACGCGGAGGAACCGTCCCTCCGGCCCCGCCGTCAGGTCCAGGATTCCGTCGCTGAGGAACTGCAGGTCGTCGTCGTAGAGGTCCCGTCCCGACTCGGAGGTGAACACCACGGTGGTGGTCAGCTCGGAAAGGAAGCGCAGGAAGCTGTGGACCTGCCGCCGGAACGCGGCCACGTCCTGGCTCTGGTAGCGGAGCTGCGTCAGCGCGTCGACGAAGACACGCTGCGGCTTCAGCGCATGCACGCGCGAGAGGATGCGTTTGGTGACGCTCTCCGCCTCCACCTCCGCCGGTGAGAAGAAGTCATAGGTCTGCACCTGCGCCAGCAGCGCCGAGGAGGGACTGAGGTCCACGAAGTTGACGCCGGAGAGGTCCAGGCCCACCGCAGCCGCGTTGGCGCGCAGGCGCGCTTCCGTCTCACCCAGGGTGATGCACAGCGCCTGCTCTCCGCGCGCCTTCCCGGCGGCCAGGTAGTGCATTCCCAACGTGGTCTTGCCGGCGCCGGGGCCGCCACGCACCAGGTAGGCCTGCCCGCGGATGAACCCGCCGTTCAGCACCTCGTCGAGGCCGGCAATTCCAGAGGTCAGTCGACCGTGTCCCGATTGCACCATGCGCGCGCCCTCACTGCGCCGGAACTGCTAGCACAGCAGGACACCACGCCGCTCACATCCGACGAGAATGCTGCTCCCGGCTGCCATCCATGCTGATGCGCACAGGGTGACGACGGAGCTCGGTGCCCGCCGGGCCAATGTCGGTGGGATGACCGCCAATCACAATGACGGTGGTCTCCGGCTCCTCGGGGTGCTCATGCCGCGGACCCTGGCGCGGGGTGCGCTCACGCGGGTCACGACGGATGGGCAGGCCCAGGCGCCGCTCCGTGCGTGGGAAAGAGCTGCGCAGACCTGGGACCGACCGGTGGACAGTCTTCATGCTCCCTCCTGCCATCGTTCTAGCGACGCAGGAGGGTGACGCAGGTGGTCCGCGTCCCAGCTCACGCCATCACGGGATGCGTGACGACGGGACCTTGCTCAGGCCGTGGCTTCCGCCAGCTTCTTGAGGCTGCCTCGAGCGTGGACCAGCTGCTTGTCCAGCTCGTCCACCTTGGCGCGCTGCTGCTTCCAGAAATCCTGCTCCCACAGGGCGTGCAACTCGTCGATGCTCTTGCCCTGCTGCTCCACCCACGTGAAGTACTTCTGGTTGTGCCAGCGCTTGCGCGCGGCCAGCGTTCCCTCGAGGAACATGTCGCCGCCGCCGGGCTTGCGGAAGACCTCCAGGTTGCGCAGCTGGCGGTCGCGCGTGACCGAGGGGACGCCATCCTCCTCGTTCAGCTTCTCCAGGCAGCTCGGGTAGCGGTCGAATCCGTCGGTGGCCACGGTGGCCACCACGTCGTGACGGCCCAGCCCCAGGTAGCGCGCGGTCTTGATGGCGCCCAGCACGTTGCACACGCCGCTCATGCCAAAGCTGTCCGCCAGCTTCTGCACGTGGCTCTCGCGGATGCCCAGCTCCTTGGTGAGCAGCTCGGCGCCCTGCTGGATGAGCTGCAGGCCGCGCAGGGTGTCCTCGTCGTCAATGCAGAACAGCAGGTCCATGTTGGCCACGTTGTGGATCCACGTGACGTGTTTGTCGCCAATGCCCTCGATGCGGTGCGCGCCAAAGCCCACGTTGAACAGCGTGGGGCACTGCACCGGCTCCAGCCCCACGATGTGGAAGCCCGGGTGGTGCTCCTTGAGCGTGTCACCGGCGCCAATGGCTCCCGCGCTGCCCATGGCGCTCACCCACGCGCGCAGGTGCAGTGGACCGGCGTGCTCCTTCTGCAGCGTGCGGAACGCGTCCTCCACGGCGGAGGCCGTCACCGTGCTGTGGAAGCGGTAGTTCCCGAAGTCGGCGAACTGGTTGAGGATGAGGTTGTTCGGGTCGCGCTTGAGCTCGTTGACCTTGTCGTAGATTTCCTTGACGTTGCTTTCACTGCCCGGCGTGGCAATGGCCTCCGCGCCGTAGCCCTTGATCTTCTCGAAGCGCTCCCGGCTCATCTCCGCCGGCAGCACCACCAGGGAGCGGTAGCCCATGCGCGGCCCCACCCACGAGCCGCCGATGCCGAAGTTGCCCGTGGAAGGCCACACCGCGGTGCGGTTGCCCGGCTTGGCCTCGCCGGAGAGCTGCTTCTCGACGAGCGCGCAGTATCCCGGCCCAACCTTGTGGCTTCCCGTCGGAAAGTAGCGGCCCTTGAGCACCAGGATGTTGGCGCTGATGCCGGTGAGCTCGTGCGGGATGGTGACAAAACGGACCTGGCCGTTGTCGTCCTTCCAGTTGATGTTGAAGAGGTTGATGGGGTCCAGTGGCGCCTCGGTGCGCGCCTTCTGCGCCTTCTGGCGGATGGCCTGCGGAATGAGGCTGGGGTCCTTCATCTCCGCGTACGTGGGTCCAAAAATGAGGTTGTCCTGGCTCATGGGCTCTCCGCAGGCGCCGTCGTGCAGACGGGCTTTCAGGGGCGGAAACCCTAGGCGCCGCGAGGGAAGGACCGCAAGCTTGGGGCCTGATGCCCTCGCCCGCGTCAGCGTTCCCGGCGGAGACGGATTCACGCGCCCGTCTCAATGGATGAGGTCGACCCGTGCCACATGTCCGGAAACGCCCAGGAGCTTGGCGTCGCACGTGACCAGGGGAGCACCGAGGGTCTCCGCCAGCGCCAGGTACGCTGCGTCGGACGCCGTGGCGTTGTGGCGGAGTCCCCAGATCCTGGGCAGGAGCGCATCATGCGCGTGGCGGATGACGCCAAGGTCGGCCAGGTTGCGGAACCCGAGCAGCGCGCGCGCAGGGTCCAGCGTCCCGGCGGCCACATGCCGACGCAACACGCTGGCAACCTCGAGATCCAGGAGGTGGGGCGCGTGTAGCGTCTCCAGTGGGGCCATGATGCGCCGACCCACCGCTGGTGCGCGGAACGTTCCCAGGATGAACTCGACGACGGCTGACGCGTCGACAACGATCATCGGCGCTCCCGTTCCTCCCGGAGCATCTCTGCCGCGCTCGGGTTCAGCTCAATGGGGGGCAATGCGTTGATGCGCTCCAGCATCTCCTGGCGCGTGGGAATCTCCGCCAGATGCTTGACCTCCGCCAGCAGGTAGTCCGAGAGCGACATCCCCGCCATGGCAGCGCGCGCTTTCAGTCTGCGGTGGATGGCGTCCGGAACGTTCCGGATCTGGATCATCTTGGCCATGTGCACAGCGTATTTGCATGTGCTGCACATGCCCACCCCGTTCCGCTGGAGTTCCCGCCCAACTTCCTTGACGGGATGGGCCAGAGCCTCTAGCAGCAAAGCCCCGGCGCTCCGTCATGACGCGCCAGCCAGGAAAGCCAAATGGAAGACACCCTGAGAGCCGAACGCGTTCGCAAGATGCAGGAGCTGCGCAGCGCCGGCCTGGACCCCTACGGCAACGACTTCCGTCCCACCCTCACCGCCGCCGACGCCAAGCGCGCGCGCTTCTCCGCCAGTGAGGACGAGCTGAAGGTCCTCATCGAGGAGGGTCGCGAGGACACGCACCTGGTGACGGGCCGCGTGATGACCATGCGTGAGGTGGGCAAGGCCGTCTTCTGCACCATCCAGGACCGCACGGGATTCCTCCAGCTCTACCTGAAGGTGGATTACCTGGGTGAGGCGGGCCTGCAGTTCTTCAAGAAGCACGTGGACCTTGGCGACGTCATTGGCGCCTCCGGCGCGCTCTTCCAGACCAAGGTGCAGGCGCGCAACGAGAACGAGGGCAAGGGTCACGAGGTGACGCTGCTCGTCGGGGCCACCAAGCTGCAGGTGGTGGGTGAGTCCGCCGCGCCCACGTTCGCGCGTTCCATCCGCATCCTCACCAAGAGCCTCCGTCCGCTGCCGGACAAGTGGCACGGCCTGTCCGACGTGGAGCAGCGCTACCGCCAGCGCCACGTGGACCTGGTGGTGAATCCCGACGCGCGGAACATCCTGCGTCGTCGGGCGCAGGTCATCTCCACCATCCGCAAGTTCCTGGACGCGCGGGAGTTCCTGGAGGTGGAGACGCCCATCCTGCAGGACAGCGCGGGCGGCGCCGCGGCGCGACCCTTTGTCACGCACTACAACGTGCTCAACCAGGACATGTACCTGCGCATTGCCACCGAGCTGCACCTCAAGCGGCTCGTCGTGGGCGGGCTGGAGCGCGTGTACGAGATTGGCCGCATCTTCCGCAATGAGGGCCTGTCCCGGAAGCACAACCCGGAGTTCACCTCCATTGAGCTGTACCAGGCGTACGCCACGTATGAGGATCTCATCGAGCTGACGGAGAACCTCCTCAACACCCTGGCCACCACGCTCAACGGCTCCGACGAGGTGACCTACCAGGGCAACGAGATGAAGTTCACCACGCCGTTCCGTCGGGTGACGCTGGGACAGGTGGTGGGTGAGCACCTGGGCAAGGGCAACCTGCGCGACATCCAGAGCGCCTCGCAGGGCCTGGAGCTGGCGCTGGGTCACGTTGTCAGCGACCTGGAGCCGCTCAAGCTGGTGCGCAAGGTGCTCACGCCGGAGGAGGAGAAGGCGGTCATCCCCGACGTGGCGGGCCTGGTGAAGGAGCACGGTCTGGAGGCCGCGGCCAACAAGGCCTTCGCCATCCACAAGAGCGACGTGAAGGGCTTCTACAAGCGCATTGGCGACGCCATCGACGCCACGCTGCCGCTGGAGCGTCGTCGGGACCTGGCGCTGTATCTGCTCTTCGCGGTGTTTGAGCACGAGATTGAGAGCACGCTCATCCAGCCCACGTTCGTGACGGAGTACCCCATCAGCGCGAGCCCGCTGGCGCGTCGCAAGGACGGGGACCCGGCGGTGGTGGACCGCTTTGAGCTGTTCTGCAGCGGCATGGAGGTGGCCAACGCCTTCAGCGAGCTCACCGACCCCCTGGACCAGCGTGGCCGCTTCGAAGCGCAGCTGCGCATGAAGGACCTGGGCGACGTGGAAGCGCAGCCACTGGACGAGGACTTCCTCTCCGCGCTGGAGGTGGGCATGCCGCCGACGGCGGGCGAGGGCCTGGGCATTGACCGCCTGGTGATGCTGATGACCAACAGTCCCACCATCCGGGAAGTGATTGCCTTCCCGCAGCTGCGCCGGAGCTGAGGGGGTTCTAGAACCTTCCGCCCCCTCGCCCGTTCAAGCACCAGCAGCCACCCCCGGGTGGGCATGGGCGCCACGTGCACAACCTCCTTCCGTACGCACACACCGACGAAAAACTGTTCTCCCTGGTGCCCCTGTACCTGGTGGTCGCCATGTGGCTGCTGTGGTGGCCGCCGCTGGTGGCGGTGGTGCGCAGCAACCGGGAGCTGCCCTGGGGCCCTGGCCTCCTGTGGGGTCTGCTCGGACCCGTTGGCCTCCTGCTCCAACCCAAGCCCAAGCTCGAGGATCACCAGCGCGTCATCCGTTACCGCGACTTCCATCCGTGGGGCTGGCTCGCCGGCAGCCTCGTCGTGCTGATTGCCGCCGGGGGAACCACCGCCGGGCACATCTACTTCACGGGGAACACCGGTGAGTCGCTGCATGCGCCGCTGGCCATGGCGTTGGCGGTGGGTGGCGTCGTGGCGGGGTTTATCCAGAGCGTCATTGGTCGACGCGTGGGCTTCTTCGAAAACGTGGGAATCGTCTGGGTGTACACCCTCGGGACTGCCGCCGCGGGGAACTACCTGGAGCTGTTCTTCACCTACGGCACCACCACCGTCTTCCTCCTCACCATCATCCTCACCAGCGTCCTCATCCTCATGACGGCGCTGCTGCTCGGCTCGTCCTTCGGCTTCCTCCTCACCGGCGACGGCGCGTGGTCCTTCTCCTTCAGCTACGAGAGCTGGATCGGACGTCGCTACCTGATGGCGCGTCGACGGAAGAGCTTTGTCAGCGTCATCACCTTCATCTCCGTGGCGGGCGTGACGGTGGGCGTGTGGGCCATGCTGGTGGTGCTCAGCGTCATGAGCGGATTCGAGGCGGACCTCAAGACCAAGATCCTCGGCGCCAACGCGCACCTCATCCTGCAGAAGGCCGGCGGGGAGTTCACCGAGTGGAAGGAGGTGCTGGAGAAGGCGCGCGCGCACCCGCACGTCACCGGGGCCAGTCCGTTCGTATTCAACGAGGTGATGTTGTCCTCGGAGAGCAACCTCAGCGGCGCGCTCATCAAGGGCGTGGACCCCACCACCGTCAACGAGGTGAGCGAGCTCCACAAGTCCATGGTGCAGGGCGGCTGGGGCGGCATTGCGGACCCCAAGACCATCCCCGACCCCGGCGCGCCCGAGCCCGACGAGGACCAGGCCGCCGCCGCCAAGAAGACCCAGGAGATCGGCGGGGAGAAGAAGCCCGACGAGGACAAGAAGCCCAGCTCCATCATTCCCGCGTTTGGCATTGCGCCCCCGCCCATTGCCGAGGGCGCGGTGCTGCCGGGCATTGTGATTGGGCAGGAGCTGAGCCGGAACCTGCGCGTGTTCCTGGGGGACAAGATCACCGTCGTCAGCCCGGTGGCGGAGCTGGGGCCCACGGGTCCGGTTCCGCGCGCGCGCACCTTCCGCGTGGCCGCCATCTTCTACAGTGGCATGTACGAGTACGACTCGAAGTTCGTCTACATCGACCTCAAGGAGTCCATGAGCTTCTTCACCATGCGCGGCGCGGTCACCGGCCTGGAGCTCAAGGTCGACGACGTGGACAACACCACGCGCATCGGCCGCGAGATTGTGCAGACCCTGGGCGGCTTCCCCTACCGCACCCGCGACTGGAAGGAGATGAACCGCAACCTCTTCGCCGCGTTGAAGCTGGAGAAGATTGCCATGTTCATCATCCTCTCCTTCATGCTCATCCTGGCCTCGTTCCTCATCCTCTGCGTGCTCATCATGGTGGTGCTGCAGAAGGGGAAGGAGATTGCGATTCTCAAGAGCATGGGGGCCACGGATGCGTCGATCATGAAGATCTTCGTGACCTATGGCCTGGTCATTGGCGGGCTGGGGACGCTGATGGGGATGTGCATGGGCTACCTGAGTTGTCGCGCCATCGAGGCGTTCGGCATCGGGTTGGACCCGGAGGTCTATTACATCGCCAACCTGCCGGTGAAGATGAACCCGGTGGAGTTTGCGTTGGTGGCGCTGGCGGCGGTGATCATCTCCCTGCTGGCCACCGTCTATCCGTCACTGCAGGCGGCGCGGCTGCGCCCCGTGGAAGGGCTCCGGTACGAGTAGGTCATGCGCGTCGAGATCAGCGGCCTGAAGAAGAGCTACTGGATGGACGGGCATGAGCTGCGCGTCCTCAATGGCGTTGACGTCCTCATCGAGCAGGGGGAGCTGGTGTCCATCACGGGCCCCTCCGGCGTGGGCAAGAGCACCTTCCTGCACATCCTGGGGACCCTGGACGTGCCCAGTGAGGGCCGCGTCCTCTACGACGGGGAACAGGTCTTCACGCGCACGCCCGCGGGCATCAATGAGTTCCGCAACCGCAACATTGGCTTTGTGTTCCAGTTCCACCACCTGCTCCCGGAGTTCACCGCGTTGGAGAACGTGATGATGCCGGCCATGGTGCAGCGCATGCCCACCAAGCAGGCGCGTGACGCCGCGGGCGCCATCCTTGACGAGGTGGGGCTGGGGCACCGCGTGACGCACCGGCCGGGTGAGCTGAGCGGCGGTGAGCAGCAGCGTGTGGCGTTGGCGCGTGCGTTGATCCTGGAGCCCAAGCTGCTCCTGGCGGATGAGCCCACCGGAAACCTCGACGAGAATACCGGCGGCGCCATCCATGACCTGTTGTTCCGGCTCAATGAGCGTCGACGAATCACCGCGGTGGTGGTGACGCACAACACCGCGCTGGCGCACCGCATGCCGCGACGACTGACGATGCTGGGCGGGCGCATCAACACGGACAGCGCGCATCCTGTGACCGCGGATGCGGCGCCGCCGGTGGCAGAGCCCGGCTGATTCTCCGTTGCGACGACGTCAACCCAGGTTCCGCTGTTTCGTGGGGGTGGACCAGACCGGCGCGGTGATGCGCGGTGGGGCCGCGGCGCGACCGTTGAAGGCGGCGGTGGCGTTGGAAGAGGGACGCGGCGCGTGGCGGCTGCACGTTGACGCGCTGGAAGGACTGACGTCGGTGGCGCTCAACGCGCTGTTGGAGCGTGCGAAGGCGCCAGGCGGGGGCGTCGCGCTGCTCGTCGACTGCGTGCTGGGGCTTCCACGGGGGGTGTGGTCGGGGACGGGGGCGGATGCGTTGTGGGCGGTGATGCGGCGGTGCGCGGACGACGACGGGGGAAGGCCACGGTACGGGATGGCGCGGGCGGAGCGGTTCTTCGCGTCACTGCTGCCGGAGCATGCGCGGGGGACGCTGCCTCGTCGGGAATGCGAGCTGGTGGCGCGGTGTACCAGCGTGTTCCAGACGCGGCCGTTCCAGAAGAACATCCAGACGGGGACCTACCGGATATGGCGGGACCTGACGGAGGACCGGGCGCGGTGGGTCAACATCTGGCCGTTCGACGACGAGACGACGGCCATTCCACGCGCACCGTGGGTGTTCGAGAGTTTCCCCTCGTTGTTGTGGCGGACGTTGCTGGGTCTGCCCACGCGTGACCGGACGAGGCTGCGGAACGCGGTGAAGGATGCGTATGCGGCGCGGGGGATGACGCTGCGGACGCACCAGTGGTTGCGGATTCTCGACGACGCGGATGCGTCGGACGCTGCGGTGCTGGCGGTGGGTGGGCCCATGATGCAGCGCGAAGGGAGGCTGTGGACGCCGTTTGAGGCGTTTGACGACGTGGAGAACCTCAGGTCCGAGGGGTGGATCCTGGGGTTGAACCGCTGACGCCCTTGGTTGGTGGTGAGAGTTGGGGCGGTGCCAATGTGTCCCCCCCACCCGGCCGCCTTGCCGTTTTCCACGAGTTCTCGACGTGGCGGCCGACCTCCCCCACGGTGTGGGGAGGCGTAGATGTGCCGCCTCGTTTGGGCCATTTGCGTATGTGGGCGGCACGGGCTCAATGAGGCCTTGTGCCGCGCTCAGGTCACTGAGGACACCGGGCGCGGCACATCTACGCCTCCCCACACCGTGGGGGAGGTCCGCCGCCACGACGAGAAATTGGTGAGACCGGCAAGGCGGCGGGGTGGGGGGGCCAATGCGCCACCACCCCCACACCAACCTCACCCCGGCTGCAGCATCCGCTCCACGTCGGCGTCCGTCAGCGACAATCCCTCCGCACGCGCACTGGCAATCACCCGACGCGCGGCATCCTCGGAAATCACGCCCGACTTGAACAACCTGGCCGCCGCGTCCGCGTAGTTCTCGACGAGATGCTGCCCCTCGAACCGCGCCGGCTGCAGACTGCCGCGCTGCTTGTGGATCACCACCGCCAGGATGCGGTCGGGGAACGCGTCCTTGATCTGCCGGTACACCTCGGGGTCCCGGTGACTGGTATCCCCGACGAGGACGAACTTCTTCCCCGGGCTCGCGTTGAGCGTCGCGGTGATGTCGCGAATCTTCTCCGGCTCCGCCACCCACGGCACCGCGCTGGTCCCCGTCTCGATGGTCCCCGCGGGCATCCCATGCGTGTCCAACCACGCCACCACCGGCCGCGCGCGCTCCGGGTTCCGCGCCGTCACATACGTGGTGTCCCCGGGCGCCCCATCCAGCGCCTCAATCTCGCGGAACAGCGCGGCCACGCCGGGGTATGGCGGTAGCATCGTCCCGTTGACCTCGGGCGGCAGGATGGTCTTGTCGATGTCCGAGACAATCCCGACGTCATTCCCGCCCTTCAACGCCTGCGCCGCGCGTTCCAGCTCCGCGCGCGTGAGGTAGTGGTTCCCATTGTCAAACTCGCGCGCCTTCTCCAGCAGCGCCTGCGCATCCACGCCGTGCGTGGTGACGACGTCATCCAGCACCCGTTCGCTGTACCGCAGCGCCGGCTCCGCCTCCGCCGCACGTCCACGCAACGCGGAGTACCCCGCCGACAAATCCGCCGGCAGCGCACGCGCCTCAACCCATGAGAGCCGCTTGTTGGCTCCCGCCGCGCCCTCCGCAGCCTCGAGCGCACGCGCGCGTTCCGCGGCCACCACGTCGGCAACCGTGGGCGCCTGGGACCCGGTGACGCTGGCCAACCTCTGCAGCGCCTCCGACGCCAGCTTCTCATTCCCCGTCAGGTTCCCGGTGTTCGCAGCCTCCTGCGCGTCCAGCCGTCCGTCGGCGCCGACAAGCGCTTCCGCGGCGGGCTTCACCACTTCCTTCGCCCACGCATCGGCGAACTTCGTGGGACTGGGAGCGGAACGGATGACGGGCGGCATGGAACCTCCGTTGACGGTGGCGCGAATGGTCCCCACGCGCGCACACGCTTGTCAACGACGGCCCCCTCCGCCAACCGGCATCCAACGTCCGTCGTAGCTGTTGGGCTCAGGCCGCGCGCGCGGGCGCCGCTGTCGTCGTGGGCTCGAGGGCCTTGGCCTGCGCCAGCTCCGCCGCCCGCTTGCGCTCCGCCGACGTCAGGAACGCCACCGCGACGAGAATGAATCCCAGGGAAATCCAGTCCTCCGTCTTGGGAAGCTTCCCGCCGAAGAGCCCCGCGCTCACCAGCGTGGCCGTGGTCCCCGCAATCAACGACGTCAACCGGTTCACCAACCCTGCGAACGTGGCGGTGCGTCCCTTGAACATGAAGATGAACACACTGAAGAACGCCACCACGCCAAACGCCGCGCCGGAGAGGATGGCGCCGGGCCACTGCGGCTTGGCGTCGGAGAACGCGCCGCGGAGCTGCTGCAGTTGCTTGGCCTCCCAGCCAAACCAATCCGGCGAGTTGAACAACATGCACGTGATGCCAAAGATGACCACGCTGGCCGCAATCTGCTCGACGGCGAAGAAGCCCTTGTTGTCCTGCTTCACGCCCTTGCCACGCGTGTTCTTGAAATAGTTCATGAGGTAGATGCGGATGGCGTAGGCGGTGATGTAGCTGGACAGGATGGTGACCGCGGCGACGTTGGTCAGGAAGTCGAAGCCGCCATCGCGGGCCCACACCAGGTGCACACCCACCGCCATGAGCGCGAAGCCAATGGCGATGTCCTCCTCACGGTAGACCTTCTTGGTGAGGATGCCCTGGCGTATCTGCACCGCGTCGACGATGCGGCTGATGACGATGACGCTGCCGCGCATGATGACCATGGCCACCATGACGGAGATGGGTAGCGAGTACATCAGCGTCGTGGTGGGAATGACCACGGCGGTGCAGACGCCGGAAGGGATGATGTAGAGGAACTCACTGGGGAAGCGCAGCGGGCCCCACTGGGTGGCGCTGTTGGACTCCAGCCGGTACCACCCCGCGGCCACCGCCACGACGAGACAGACCAGCGTTCCGCCGAACGTGCTGTAGACCAGGAACTCGATGTCATTCATTCCCGGGAAGCCCTTGTCGGCGGCTCCCAGGTAGTATTTCACGGTGACACCGGTGATGACGTAGAAGATGAAGTACGCCACACACAGCTGGACGAGTCGGCCGGTACTCCCTTCCTCGGTTCGCCACATGAAGCGGGAACGTAGCGCAGGTTCATCATCCGGGCGAATCGGAGATTTGACGCACTGGGACGGACCAGGGCTGCGCCGTCAGCGGAGGCGGGCCACCTCCCGGTAGCACAGGCCAAACCGCACGCCCCGGTCCCCGACGACAATCCGCGGCACGCCATACGCGCGCATGATGGATTCCACGATCATTGCCCCCGCGACGATCACGTCCGCCCTCCCCGGCTCCAGCGGCTTGATGGCCAGGCGGCCGGCGCTGGTCAGCTCCGCGAAGCGCCTCCGCAGCCCCTCGACGGACTGGATGGAGAGCGGTGCACCGTGGACCTGGGCTGCGTCGTAGGTGTCCTGCCCCAGGGCACACGCGGCCAACGTGGTCACCGTGCCTGCAATGCCCACCAGCGGCGTGCCCGGCTCCAACGGAGGACGCCGTTCCAGCGCGGAGTTGATGTGGGCCTGCAGCGCGGCCAGCTCGTCGACGGTGGGCGGGTCATGCTTCAGGAAGCGCTCGGTCAGGCGCACGCTGCCAATGTCGACGCTGACGCGGCTGAGGAGCGAGTTTCCCTCGCCAATCATGACCTCGGTGGAGCCACCGCCGATGTCGAACACCGCCGTCTTCTTCCCCGCCTGCGCGAAGTCCGCGGCCACCGCGGCATAGGCCAGGCCCGCCTCCTCGTCGCCACTGATGATGTCCACGTGGAAGCCGGTCTGGGCCTCGATCTCGCGGGCAAACTCGCGACCATCCTCCGCGTCGCGCATGGCGCTGGTGGCCACGGCGACGAGGTGGGTGGCGCCCAGGGAGCGGGCCTCCTGCGCGTACTCTCCCAGACAGGTGAGCGCGCGCTGCTTGGCGCTCTCCGCCAGCCTCCGGGTCCTGTCCACGCCCTCGCCCAGCCGGATGATCCGCGCGCGATCCGCGAGAACCTCGACGCCACCGTCGTCGTCGGGGCGGGCCACCAGCATGAGGCAGGTGTTGGTGCCCAGGTCCACACAAGCCAACGGCGCGCGACCCATCACGACTCCCTCCGCCTCCGCTCACGCGCGGCATGCGGTCCGGCCGGTGCTGTAATGCGTTTCCGACCACCGAGCCACGGATCGGTTGCCGGGAGCTTGCGTTTCCCCTGCCCTGCTTGGCACGGTCCGGGCCCGGAGAGGTCTTTCCATGTCGTCCAGTCTTCTCAGCATCGACCAGGCGCTCAAGGGTTGGCACGAAGGGTTCCTGGCGTGGGCACGCGACGTGGGCGTGTCGCTGCCCCCACCGTTGCTGGATGGTGTTCCCCCTGACGCCGGTCCGCCTCGTCACACCGAGGTGCTCTTTGGCGAGTCGAGGGGGCACGCGTTGTGGACGCAGTGGTCGGACATCCCCGGCGCCACCGCGCGCGACATCCTGCTGCAGATGGTGAGCACGCAGGCGGACTGCCACATGGGTGGCGTCGAGATGCAGCGCAATCTCCTCGACGCGGCGCCCACGCCGGAGGACCAGGAGGCGCTGCGTTTCCTGATCCAGGAGAACGTCACCAGCGCGGCGGCCCTGGGTGGCCTGCTCATCCGCCACTTCCCCAAGCGGGGTGCCATCGCGGCGGCCGCCCTCCTCGAGCGCAGGGCCTATCTCCGTACGCGCGTCCTCAACGCGTTCAATCACCCGCTGCGCCACTGGCTGGACCTCATGTGCTTCGTGGCGTTCGTGAACCTGTGCGCCAAGCTCGCGCTGGAGACCATGGCGGTGGGCGGTTTTGCGCCGGTGGCCGGCTGCGCGGAGAAGCTGGTGCAGCAGCACGGTGAGCACGCCCGTCTTGGCGCGCGTGGGCTGGCACGGGTGGTCCAGGCGGGTCGCGTGGAGCCGGCGCTGTTGCAGCGTTACGTGAACCGCTGGGTGGCCCTGGCACTGGACCTGTTTGGGTGGGACCGCAGTGAGACGGCGGCGCTGGCCTATCGCTCCGGTCTCAAGGGCCGCGTGCACGAGATGGAACGCTCCGAGCCGCCGGAGGATCCCACCCAGCTCAATGACGACGCGCGCATGCGCTGGCTCTTCGAGGTGGAGAACATCCTGGCCGGACTGAACCGCACCAACCTGCGCGGTCAGCCGCTGAAGGTCCCGCCCAAGTACGCCAACCGCGCCATCACCGACGACGCACGCCCCACCGGCCGCGGCGCCGCCGTTCCGGATGAGCGCAGCGGCTCGGCGGATTGGCCGCTGCCCACGTCGGAGGATGATGAGCGGGTTCAGCAGATCATGTCCCAGAAGGGTTGGATTGCGGCGCCATGATCGGGCGGTTGACGGGGACCATCGTCGAGAAGGACCTCAAGGGTGTGATCCTGGACGTGGGCGGCGTGGGTTACGACGTGCTGCTCCCGCTGGGGGACCTGACCCGCGTGGGCCAGCTGGGTGAGCGCGTCACGTTGCGCATCCACACCCACGTGCGGGAGGACGCGCTGCAGCTGTTTGGCTTCCTCACCGACGACGGAAAGGCCGCGTTCAACACGCTGCTCAGCGTCAACGGCGTGGGCCCCAAGATGGCGCTGGGCATCCTCAGCGGCATTGATCCGGGGGAGCTCTCCGCCGCGGTGCAACAGAAGGACCTGGCGCGACTCACCGCCATTCCCGGCGTGGGCAAGAAGACCGCGGAGCGGTTGTGCCTGGAGCTGGCGGGGAAGCTGGGTCCCGTCGTCGCGGTGCACGCGGGGCCGCCCACCGCCAGCCAGGTGCTCTCCGACCTCAAGAGCGCGCTGGACAACCTGGGCTACAAGGGCGCGCAGATCGACAAGGTGGTCAAGGCGCTGGAGACGCCCGCACGGGACGGCGCCACCATGGAAGTGCTGGTCCGCGACGCCCTGCGCATGCTCGCGCGCGGCGAGGCCTGACGGTCACGGTGCGTCGGTGTTCAGGATCAGCTGCGCGTAGAACTTCACCAGCCGCTCCACGTCCTGCAACGAGGCGCGCTCATTGGTGCCGTGGATGCGCTTGATGTCCTCGTTCTGCAGCAGGAACGGGCGGAACCGGTAGATGTCGTTGCTCATTCCCTCGTAATGGCGCGCGTCCGTGGCGCTCACAACCAGCGACGGAGCCACCACCGCGGAAGGCTCAACCTGCCGCAGCGTGCGAGCAAACATGGCGAAGTTGGGCGCGCTGTCGTCGGAGACGGCGGAGGGCTCGTTGGCGGGCGGGAGCACCTGGACCTGGACGCGCTCGTCGTCAATCACGTCCTTCACGTGCTCCACCACGGACGCCACCGTGTCCCCGGGAAGGATGCGGAAGTTCACCACGGCGCGCGCGCGGATGGGCAGCACGTTCTCCTTCACGCTGCCCTCGAACATGGTGGCTGCAGTGGTGGTGCGGATGAGCGCGGCAGTGGAGTTCTTCCCCAACGCCAACTGCTTCACGACGGGGGATAGCAGCCACAGGTTCGCGAACACGATCTTGCGTGACAGCGGCATCTCGGGGCCCACGTGCTCGAACAGGCGACGCGCCACGCCAGAGATGGACGCGGGCATGGGATTGGCTTCCAGCCTGTGGATGGCGGTGCTGAGGATGCCCACGGCGGTGTGCGGCGGTGGCATCGACGAGTGGCCGCCCTCCCCGTTCACCACCAGCTCGACGGAGAGGTACCCCTTCTGCGCCACGCCCAGCGCGCCCACCGGCGGCCCCACGCCCTGGATCACGCCCTGCACCATGAGGAGCCCCTCGTCATTGACGTAGTGCAGCGACTTCACGCCGCGGGACACCAGCAGGTCGCGGATGGCGGCGGCGCCGTTGCCGATGACCTCCTCGTCGTGACCAAAGGCCATCAGGAAGGTGCGCCGGGGCGCATGGCCCTTCTCCAGCAGCATCTCCACCGCTTCCAGGATGGCCATCATGCCGCCCTTGTCATCGATGGAGCCGCGTCCCCAGATGTAGCCGTCCACCTCGCGACCCTCGAACGGCGGGTGCGTCCACTGCTCCTCCGTGCCCGCCTCGACGGGGACCACGTCCATATGCGCCATGAGCATGGCGGGAGCGAGTGCGGGGTCGGTGCCCTTCCACGTGAAGAGCAGGCTGTGCTCCGCCACGACGTCCTTCTGCAGCTTCTGGTGCACCTGCGGGAACGCGCGCTCCAGGAAGGCGTGCAGCCCGCGGAATTCCTCCGCGTCGACCTTGCTGCGGTCCTGGTGGGAGATGGTCTTGAAACGCACGGCCTCGGAGAGGTGGCTGGCGGCGCGTTTGACGTCGACAACGACGGTGGACGCCGGCGGAGGAGGCACCTGCTTGGAGCCGAAGCGCGCGGTGTTGATGAGCAGGACCACCACCACGGCGCCCAGGAGCGCGGCCAGCGCAGTCAGGACCTTTTTCATGATCTCCCCGTCGTCGGGACCAACGTGGCACACGCGCGGGGCTCACTCCAAGCGACAAGGTGCGCATATGCTCCCATCCGACATGGTCGCGGGCATTGCAGAGCTGGTGGGCACGGAGGAGCTGACGCTGGAGATTTCCGGCCGCGTCCCCGAGGACGAGGCGCGGAAACGCGTTCCCTCCGAGCTGCCGCTGGAAATCCACGACGGCGGCGTGTCCGTCATGGTGCTCCTGTTCTCCATGCGCGGCCTGCATGCGCGTCTCACACTGCTGCCGCGGTTCAACTACGGAGAGGCGCTGTGGCGCATTGGCGTGCGCTTCCACGACGAGCCCGCGTGGTTCTCCCCCGCCTGCGACATTGACAACCCGCTCATCCGCGCCATGGGCGCGCGCGTGGTGCGGTACCCGGTGCGGGAGGCGCGGATTGTGCTGCGGGAAGCACGCGGCGTGCACGCCCACGTCGACACCGCGGAAGGAGCACTGACGGCCTCGGCGACACCGCTCACGGGTTCATTGCCGCCAACCCATCCGCGGCCGCAGCTGGTGGGGAGCAGTGGAAACCTGTTCCGCATCCCGTGGGGTGAGGAGCCCGCGCCGTTCCGACGTCACGCCACGGTCAGCGTCGGAGACGCGTCACTCGCGGTGAGAACGTTGGGTGGTCCCATTCGCTGGGATGCCGTGGGAGTCATCCACAAGGGGCGCATGCATCACTGCGGTCCCGCGCGTCGCGTCTCGCCGTAGCATCAGTAGCGGACGACCCCGCTGTGGGTGGCGCTGTGCGCACGCCAGCGGCCGAGCACATGCCGGCCCGCCCCTCGTCTGGCATAATGCCCTCATGGTTGCCGCTAGAGCCCCCTCATTCTTCACGGAGAAGGAATATCTCGCGCTTGAGGCCGTCGCGGAGTCACGCCACGAGTACTCAGGCGGGCTCATCTTGGCGATGGCGGGAGCGGAGTTCGCGCACAACCAAATCGCCCAGAACGTCCGCGCAGAGCTGACGGTCGCGTTGCTGGAGCGCCCCTGCCACATTCTGAGCAGTGATCAACGGGTGAAGGTGGAAGCCACCAGCGAGTACTACTACCCCGACGTGATCGTGACCTGTCAGCACCCGGTGCTGGTCGATCCTCGGCCGCAGTCACTGCTGAACCCCGAGGTCATCGTCGAGGTGCTTTCAACGACCACCGGTGACTTCGACCACGGCACCAAGTGGCTGGCGTACCGCACCATCCCAACGCTCACGGACTACGTGATGGTCTCGAGCACGCGGCGCGAGTTGGAGCACTACCAGCGCGCCCCCGACGGCACCTGGGCTTCCCGCACACTGGTTGGCGACGGAAAATGCACACTCACCAACGGGGTCCAGCTTGAGTTGGCCAAGATGTACCGCCTGGTGCCCAACCTCTGAGCGTCAGTGACCGCCGCCCTTGGCCGCCGGCTTGGCGTGCCAGATGCGCGTGCACAACAGGAATCCCGCAAAAGCCCACGGCGCCAGGAAGAGCGGCCAGTAGAGCCAGTCCTTGGTCGTCAGGAAGCCCAACGCAAGGCTCTGGACCGCGGTGCCCAGGTACACGAACCCGTCGATCATCGCGGTGGCCGTCGCCGCGCCCTTGCGACCACCGAAGTCCATCGTCGCCGTTCCGCTCAGAAGGCCGTGCGTGCCGATGACGCAGATGGAGATGAGGAACACCAGCAGCCCCAGCCAGAACGGGCTCAGCGTCAACCTCGGCCCCGCCTGCAGCACACGACGATCACCCGCGCGCTGCTCCTTGGCTTTGTCGACGAGGGAAATCTCCAGCGTCTGCCCGTCGCGCTTGATGGTCATGGGGATGCTGCCGGTCGTGAGTGGGGTGGTGGTGTCATCCGCCTCCACTTCACCGGTGCACATGCAGCGCTGGCCATCCCAGTGACTCCCGCCCACGCACGTGCTGCGCACACACGCAAACGCGCGCGAGATCTCCGACCAGTTCTTGACGTCGGCCTGCCCCGCCACGGAGACGATCTCATCGCCCACCTTCAGTGGCCCGTCCTTGTCCTTCACCCAGGCCACCTCGCGGGAGGTGTCGCCAAGCGCGAGGATCATCCACAGCGTGCAGATGCCCAGTCCCGCGTACAGGCCACCCGCGGCGGGAGCACGACGAGACTGGAAGAACAGGTCGCTCACCCAACCGGCCACGTTGCCGCCGAGCACACCCGCCGCGAACAACAGGCCGCCCCAGCCCGCCGGCACAAAAGGCACCAGGCCCAGACACGCCAGCCCCAGCCCCAACGCGCGCATCCGTCCGCCGCGCGACGCCATGGACAAGCCCGCCGCCACCGCAACGAGGCCGAGCGTGACCTCCCACGCGTGCCAGTCGCCATTCACCAGCGGGTGCATGCCGGGGAGCACCCAGATTTCCTTGGCGTAGATGGGAAACCAGTGCATCACGCCGTTGCGCAGCACGCCGGTACAGAACTCGATCAACGCGACGGTGAAGATGATGGGGTGCGTGAAGACCCGCTTCATGATGTGATGGTGGTGGGCCTGGGAATGGGCTCCAGCGCGGGAACGTCTTTGCCGTCGTCACCGCTGCTCGCGTCGCCGGTGTCGAAGTCATGGAAGCCCGCTAGGCCGGGGCGGTCGCGCAGCATCAACAGCTCCACGACGAAGATGGCCGCGAGCAACAACGCGGGACCGTAGAACACCCACCAGACACTCGCCGGCGCACCCGCCGCGCGGTCCTTGGACACCAGGTCCAGCAGCCAGCCGTTGACGCTGAACGCCAGGAAGATCCCCGACGAGATCATGGTGCCGAAGATCCCGGAGAACCCGCCGCGCTCCCGCACGTGGAACCAGTGCGCGTTCACCTTCACGATGGCCACCGCGCCGAAGCTCTGGAAGTACATGTTGATGGCGTAGAGCACGGACATCCACAGCGTCAGGTTCTGCTTCCCCGGGTCCGGGCTGGTGAGGATGGATTGGACAAATGCGCCCATGCCCAGGTTGGCAGCCAGCGAGCCCAGCAGGCCGGCGAGCATGGTCTTGCGTCCACCGACGCGGTCGGTGAGCGGACCGTTGATGATGAACGCCAGCGCGTACGTGAAGGTTCCCGCGCCAAAGATGATCCCGAAGTCCTCCTTGGTCATCAGGCTGCCGAGCGCGTTCTTGCTGACGGTCAGGTTGTAGCGGCCCATGTAGAGCAGCGCGTAGGCAAGCCCCAGCGGGAACCAGTTGAGGAATCTCCGACGTCGGAATGCCGGCTCGTGCACCGGCCTGCCGCTTGCGTCAAAGGTGAGGCCCCCGCTGACTGCGCCCATGCTCGACATGGTTCCGTCCCGCCTTCCTCAGAAGGGTGCGCACCCTAGCCCGGTGCCGCCACGCGCGTGAAGCGAGGCTGATTCTCGCGCTCCACGTGTGACAATTGGGTGACAGTTCCCCGCGCAAATGTTGGGAAGATGCGTGCGCGCTTCAAGCACGCTCGTCGTCAGATCGCGCGTTCACGACGGAAGCTTGCCGTCGACCATGCCCTGGATGCTGCCCGCCACCCACTTGCGCACCGCCGCCACCCAGGCCTGGTGCTTGCGCGAGTTGCGCTCCTTGAGGAACTGCTCGAACCACGCGTCGACGACACCCTGCGCCAGCTCCAGCATCGCGCTGCGGTCGATGATCGCGGCCTCGTCGGCGAGCGCCTGCCGGTCGATCTCCGCGTTCTCACCGGGTTTCTCACCCTTCTCCACGCGCGGGCCGGCGTCCTGCTCCTCCACCTTGGGCAGCTTGACGCCGTTGAACGTGAGGTTGTCCGACTTCAACGCTCCGCTCAGCACCGTGCCATTGATGTCCAGCTGCACCTTGGCCTGCACCACCATGGCGCCGCGCCACAACGCCACGAACAGCTCCGGCGCGCGGTGCGCGTGCTCACCCTTGATGACGACGTCACTTCCGCTGCCATCCATGGAGCGCAGCTTGAGGTGCTGCCCCACGGACACGCGCACCACGTGCTCACCCACCTGCAGCTCCTCGCCCGACTCACCGGCGTGCCACAGGAACGTGAGGAACTCCGCGCCCAGGTACTCGGGGGAGACGTTCATCTCAGCCATGGGCTGCCTCCAGCTCACGCGCGGGCATGGTCACCGACGCAATGGGACCGCTGAGCGGAACGGTGTCGCCCTTCAACGTGGCCAGATCCACGCCGAGACGCACCATGAGGCCGGCCACCTCGCTCTCCTCCATGGCCAGCTCAAAGGTCCGCGCGAACAGCTCCCCGCAGGCCTGCGCCATCTGCTTGCTGGCCCCGTAGAGACGCACCTCCGCCTTCTCCGGGTTCCACACCAGCTCCGCCACCTTGCGACGGATGGGCGCGCGCGCCCGCAGCTCGAAGACAATGGCGTCCTTGAGCGCGGCACGCTCGTCGCGGGAGAGGCGCCGGCCCTTCTCGAACTGCAGCTCGCGCACGCGCAGCTTGAGCTCGTCACGCACGTCGGCGGCGCGCAGCACCTTCTCGTCCCGACGGAACCCCAGGCACACCAGCTCCCCGACGAAGACGTCCTCGGGACCCAGGTGGTCGGCCAGCGCGTCGGTGAGCGGAACCCAGCCAAAGGCCACCCCCTCGGCGTCCTTGGTGGGCATGAACCTGCGGGCATTGATGGAGCGGAGCGCCTTCTCGCGGAAGCCCTTTTGGGGCTGTCCGCCAATGAAGAAGCGCCGGAACGTGGCGGTACCCTTGAGCGCGGTCATGGGCGCGCCTTCTATCACCAAACCGGCCGGACGCACGGATCTGCGCGAGATCACGGCCCGCGTGCAATCACCCCGCAATCCCGGGCCCGGCCGCTTACCGGCACCCCGCGCAGCCCCGCCGACGTGGAGGTGGTGCAGCGGCAATTGCGGGCGGGCCTTGGTGGCTTCCAGACGCGGCCTCGGCCGCAGGTCTTCTCGTTGGCGCACCATTGCACCCGCCCACGTCGTGATGGTTCCCTCCCGCCCATGCCCATCTTCACGCGCCCCGACGGCACCCTGGCCCGCGACGTCCCCGCCTACCGCCGGCTCATGCCGTACCTCATGCGCACCCGGAATGAGTCCGCCGTCTACTTCGACCAGCAGCTGGACCTCACGCGGACCGTGCCGTTCCTGCAGCGCTTCAACATGGGGAGCTCGCACCGCGCCACCGTCTTCCACGTCTTCCTCTACGCCGCGGTGCGGGTGATGCATGAGCGGCCGCGTCTCAACCGCTTCGTGGCCGGCGGGCGCATCTGGCAACGGGATGGCATCTGGGTCTCCTTCTCCGCCAAGAAGTCCCTCTCCGACGACGCACCCATCGTCGTGGTGAAGCGGCGCCTGGATCCCACGCATGACTTCGCAACGATGATGGCGTCCCTGGGTGAGGGCATCAGGGAAGGTCGCAGCGAGAAGAAGAGCACCGTGGACAAGGAGCTGGCCGTGATCCTGGCGCTGCCCGGCCCGCTCATCCGCCTGGTCATGGCCGCGCAACGTTTCCTCGACGGGTGGGGCCTCCTCCCGCGCGCCATGATCGACACGGACCCCATGTACGCCTCGCTGTTCGTGGCCAACCTGGGGAGCTTGAAGATGGAGGCCGCCTCACACCATCTCTACGAGTACGGCAACATCCCCATCTTTGCCGCCGTGGGTCGCGTCAAGAACGTCCCCACCGTGCGTGACGACGGAAGCGTGGCCTCCCACACCGTCTGCGACGTGAAGTACACTTTCGACGAGCGCGTGGAAGACGGGTTGTACTGCGCGCAGGCCATGGAGCGGCTGCGCCACATCGTCGAGGACCCGGACCAATACGTGACGTTGCCGCGCGGTTGATGTCGCACACGCACGCACGTCGACGCTGCACACGCGTCGTGACGTTGATGCGTTGGATTCGGGAAGACATGTGATCGCGATTGCGTCCGACGGCGGCGGTGTCGGACGGCCGCCGTTACATCCCCCCTGAGCCACCCCAAACAGGAAACGTGGAGGAACGCGATGTTCAAGTCACGCGCTTTGGCACTTGTGTGCCTTGCGGGCGCCGCGCTGGCCATGGGTTGCCAGGGCGGTGGTGCCTACTTCTGTCTCAGCGACGCGGATTGCGGCGCCGGCGTCTGCTCGCCGCAGCACCAGTGCACGGCAGTCCAGGATGAGGCGCCCTCGCGCCAGCAACAGCAACAGCAGGACATTGACCGCACGGACAATGACGACAACACGGTGACCCGCAGCGACGGTCGCACGGTGTGGACGTTGGACCTGGAGAACGGCTACTTGCGCGGCAGCCTGGGTGAGGTCCGCAACTACGCCAATGACGCCTCCACCATGGTGGGCGAGTACGACGGCACGTACACCACCATCACCCTGCTCTCCGAGACGGGCGACGAGGCGGTGATGACCATTGTGCGCGTGCGCGGTGAGCTGGGCGCCATGCAGCTGGAGCGCGGCGTGCCCACCGAGATTCCCGCCAACATGGGCACCGTGGTGGGCTGCAGCGGTGACCCGTCCGACGGCTGGGACTTTGACGAGCCCGCCGACGAGGTCACCGTGGTGATGGATGAGCCGGAGGACGGCCGCCGCAACTACACCGTGACGGGCCGCTTCGGCGACGACATGTTCGTGACGACGTTCGATGAAATCGACATCCAGTGAGCCGTCCTCGGATCCGCGCGGAGCCGCTGCCCAGCCGCCGTGGCTCCCCCCGGATTCCCCGCGGCCCCGCCTCCCCACGGGAGCGGTACCGCGCTGACGGGTTGACCGTGTGAGCCCCGCCTCGCTCCGCCCGGTCCCCGCGTTCCCCTCGACGTCGTCACCATTCCCCTCCGGGCCAGCGCGCTGAAGCTCACGCCGCGGTCGGTCGTCCCATCCCTCGGCACCCTTGCCTTCCACCCGCCGTTGCGGGGAAGGTAGCCCCCTTTCCGAGGGAGGAACTTCCATGGCTCGCTGGCTGACCCTTTTGTTGGCACTCCTGACTTTCGGCTCCGTGCAGGCGGCGGACGGTCCCACCGTCATCAAGCTCGCCACCGTGGCCCCCGACGGGAGTCCCTGGGCGCAAGGCCTGCAGGAGTTCAAGAAGCTGGCGGAGGAAGGCAGCGGCGGGAAGATCAAAGTCAAGCTCTTCCTCGGCGGCACCCTCGGCGACGAGAACGAGACCGTCCTGGCCTGCAAGCGCGGACAGATTCAAGCGGTGGGCGCGTCCACCGGCGCGGTTGCCTCGCAGGTGCCGGAGGTGAACGTGCTGGAGCTGCCCTTCCTGTTCAACACGCTGGAGGAGGCGGACCACATCCTCGACGTCGTGGCGGGCGCGAGCTTTGACAAGTATTTCAAGGACCGCGGCCTGGTGCTGGGCTTCTGGAGCGAGAACGGCTTCCGCTCCTTCGGCGGCAAGTTCCCCGTCAGCAAGCCCGCGGACCTCGCCGGTCGCAAGATGCGCAGCCAGGAGAATCCCATCCACCTGGCCACCTACCGCGCCTTCGGCGCCAGCCCCGTCCCCATCCCCACCACGGAGGCGCTCACCGCGCTGCAAACCGGCGTTGTCGACGGGTACGACCAGACGCCGCTGTACGCGTTTGCCGCTAGCTGGCACACCGCGTCCACGCACTACTCCATCAGCAATCACATCTATCAGCCCGCCGCCATCGTCTATCACAAGCCGTTCTTCGACTCGCTGCCGAAGGATGTGCAGGATGCGCTGGCCAAGGCCGGTGCCGCCGTCGTCAAGAACCTGCGCAAGAACGTGCGCGCGCTGACGCCCATCCTCATCGAGAACCTGACGGCCAGCGGCCTCAAGGTGAACACGCTCACCGACGCGGAGAAGGCGGAGTTCGCCAAGCTGGCCGCCAAGGTGCGTGAGGACTACGTCAAGGGCGCCAGCAAGGGTGAGCAGGACCTGTACGCGCTCATCCAGAAGGGCCTGGCCGACTTCCGCAAGGGTGGCAAGAAGTGAGCAGCCCGACGGGTGGGGTGCAGGCCAAGCTCCACAAGGTGGAACAGCGCCTGGTGGGCATCTGCATTGCGGTGATGGGCACGGTGGTCTTTCTCGACGTCGTGCACCGTACCGCGTCGCGGGAGAACGGCCTCTTCCAGAAGATCTTCGGCGACGCGCCATGGGTGAACCCCGCGGGCACCGCCACCGGCCTCGCGGTCTCGTGGCTGCTGGTGTTCGCCGCGCTGCGCACCCGAGGTCGTCCGGGTGGGTCGCGCACCGTCGTGGAGGCCGGGGTCCTCACCGCCGTCCTCTACGGCCTGCTGCGACTGTTCCTCGTCGTGGTGCCCAACGGCATTGTGTGGAGCCAGACGCTGGGGCTGGTGCTCATGTTGTGGGTGGGCTGCATTGGCGCCTCCATGGCTGCGTACGAGCACCGGCACCTGGCGCTGGACCTGGGCAGCAAGCTCTGGCCGCGCAAGCTGCTCCCCTACGCGCAGGCCGCGGGCAACCTGATCACCGCGTTGTTCTGCATCGTTCTCGTCGTGCTCAGCGTGGTCAGCATCCGCAGCCACTACGGTGATTACGCCGACACGGCGGGTGCCGGCGGGGCGTTCGTGGCGCTGCCCATTCCCAAGTGGATTGCGTTCACCGCCATCCCCGTCGGGTTTGCCATGATGGCCGGCCGGTTCCTGGGTCAGTTCGTGGACAGCATCAAGGGTCACGTCGAGGAGGATGACCCGCTGCAGATGCTCGGCCTTTCCCAGAGCGGCGACGAGAAGAAGGAGGAGGCCTGATGGGTACCGTGGTCCTCCTGTGCGTGCTGGCGCTGGTGCTGCTGGGCGCGCGTCTGTTCGTCGTGGTGGGCGTGGCCACCATGCTCTCCTTCATCCTGATTGCCGGTGAGGGCCTCCAGATCGAGGGGCTGGTCCGCATCGTCAACAAGATGGAGAACCTCACCACCAAAAACGTCTTCCTCTCCATTCCGTTCTTCGTCGCTGCGGGCACCATGATGACCCGCGGTGGCATGGCGCTCCGGCTCATCCGCGTGGCGCGCGCGCTCGTCGGGTGGCTGCCGGGAGGGCTGGCCATTGCCGCGGTGCTCGCGTGCATCGTCTTTGCGGCCATCAGTGGCAGCTCGCCGGTGACGCTCGTCGCGGTGGGCACCATCATGTACCCGGCGCTCGTCGAGTCGAAGTACCCGGAGCGCGCCTCCATTGGCCTGCTGACGACGGCGGGCTCGCTGGGATGCCTGGTTCCCCCGTCGATTGCGATGCTCATCTACGCCATCAGCGTCAGTGGCTCCGCGGCGGTGGACCCCTCCGACCTGTTCCTCGCCGGTCTCGTCCCCGCGCTGGGCATCACGTTGATGTTGAGCCTCTACGCGTACCTCGTCGGACGGAAGCTGCCCAACGCCAGTGAGCCGTTCTCGTTCAAGGCGCTCGTGGAGTCGGTGCAGCAGGGTGCGTTCGCGCTGGCGCTGCCCATCATCGTCCTCGGCGGCATCTACACCGGGCAGTTCACGCCCACGGAGGCGGGTGCGGTGGCGTTGGCCTACAGCACCATTGTCACCACCGTGGTGCACCGCGACCTCAAGGTCCAGGACCTGGGCGCCATCTTCGCCGAGAGTGCCACGCTGATTGGCAGCCTCATCCTCATCGTGGTGCTGGCGTTCGGGCTCAACGACTTTCTCGCGGAGATCGAGGCGGCGGACCGCATGGGAGAGTGGCTGCGCAGCGCCAACCTCAGCCCCATGATGTTCCTCCTCGTCGTCAACGTGGCGCTGATCTTCCTGGGCGCGCTCATGGACAGCGTCAGTGCCACGCTGGTCTTTGCGCCGCTGCTCGCCCCCATTGCGCTGGAGGTCTACGGCATCGACCCCATCCACTTCGGTGTCGTCTTCGTCGTCAACATGGAGATTGGGTACCTGGCGCCGCCGGTGGCCACCAACCTGTTCGTCGCGGCGGCCATCTTCCGTCGCCCGTTCGGCGAGGTGACCGTGGCCGTGCTCCCGACGCTGGGCATGGTCTGCGCCGCGTTGGTGGTCATCATGTACGTGCCCACGCTCTCCAAGGGCGTGCTGAACCTGAAGCAGGGCCAGGCGTTCTACGAGTCGTTCCCGTGGAATGGTCCGCCCGGCAAGGCCGCCGCGGTGACGACGACGGAGCAGCCCGCTGAGCACCCCAAGCGCCCCATGACCATGGAGGAGATGATGAAGGCCGCGGAGCAGAAGGCCGCCGCGCCGGAGCAGCCCAAGCGCCCCATGACCATGGAGGAGATGATGAAGGCCGCGGAGCAGCGCGTGGCCGCGGAAGAGCAGGCACCGGCCCCGCCCCCTCCGACGACACCGGCACCGGGCAAGCCGATGACCATGGAAGAGATGATGAAGGCGGCGCAGCAGAAGGTTGCCGCCGAGGAAGCCGCGCGCGCGGCCGAAGCGCCGCCTCCCGCCGCCCAGCCGGCCCCGTCCACGCCGTGATGTATGCGGACCTTGCCGTACGGTGAGGACGCGGTCCTCCTGGAAACGGGTCCGGGGCGTACCCACGCCGTCGCCAGTTGGCTGAGAGACAGGCTGCCCAACGCGGAGATCGTCGTCGGTGGAGGCGTGGTGCTCGTGCGTGGCGCCACGGGCGCGCTGCCGGATGTCACCCAGGCGCCGCCGGTGTCGACGAGCGGACGACGTCACGAGATTCCCGCGGTCTACGACGGGCCCGATCTCGACCTGGTGGCGCAGGCCAGTGGTCTCTCTCGTGACGACGTCATCCGGGTCCACGCGGAGCGTGAATACACCGTGGACCTCATCGGCTTCCTGCCGGGCTTCGCGTACATGCAGGAGGTGGATCCGCGACTGGTGATGCCGCGCCGCCCGTCGCCACGGCCGCTGGTGGCGCGGGGAAGCATTGGCATTGCCGGGACCATGACGGGGATCTACCCGTTCGCCTCCCCCGGCGGATGGAACCTGTTGGGCCGCGCTCCCGCAACGCGCGTGTGTGACCCGCAGCGCACACCCGCCACGCTGTTCGCGCCTGGCGACGTGGTGCGCTTCGTGCCGCGTGATGACGTCGAGGACGTGGTCGAACACACGCCAACGCCGCCGACGGTGACGCGAGGGCTGCGCATCCTGTCCATCCAGGCGGGGGCCACGATCCAGGACGGAGGACGCAGGGGTCTCCTCGGCCAGGGCATTGCGCCTTCTGGTGCCCTCGACGGTGAAGCGCTCGCGCTGGCCAACGGTGTCGTCGGAAATCCCGCGGGAGCAGCGGCGGTGGAGATTCCGCTCGGTGGCGCGGAGCTCGGCGCGGTGGGTGACCTCCTGCTCGCCACGGACGACGGTGACGTCCACCACCTGCGCGACGGGGACCGGGTGGCCATTGCGCCTTCCTCCCGCGCGGTGCGCTACGTGGCGGTCGCGGGTGGTGTCGAGGTGCCCGTGGTGCTGGGCTCCCGATCGACGCTGCTGGTGGCGCGGCTGGGGGGCTTCCTGGGACGCGGGCTGCGCAAGGGGGACGTGATTCCCGTCGGGAACAGCACAGGAACACCTGTGAGCGTGGAGCCACTGCGCTCCGGTGACGTCGAGGTCTCTCCCGGGCCGCACCTGGACCGTTTTCCCGCGGGCGCGTGGGGCGCACTTCTGCGTGGCACGTGGCGCATCTCGCCGCTGATGGATCGTGTGGGCGTACGGCTCGAGGGTTCGCGCATTCCCCGGGAGGGACCGGACCTCGCGCTGCCCTGCCCCATGATCCGCGGCGCCATCCAGGTGACGACGGACGGCACGCCCATCATCCTCGGTCCCGACCATCCCGCGACGGGCGGCTATCCCGTCCTCGCCGTGGTGCGCGCCGGTTCCCTTGGCGCGTTGGCACGTCTGCGACCCGGCGCCAGCGTGCGTTTCCGTCCCTGACGCTCACAGCCTTTCCTCCAGGCCCAAGGGCGTTGCGACGTCGTGAGCGGACCACGACCTGGAGTGCGGCGGGCCCTCGCCGCCCTGGCCAGCGCCGAGTGCGTTCTCAATGTGTGGAACGGTCCTTGACGGGGTCGCCCACGGTCGACGTCTCCGTGAGCGTCG
>JBFMGU010000012.1:0-76782 GCA_040752415.1 Myxococcota bacterium
GCCCCCGGCTCCGTCGCCGTCGGAGAGCGCCGCGGTGGCGGCGGTGGCGGAGGCGGAGTCGCGACTGTGGGCCGAGCGGGCGGTGCGCGCGGTGGAAGCGTTGCGCATGCACAGCAGTCGACTGGCGGAGGAGGCGCGCGCCGACGCCGTGGAGATCGGCTTCCAGGTGGCGCAGCGCATCCTCGAGAAGGAGGTGGCCACCGACCTCTCCGCGCTCAATGCCCTGGTGCGCAGCGCGCTGCGACGCGTGGGGGAGAGCCGCGAGATCCGCGTGCACGTCAGCACCGAGGATCACGCCCGGCTGGAAGGCGCGCTGCAGCACATGGACCTGGGGGAGCTGCAGGTGGCGCAGGTGACGCTGCTGCCGGACGCCGGCCTCAAGCGTGGTGACGTCGTGGTGGAGACGGACTTCGGGACCATTGATGGTCGGCTGCAGACGCGCCTGGACGAGATGCGCTCGGCGGTGACCACGGCGCTGGGAGGACGCGCGGCATGAGCCTGGTGGATCTCTCCGTCGTGCAGGCGGCGCTGCGTGCCGTGGAGCCCGTGGTCAGCATGGGACGGGTGACGCGCGTGCAGGGCCTGCTGGTGGAGGCCACGTTGCCCGAGGTTGCCGTGGGAACCACCTGCGACATCCGCATTCCGCACGGAAAAGCGGTGCGCGCCGACGTGGTGGGGTTCCAGGGAAGCCATGCGCTGCTCATGTCGCAGGACGGGGTGCAGGGCATCCACGCCGGTTGTCCCGTGGTGGCGCGTCCCGACGGAGACGTGATTCCCGTGGGCGAGGAGCTCCTGGGACGCATTGTGAACTCCCGCATGGAGCCCATGGATGGGAAGCCGCTGCCCGTCCTCAAGGAGCGCGCCCTGCTGCAGGGTCGGATCCCTCCCGCCATGTTGCGTCGTCGGGTGGCCAAGCCGCTGTGCCTGGGAATCCGCGTCATCGACACGCTGCTGACCTGCGGAGAAGGCCAGCGCGTGGGCATCATGGCGGGTCCCGGCGTGGGCAAGAGCGTGCTGCTGGGAATGCTGGCCCGCAACGCGGACGCCGACGTCATTGTGATGGGCCTGGTGGGTGAGCGTGGGCGCGAGGTGCGCGAGTTCGTGGAGCGGGACCTGCGTGGTGGATTGGCGCGCTCCGTGGTGGTGGTGGCCACCGGCGACGAGGCGCCGCTGTTGCGCATCCGCGCCGCGTTGTGTGCCACGGCCATTGCGGAGCACTTCCGCGCCAAGGGTCTGCGGGTGTTGCTGCTCGTCGACTCCCTGACGCGCGTGGCCATGGCGCAGCGTGAAATCGGGCTGGCCGCCGGGGAGCCGCCCACGTCCAAGGGTTATCCGCCCTCGGTGTTCGCGCTGCTGCCGCGTCTCCTGGAGCGCGCCGGGAATGACGACGGGAAAGGCGCCATCACCGCGCTGTACACCGTGCTGGCGGAAGGCGACGACCTCTCCGACCCGGTGGCCGACGCGGCGCGCGCCGCGCTGGACGGTCACATCGTGCTGAGTCGGGCGCTGGCGGGCGCGGGACACTTCCCCGCCGTGGACGTGCAGCAGAGCGTCAGCCGCGTGATGAATGACATCGTCGACAAGGAGCACCGGGAGCTGGCGCGCCAGGCCCGCGAGGTGATGTCCGCGTACCGCGAGGCGGCACCGCTCATCGACGTGGGGGCGTACGCCAAGGGAACCAATCCGCGCGTGGACCGCGCCCTGGAATGCATTGACGCGCTCAACGCCTTCACGCGCCAGGACTCCGCGGAGCGCACCACGTTGCTGGCGGCGCTGACCGGGTTGCGGCAGGCGCTGCAAGGAAGAGGTCACCATGGTTGAGCTCATCCTCGTGCTGTCCCTGGCCCTCCCCGCCACGGCGACGACGGACGCCGCGCCGCCCCACCCTCCCGCCAAGGAGGAGGGAGAGGGAGCTCGTCCGCGCGCCCGGCCGGGATTGGTGGGGCAGGCGTTGCGGGAGGATCTGGACCGCACCGCGCGCGCCCAACGTGCCGAGCGCCAGAAGTTGGAGCAGGAGCGGGAAGCCCTGGTCGAGGAGCGCAAGCGGCTGGAGAAGATGTCGGCGGAGATCGAGGCGGCGCGCCAGCAGTTGAGGGCGGAGACCGCGCGACTGGAAGAGCTGCTGAAGACCGCGTCCGCCAGGCCGCCACCCGCACCGACGACAACCGGCGCGGATGCAGGTTCCGCCACCCCGGAGCCCGCACCGCACGTCGCGGAGCCGGCCCAGGCTGCGTCGTCGACGAGCACGGCGGCGGGCGCGGCGAACGTGGCGCAGGCGCTCAAGAAGATGAAGCCCAAGCAGGCCGCCGCAATCCTCGAGCGCATGGACAAGGACACCGCGGTGGCCGTGCTCATGCAGATGCCCGCGCGTGAGTCCGCCGCGGTCCTGGGGGTCATGCAACCCAATCGCGCCGCGGCCATGGCGTCGGAAGCCGCGCAGCGGCGGGCTTCCCCGGAGGACCAGCGATGACGACGAATCTGCTTGCCAGGCTTGATGCCCCGCCCACCGAACGCGGCCGCGTGGTCCCCGGTCAGCAGAAGGGTGGCGCGCCCCGTCGGAATGCGCGGACCCGCGACGACGACTTCGAGCTGGCATTGGCGAACCTGCTTGGCCCCGGGGAGAAGCCGCGCGTCGACGCGCTACCCACGACGACAAAAGCCACCGCGCTCAAGAACGCTCGCCCCATTCGCGTGGAGGGTGGCGAGCGCGTGGTGGATGGAGGGAAGGCGCCCACGTTGGAAAGCACGTCGTCACTCGTCGGGATGGTGGCCGCCGCGCTGCCTGCGCAGGTTCCGCTGCCCCATCCCGTGGCCGCCGTCGCGCCATCCCGGCAGCTCACGCCGGAGTCGCTCCCGCGACCGGACGCGCCATCGCCGGTTGAGCCGACGAAGGACGTGGAGCCCAAGGAGGATGTCATCCTCACCAACGTGGGCAGCGACCCCGTGGTGCGCGTGTCCTACGAGGGCGAGCTCCCTGCGGTGAACACCGTGGTGGTTCCTCCCAGCGGGAACGCCGCTCAGGTGACGACGGAAGTAGGGCTGGCCGCGGTGGTGGCGCCCGAGCCGGTGCCCGTGGCGCGCGAGCCCGACGCATGGGTCAATCTCATGGCGCACGGCGCCACCATGCGCGTGGAGACGCCGCAGGACGGAACCGTGGCCATCCGGATGCATGTGCGCGCGGGTGTGGCCAATGTGCACTTCGCTGGTGGCATGGCCGAGACATTGGGGGCGCACGCATCCGACCTGCGCGTGGCGCTCACCGACGTGGGGCTGGGGCTGGGCGGCTTTGGCACCTCCGACGGTCAACGCCAATCGCACCAGCGCGACCGGGATGAACCGGAGTTGGCACGTGGGTCGCAAACCATCTCCGAGGTGCGTCGGACCGCGTCACGTGGCCGTCGCACGGGTGTGCACGTGAAGGCGTGAGGTGGACCGTGAACATTGGTGCCGTGCAATCCGCAGACAACGCCGCCACGCCCAGCGCCACCGGCAGCAACCGGCTGGGGAAGGATGAGTTCCTCAAGCTGCTGATGGCCCAGCTGGGCAGCCAGGATCCCACCAGTCCCGTCGACAACCAGGCCTTCGTGGCGCAGCTGGCGCAGTTCGCCAACGTGGAGCTGCTGCAAGCCGCCAATGGTCGACTGGATGCGCTGCTGGTGGCGCAGGCGGCGGGAAACCAGGTGGCCGCGTCTTCGCTGCTGGGCAAGGACGTGACGCTCCGTGCCGATTCGCTGACGCACGTGGAGGGAGCGCAACACCCGCTGCAGGTCTCCGTGCCCTCCGCCGCCGAGCAGGTGACGGTGTCCATCAAGAATGAGCAGGGCGAGGTGGTGCGCACCATCCAGCTTGGTGGCGTCGCCGCGGGGCAGCGCGCGGTGTCGTGGGATGGCCTGGATGACGAGGGGCACCCCGTGCCGCCCGGAACCTACAAGATGAGCGCCACCGGTTCGGATGTCACCGGCAAGAGTGTGGCGGTGGACGTGTTCCTGCAGGCGCACGTCGACGGAATCTCGTACGCCAACGGCTACCCCGAGCTGATGGTGGACGGTCGGCGGTTCAAGCTCTCGGACGTGGTGGAAATCAAGGACGCGGCCTGAGCGGCCGGTTTTCCAGGAGGTAACGAACATGTCGCTGCTGTCGTCGCTGTTCTCAGGCTGGTCCGGGCTCCGCATCAACAGCCTCGAGCTCTCGGTGGTGGGAGACAACATTGCCAACGCGAACACCATTGGCTTCAAGGGAAGTCGCGCGGAGTTCGAGGAGGCGCTGGCGCAGACCGTGATCGGGTCGGGGCAGGTGGGCATGGGCGCCGGTCTGCAGACGGTGCACCGCATCCTCTCGCAGGGAGCGCTGATGTCGACGGGGCAGCCCACCGACCTGGCGCTGCAGGGACCCGGCTTCTTCATGGTCAAGGGCGCGCACAACGGCGTTGACGGGACGTTTTACACGCGCGCCGGTCAGTTCACGCTGGACCAGGACGGCTACCTGGTGAACCACGACGGTCTGCGCGTGCAGGGCTACTCCGCCGACGGTGCGGGCAACGTGGCCTCGTCGCTGGGTGACCTCCACCTGGGCGACGCGCCTTCTCCCCCGCGCGCCACGTCGGAGATCACCTTGAAGGCCAACCTGCAGGCCGACGCCGCGCCGCCCACGCTTCCCTTTGATCCCAACGACCCGGAAGCCACCTCCAACTTCAACACCAGTGTCACGGTGTACGACTCGCTGGGGAAAGCGCACGACGTGCAGGTGTACTTCCGCAAGAACACCGACGGACAGTGGGAGTGGCACGCGCTCACCGACGGGGGCGGGTTGCAGGGTGGCGCCGCGGGAGTTGCCACCGAAATTGCCAGCGGAGCGTTGTCCTTCGACGGGGAAGGGCGCCTGGTCGACGCCACGCAGACGAGCAACTTCAATCCCGCGGGCGCCACGGGTCCGCAGCCGCTGAGCTTCAACTTCGGCGACCCGCTCAACGCCGGGGGCACGGGCCTGGAGGGCATCACGCAGTTCGCAGCCACCTCCGAGGTGCGCTTCATGGACCAGGACGGTTACACGTCGGGAACGTTGGCCATGGTGCAGATCAATGAGCAGGGCATGATCATGGGCACCTTCTCCAACGGAGAGACGCGCGCGCTGGGCCAGGTGGCGGTGGCGGACTTCTCGGCGCCCGAGCAGCTCAGTCGCGCGGGTGGGAACCTGTACACGGTCACCGGCGGTTCGGGTGCGCCCACGGTGGGTGCACCGGGCTCCGGCGGACGGGGCAGCGTGGCGGCGGGTGCGCTGGAGCAGAGCAATGTGGACCTGGCCGCGGAGTTCATCCGCATGATCTCCGCGCAGCGCGGGTTCCAGGCCAACTCCAAGACCATCTCCACCGCCGACCAGCTTCTCGGCGAGCTGATGCAGCTCAAGCGGTGATTGCCTCAGGCGTGATTGAGGCGTGATTGCCTCAAGCGTGATTGCCCTCAAGCGCACTGAGCCTGCCAATGAGATTGGGCGCGGCTCTTTTGGGATGACGCCCTGGGCTCCCTGCCAATGAGATTGGCAGGCAACAAAACGACAAGTCCTGCTCACCACGAGACCGTGGGACCCGTTTCGCAGGACTGACGGTGAGTGGATCGGTGCACGGTCGTCTCTCGCCGCCCGCACGCCTCTTCCAGGGTCGTCCTGCGAATCGACACCGCCGCGAGAGGTGAGCAGGACTTGTCGTCTTGTTGCCTGCCAATCTCATTGGCAGGGAGTCCAGGGCGTCGTCCCAAAAGAGCCGCGCCCAATGAGATTGGCAGGCAACAGGAAGCGCCAAAGTCCTGCTCACCGCCATGCCGGGAGACGGGTCTCGCAGGACTGACCCGGTGGCGCCTTGCGATGCGCGTTGGAACAGCGAGACGATGCCGGCATGAAATCACGGACATCCCTGGTGGCCCACGTTGTCTGGGCGACGAAGCACCGGCGTCCATTCCTCAGGCAAGAGGGTGATGGGTGGCTTCTGGGCCAATGCCGGCGTGCAGCGTTGGATACGCGCTCCAAGCTCCTGGCATTCGGTGCAGCGAGCGATCACGTGCACGTTGTGGTGGAGTTCGCCGCCGCGGTTCCGCTTGCCGAGGTGATCAAGACGAGGAAGGGGCGCACGAGCCGTCTTGGGAAGCAACTGGGAGAGACACTGGCGTGGCAAGAGGGCTATTGGGCTGAAACGTGGCGGCCAGGCGAGTTGGAGCCTCTCCTGCGCTACGTGGAGTCCCAGCGGACCCACCATGAGCGTTCCACCGCCTTGGAGCGGTGGCAGAGTGACCCAGGCGATTGACGTCGGCGGTCCCAACCGGACAGTCCTGCGAAACGCGCTTCCCTGCCCAGCGGTGAGCAGGACTTACACCCTGTTGCCTGCCAATCTCATTGGCAGGAAAGACGGAAGAAAGACCCGGAAAAGAAAAGGAAGAAGAACCGGAAGAACAGCTTCCCGGAGCCTTAATGCGCTCTCCATCCGGGCCGATGAACGGGTGAGGGCTACGCGCATGATCCCCCTGACACGGCTCGACCGCTCCGAGGTCCTGGTCAATCCCGACCTCATCCTCACCGTGGAGAAGACCCCCGACACCCTCATCACCTTCAACACCGGTGCCCACCTCATGGTCCGCGAGTCCATGGAGGACATCGTGGAGCGGGTGGTGCACTTCCGACGTCGCATCAACAACGCCATTCCCTTCCAGGCCACCGCGCGTGAAGGAGATTGACCATGGACCTCGCCACCGTCGGGGGAATCGTCTTTGCCATTGCGTGCATCCTGGGCGGCCAGGCGCTGGAGGGCGGACACGCCGGCTCCCTGGTCCAGGCCACCGCGTTCATCATCGTGATTGGTGGCACCATTGGCGCGTGCCTGGTGGCCTTTCCCGGTCCCGTGTTCATGCACGGCGTGAAGCTGGGCAAGGCCGCCCTCACCACCACGAAGAACGACACCGGCGAGATCATCACCAAGCTGGTGGAGCTGGCGGGCGTGGCCCGTCGTGACGGCGTGCTGGCGCTGGAGCAGAAGCTGGGGGAGATCCCCGACCCGTTCATGAAGCGCGCGCTCGGCTTCGTCGTCGACGGCGTGGATGCACGGGTCACGCGTGACGCGCTGGAGGCGCAGATTGGCACGCAGTTCGAGGAGGACGTGCAGGCCGCCAAGGTGTTCGAGTCGGCGGGTGGCTACGCGCCCACGGTGGGGATTCTCGGCGCGGTGCTGGGGCTCATCCACGTCATGGAGAACCTCTCCGATCCCTCCAAGCTGGGCGGCGGTATTGCCACGGCGTTCGTGGCCACGGTGTACGGCGTGGGCGCGGCCAACCTGCTGTTCCTGCCGCTGGCCAACAAGCTGAAGGTGCGCATTGGTCAGGCGCGGGAGCGGCAGACGCTCATTGCCGAGGGCGTGCTGGCCATCCAGGAAGGCCTCAATCCGCGTGTGCTCGAGGAGAAGCTGCGTGCCTACGCCGGCAGCCACGCGCCACCGCCCGCCGCGACGGGCAAGTGACGGGCGGGAGCAGCCATGGCCAGGAAGAAGCACCACGAAGAGCATGAGAACCACGAGCGCTGGCTGGTGTCCTACGCGGACTTCATCACGCTCCTGTTCGCGTTCTTCGTCGTCATGTACGCGGTCAGCAGCGTGGACCAGAAGCGCGTGGTGGCCGCGGAGAAGAGCGTGCGCTGGGCCATGCACTTCAAGGGCAACGGCGGCGCGGGCCAGATTCCGCTCTTCCCCGGCTCCGCGGGCGGCGCGGGCGTGACCGAGGGCGGGAGCACGCCGGCCACGCACGGACAGGGACGCAAGACGCGCCAGGTGGAAACGGTGCGACGTCGCCTGGAGACCGCCCTGCGCCAACATCTCGACGACGCTCCCAAGCCGCACCGCGTGGTGCTCGAGGTGGACGGCCGCAAGCTCATCATCCGCCTCAGCACCTCCCACTTCTTTGACCCCGCCGGCGCCGCGTTGCGCCCCGAGGTGTTCCCGGTCCTGGATGCGTTGGCCGAGGAGCTGGGACCGTTGCAGCGCCCCATCCGCGTCGACGGCCACACCGACGACCGGCCCCTCACCAACACCCGCTTCCGCAGCAACTGGGAGCTCTCGGCGTGTCGCGCCGCGGCGGTGGTGCAGTACCTGGAGCAGGTGCACAACATCCCACCCGCGCTCCTCTCGCTGGGTGGACATGGCGCGGCGCGTCCCGTCGTCAGCAATGAGTCCGCCGAGGGACGCGAGCGCAACCGTCGCATCGACATCGTGGTGGAGATGGACCCCGGGGGACCCCTGGCGGAATTGTGACGCTGCCCTGACGCGGGTGGTGTCACGTTCCTGACCCGCCCGGTGGGTGCACGTTCCCCCCGTCGTGACGACGCCACCCGAGGGCCGGCACGCGCGTTGCTCTGGCCGGGCGCATGAACGCCACCACCGCTCCCGCCGCCAAGGAAACCACGCCGCCCGCCAGCTCCAACGGTTCGGTCCGACTGCTGGCGCTGGGCCTCGTCCTCAACACGCTGCTCCTCGTGGGACTGATGGCCCTGCAGTTCCTGCGACCACCGCCCGCCGCGCCCGCGGCCGCCGCCCCGACGGAGGAGCACGCTCCCGCCGAGCACGCCGCCGCGCCCGCCAAGCGCGGACCCAACCTGAGCCTGGGCGAGTACGTGGTGCGCCTGCGCAATCCCGAGGCGGAGCGGTATGCGCGCTTCAGCTTCGAGGTGCAGCTGGGCAGTGAGCTCGACGTGGAGCCGGTCCGCGTGCTGATTCCCCAGATCCGCGACAGCTTCATCCTGTACCTCTCGAGCCGCTCGCTGGAGCAGGTGCAGGGCATGACGCAGCTGGAGGCCACCAAGGCGGAGCTGCTCAAGCGCCTGGACGAGATCGTGCCGCCCCGCAGCGTGCGTGCGCTCTACATGACCGACTTCGTGGTGCAGTGACGGAGCGCCCATGTCGCCCACGCTCAATCCCAACGAGATCGACGCGTTGATGCAGGCCATCCGCTCCGGGCCGCAGCCCGAGCCGGAGACCGCGGAGCGCGGCAAGGTGGTGTCGTACGACCTCACCAGCCAGGACCGCATCATCCGCGGCCAGATGCCCACGCTGGATGCCATCAATGACGTCGTGGCTTCGCGCCTGGCGGTGGGCCTGCAGGGCCGTCTGCGCACGCAGGTCCGCGCCTCCGCGCAGCCCGCCTCACTGCTCAAGTTTGCCGACTTCAACGCGCTGCTCGCGCCGCCGGCCACCGTCGCGGTGCTGACGCTGGGCTCGGGGCACGGCATGGCGTTGGCGGTGCTGGACGCGAACCTGACACGTGCGCTGCTGGTGGGCGCGCTGGGCGACAAGCGGCTGCGTCCCGACGGCGCCACCCCGCCGGTGCGTCGTGAGCTGACCGCGGTGGAGAAGCAGGTGCTGCGGCGGTTGCTTACCCTGCTCACCGACGCCATGGAGGCGGCGTGGGGACCCATCCTGGCGCTCAAGCCCGACGTGGTGCGCTTTGAGTCCGACCCCCGTCTCGCCGTGATTGCCGCGCCCAACGACGTGGCCATCCTCTCCACCCTGGAGCTGGACATCGGCGGAGCGCTCAATGGCACGCTGCAGCTGGGGCTGCCCTACGCCAGCGTCGAGGCGGTGAAGAAGCAGCTCAGCTCTCCGCCGCGCTCCGGCGCCGGGAGCAACCAGCGCTTCGTGCAGGCGCTGGCCACGGAGCTGCAGGCGGTGGAGGTGCTGCTGGTGGCGGAGCTGGGGCGCGCGCGCCTGAACGTCTCCCGCATGATGGAGCTGCGCGTTGGCGACGTGCTCACGCTGGATACCTACGAGGGTGGCAAGCTGGGCCTGCGGGTGCAGGGACGACAGAAGTTCCTGGGCGAGCCCACGGTGCAGCATGGCCGCATGGCATTTGCCATCCAGCAAGACGCGCCCACGGACCTGCCGCGCGACGACGCTGGCACGCCGGTGGCAAACAACGTGATCACCGAGCAGACCGCACCCCGCGCGACAGCCGCATGACACGAGGCCAACCATGACCACTCCTCCGTCACCAAACCCCGGCGCCCTGGCGCATGAGCCCACCGAGCCGGGCGCGGCCACCACCGTCTCTCCGCAGCGGCTGGAGATGCTGATGGACGTGCCGCTGGAGGTCTCCGTCGAGCTGGGGCGTTCGCGGCTGGCCATTCGTGAGCTGCTCTCGTTGGGGCCGGGCTCGGTGGTGGAGCTGGACAAGGATCCCAGCGAGCCGCTGGACATCCTGGTGAACGGCCGGCTGGTGGCGCGCGGTGAAGCTGTCGTCGTCAATGACCAGTTCGGGGTGCGCATCACGGACATTGTCAGCCCCGCGGAGCGGCTGGCGCGCCTGCGCTGAAGGAGGAACCATGACGTCCACGTTTCCCTGGCTGGTTGCCGCGCTGCTGGTCTCCGACACCGGCGCCGACGTCCCGTCCATCACCGTGCAGGACGCGCGTGCCGAGCTGAAGGACGGACGCCTCTCGTTGTGGATCCGCACCAGTGGACCCCTGGAGCTGTCCGACGCGCGGGCCCGTGTCGACGGACACATGCTGAAGGTGACGCTGGACGGAGCGCGCGTTCGTCGCAACCGCGCCTTTTCCGACGAGGGCTGGTCGGTGTGGGCCCAGCAGCGCAACAACCAGGTGGACCTGCAGGTGCCGCTGGTGGGCGGCGTGACCTGCGCGCGTGCGGTGCATCTCCGTCGGACGAGCATCGGCCTAGAGGCGCGCGCCAGCTGTTCCACCGCGGAAGCACCCGTCGAGGAACGCGCCGCGCCGTCCGCCCCCGCACCCACGGTGACGACGACAGCCACCCGCGCACCGCCCGCGCCGGTCGAGCTGGCACCGCCCGCGCCTCCCGCACCACAGCACCCAGCACCCGCGATGAAGCCGATGACACCGCTGTCCGAGCGCAGCGCGCTGGCACCGGGACCGGGCCTGGGCATGGCGGCGTTGCTGGGCCTGGGCGCCGTGGGATTCCTGCTCGCGCGACGTCGTCGTCAGGAAGGGCAGATGGTGGAGGTGCTGCAGACGCACGCCCTGGGGCCGCGTCGGTCCATCATGGTGGCGCGCGTGGCGGGACAGACGCTGGTGCTCTCCAACAGTGAAGCCGGCATCCAGCTGCTCACCAGCGTGGACGCCAAGGACGTTCCTCCGACGACAAAGAAGGAGTCTTCGCCGCTGGAGTCGTTGCTGGCTGGCCGGGACGTCCCCAGCTTTGATGACCTCCTCGCGGAGTCCGACGAGGACCAGGCGCTCCGACGCAAGCTGGCCGCGGGCCGCACCGCGACGACGGGATGAGCCATGGGTGCCGCGCAGGGACAGATCGAGCCGATGCTGGGACTGCTCGCGCAGGGAACCAGCACCACGGTGAAGCTGTTCCTCCTGCTGACGGTGCTCTCGTTCGCGTCGGCGGCGCTCATCTGCCTCACGTCGTTCACGCGCATCATCATCGTCCTCTCCTTCCTGCGACAGGCGCTGGGAACCCCGCAGCTCCCGCCGAACCAGGTGCTGATCGGCCTCTCGTTGTTCCTCACCATGTTCGTCATGGGGCCCACACTCACCGAGCTCAATGACCGCGCGCTGTCGCCATTCCTCGACGACAAGATCACGCACACCCAGGCCGCGAACGAGGCGGGAGAGGTGATTCGCGCCTTCCTGCTCTCACACACGCGGGAGGAGGACCTGCGCGTCTTCTACGAGGTCTCCAACACTCCGCGCCCCAGCCGTCACGACGAGATTCCACTCAAGATCGCCGCGCCGGCGTTCATGATCTCGGAGCTGACCACCGCGTTCCAGATGGGCCTGTACATCTTCATCCCGCTGCTGCTGGTGGACCTGCTCGTCTCGTCGGTGTTGATGGCGCTGGGCATGATGATGGTGCCCCCCATGGTGGTCTCGTTGCCGCTGAAGATCGCGGTGTTCCTGATGGCGGACGGTTGGCGCCTCATCATCACGGCGCTGGCGCAGAGCTTCGGCTGAGAGGAGGCGCTCCATGGGCAACCTGGTGCGGGAAGGTCTGGACATGATGCTGAGCACGGGCGCGCCGATCATGAGCGTGCTGCTCGTCGTGGGGTTTGCGGTGGGCATCTTCCAGGCAGTCACGCAGATCAATGACCCCGCGGTGGGATTCGTGCCGCGACTGATTGCCGGTGGCGGCGTGGTCCTGTTGCTGGGACCGTGGATGCTCGAGCGGATGGCGGCGTTCCTCCTGGGGTGCATCCAGATGCTGCCCAACGCAGCGCGGTGAGGCATGGAGCCGCTTCCGTCGTCACTGGTGTGGCTGCTGTTGTGCGTCATGCGCGCGCTGGGCCTGGTGCTCACCGCGCCCATCCTCTCGGCGCGCACGGTTCCGGGCACGGTGCGACTGTGCGTCGGGTTGATGCTGGCGCTGGCCATGTTCACGTCGGCAACACCGGGGGCGCTGGACCCGGCGACTCCCTTGTGGGTTGCCGCGGCGCGGGACACGGCGCTGGGAGCGCTCACCGGTTTCTGCGCGCGCATGGCGCTGGAAGCGGCGCAGGTGGCCGGTCAACTCGTCGCGGCGGCCATGGGGATGAGCTACGGCGCCATGGTGAGCCCGGGCTCCGGCGCGGAGTCCACCGCGATTGGGGAGTTGTTGGGAATGGCTGCGCTCGGCGTGGGCGTGGCGCTGGGGTTGCACCGTGAGCTGGCAACCTGGCTGGTGTTGTCCGTGCAATCCCATCCGCCGGGCGGCGCGCTCGACGTCAGACAGGAGGCGGCTCACGCGTTGGAGCTGTCCGCGCACTCCCTGGCCATGGGCATCCGACTGGCGTTCCCCATGCTGACGGCGCTGACGCTGGCGCACATCTTCCTAGGTCTCGTCGGACGCACTGCCGCGCAGCTCAACCTCTCCAGCCTGGGCTTCTCGGTGACCATCCTCTGCGGCGGTGGCGTCCTGTACGTCACCGCGCCGGAGATTGCCGCCGCGGCGGCGCACGCGGCCGTGGCGGTGGTGGCGCGTTGAGACGTTGGCAATGCTCTTGCTCCGCGCACGGGCATGTCCGAGTCCGAGGACAAAACAGAAGAACCCACCGCACGCGCCATCCAGCGCGCCTACGACGAAGGACAGCTCGCGCTCTCCCGTGACGTGGTGGCGGCGGCAGGCGCGGCGGGTGCGGCCGGTGTGTTGCTCATGGTGGGCCCGACGCTCACCGGTGAGCTGCGCAACACGTTCTCCGAGGCCATGCATGCGCTGCCGCGGCGCGCCGCGTTTCCCGTCGAGGCGTTGGCGCGCCCGGTGATGCTGGGGGTCCTCGTCGTGGGGGCCATTGCCTTGACGGCGGTGGCGGCCACCGTGGCGCAGACACGCGGCGGTTTGTGGTTGGACCTGGCGGGGTTCAAGCCTGAGCGCATCTTCAGCATGCAACGCGTGACGCGTTTGGTGACGCGGGAGGCGTGGGTGGACCTGGGTGCGCACACCGCCAAGGCGTTGACGCTGGTGGCGGTGGTCTGGCTCGTGGCGCGACAGGAGCTTGCCACGCTGCTCGCGGCTTCCGGCGCCACCCTGGATGCGCAGCTCTCCGTCCTGGGCGACGTGGCGCGCAAGATGCTGCTGCCCACGGTGGCGGCGATGGCGGTGCTGGGGCTGCTGGACTGGCTGCTGGTCCGTCGTCGGTTCCTGCAGAAGCTGCGCATGACCAAGGAGGAGGTCAAGCGTGAGCTCAAGGAAGATGAGGGCGACCCGCTGCTGCGCTCTCGTCGACGACGTCGTCACCGCGAGCTGGCCGCCAACCGCGCGCGCCAGGAGGTCCCCAAGGCCGACGCGGTGGTGGTCAACCCCACCCACATTGCCGTGGCCATCCGTTACGACCGGCAGAAGGACAAGGCCCCGCGCGTCACCGCCAAGGGCAAGGGCGCGTTGGCCGAACACATCCGCAACCTGGCGCGTGAGAACGGTGTGCCGATTGTGCAGGACATTCCATTGGCGCGGCTGCTGCACAAGCGCGTGAAGGTCGGGCAGCAGATCCCGGCGGATACCTACAAGGCCGTGGCCGCGGTGCTGGCGTTCGTCTACCGCGTCGGCGGCAGGAGGCGGACGTAAGTGACCGCACCCGTTCCCGCTGGCAGCAGCACGCGCGCCGAGCAGGTGGTGGCCGCGTGTGTGCTCGCGGTGCTGGCCATCCTGGTCCTGCCCGTCCCACCCGCGGCGCTCGACGTGCTGCTGGCGCTCAACATCGGCGTGGCGGTGGTGATCCTGCTGGTGGCGCTGCGCGTGCGGCAGCCGCTGGAGTTCTCCGCGTTTCCCACGCTGCTCCTCATCGTCACGTTGTTCCGGTTGGGCCTCAACGTCGCCACCACGCGACTCATCCTCAGCCACGGCAGCCAGGGCGTGGAGTCCGCGGGCGCCGTCATCGCCACGTTCGGAAAGTTCGCGGTGGGGGGGAGCCTGGTGGTGGGGTTGGTGGTGTTCCTCATCCTCATCGTCGTGAACTTCACGGTGATCACCAAGGGCTCCAACCGCATCTCCGAGGTGGCGGCGCGCTTCACGCTGGACGCCATGCCCGGCAAGCAGATGGCCATCGACGCGGACCTGGCCGCCGGCATCATCAACGAGCAGCAGGCGCGCGAGCGGCGCACGACGCTGGAGCAGGAGGCGGAGTTCTTTGGTGCCATGGATGGCGCCAGCAAGTTCGTGCGTGGCGACGCCGTGGCGGGCCTCATCATCACCGCCATCAACATCGTCGGTGGCCTCGCCGCGGGATTGCTGCGCGACCATCTCTCCCTGGCGCAGGCCTCCGCCACCTACACCATCCTCACCATTGGCGACGGGCTGGTCTCCCAGATTCCCGCGCTGCTCATCTCCACCGCCGCCGGCATTGTCACCACGCGGAGTGGTGAGCGCACCGGGCTCGGCGTGCAGGTGGGACGACAGGTGCTGGGTGAGCCGCAGGTCATGCAGAGCACCGCCGCGGTGCTGCTGGGCATGGGGCTGTTGCCGGGGATGCCGCTGCTCGCCTTCGCGGGGCTCGCCGGTGCCGCGCTGCTTGCCGCACGTCGCACGCCCGCCGACAAGGCCGCCGCGGTGCAGGCCGAGGCGCGCGCGGCGCGCGGCAAGGATGAACCGGAACGCATCCAGGACCTGCTCGCGCTGGACACGCTGGAGGTGCAGGTGGGCGCGGGCCTGCTCTCGCTCATCGACGTCGACCGGGGCGGTGAGCTGCCCGGCCGCATCACGTCGTTGCGCAAGCAGGTGGCGCAGGAGACCGGCGTGGTGCTGCCGTCGGTGCATCTCAAGGACAACCTGGCGCTGGATTCCACCACCTACCGCGTGCTCTTGCGTGGCCAGGAGCTGGGGCGTGGCGTGGTGCATGCCGACCGGCTCATGGCGCTCGACGGCGGTGCGGGCGCTCCGGACATCGACGGGATTGCGGCGGTGGAGCCCGCGTTTGGCCTGCCCGCGCGGTGGATCACGCGTCAACAGCGTGTCGCGGCGGAAGCCAAGGGGTTGACGGTGGTGGACCCCGCTTCCGTCCTCACCACGCACCTGGGTGAGCTGCTGCGTCACAACGCGCACGAGCTGGTGGGTCGGCAGGAGGTGCAGGAGCTGGTGGCGCAGTGCTCACGGGAGGCCCCCAAGCTCGTCGAGGCCACCGTGCCCTCCGTCGTCACGTTGGGCGAGCTGGTGGCGGTGGTGCGTGGCCTGTTGCGGGAAGGCATCAGTGTGCGTGACTTCCGCACCATCCTGGAGGCGGTGGCCGACGCGGCAGTGAAGAGCAAGGACCCCGCGCACCTGGTGGAGCACACCCGTCGTCGCCTCGCGCGCCAGATCACCTCGCGACTCAAAAATGACAGTGGCCGGATCAAGGTCCTGACGCTCTCCCGCAAGGTGGAGGAGTCATTGCGAGGGTCCCTGGTGGCCGCCGACGGAGAATTGACGCTGGCGCCGGACGTGGAGACCGCGCGCTCGCTCCTGGCCCAGCTTGAGCGTGCCTCGGCGCAGCTCGCCGCGCAGGGACTGCCCACCGTGGTGCTGGCGCCCGCCGACCTGCGCCGGCCGTTCTTCGAGTTCGCCGCGCGTTTCCACAGTGAGCTGTGGGTCATCTGCGCGCGTGAGCTGCTGCCCGGCACCGCGCTGGATCCCGCCGCCGTCCTCGAGCCGGAGCTCGCACTGCGCTGAGGTCACGTTCCCGACGTGGAATGGCTGGCCTGCGTCTTGCTCCTGGGTGGTGCGGTGAGAACGCGGGAGATGCGTGATGCAGACATCGGTCAGGACCTTCCGAGCCAGCGACGCGCGCAGTGCGCTGCAGGCGGTCAAGGCCGCCCTCGGCGCGCAGGCGGTGATCCTCTCGACGAGAGAGGTGAAGTCGGGCCTGTTCCAGCCGCCGGAGGTGGAGATCACCGCCGCGCTCCACGTCGACACACCGCAGATCGCGCCGCCGCCCGCCACGGTGACGCGCGCGTACCGCCAGGCCGCGAGCAGCGCGCCCACCAGCTGGCCCGGTGAGGGCAATTCCCGTGGTGGCGACGTGTGGCCGGAGGCCGGCTGGCCCGCGCACGCGCGCACGTTGTGGCGCACCCTCACCGAGCAGGGCGTCCCCGACGACGTGGCCCACGCCGCGGTCCTGGCCGGTCGCGACCGCGATCCCTGGCCGGGACCCCATGTGCTGCAGGAAGGCGCGCGGCAGTTCCTCCATTCCCGCCTCCACTGCGCGCCCGCGCCGTGGCTCGACGCCAACCGCCGCATCATGGCGCTGGTGGGACCCACCGGGGTGGGCAAGACCACCACCGTGGCCAAGATGGCGGCGCGCGCCATGTTGGATGGGCGGCTCAAGGTTGGCCTGATCAGTGTCGATACGTGGCGGGTGGGCGCCTGGCAGCAGCTGGCGAAGTACGGGGAGATCCTCGGCGTCCCCACGTTGGTGGCGCGGACGCGTGAGGAGCTGTGCAGCGCCGCGGCGCGGTTGCGCGGTTGCCAGCTGGTGCTCGTGGACACCGCGGGCCGCTCCGAGGAGGACGCCATCCTGCGCCAGGCCGAGCTGCTGCGCTCCGTCGACGCCATGGAGATGTACCTCACCGTCAGCGCCACCAACGGGACACGGGATGTGGCGGCGTGCGCCCGTCGCTACCGCGCGCTGGATCCCCACGGGATCGTCGTCACCAAGCTGGATGAAGCGGTGGCGCCGGGCTGCGTGCTGGCCACCGACCTCTCACCCGCACAGCCGCTGGTGGCGCTCACCGACGGACAATCCATCCCCGAGGACCTGCACGCCGCCACCGCCGAGAAGTTCCTCCCCCGCATCATCGGCTGACCTGCGCAGCCGCATCCCAGGAGCACCCCATGCTCGAGACTGAATCCACGCCCACGCCGCGCCCCAACCGACTCCGCGTCATTGCCACCACCAGCGGGAAGGGTGGCGTGGGCAAGACCACCATGTCCTGCAACCTGGCCGCGTTGTGCGCCATCAACGGGCAGCGCGTGCTGCTGCTGGACGCGGACCTGGGTCTGGCCAACGTGGAGATCATCTTTGACGTCCACCCGCGCTACCACATGGGTGACCTCCTGGACCGCCAGATCCCCATGGACCAGGTGCTGTGCGACGGACCGCGCGGCATCAAGATCCTCTCCGCCGGCACCGGCGTGCAGCGGCTCACGCGCCTGGATGAAGCCCAGAAGCTGCGGCTCATCAGCGCGCTGGACCCGCTGGAGGACCTGTTTGACGTCGTCATTGTCGACACCGGCAGCGGCATTGGTGACAACGTGCTGTTCTTTGCCGGCGCCAGCCAGGAGGTGCTGCTGGTGGTGTCGCCGGAGCCCACCTCGCTCACGGATGCGTACGCCACGGTGAAGGTGCTCTCCCAGCAGGCGGGTGTGCGGCAGTTCAACGTGGTCATCAATCCCGCCCCCAATGACGCCGTGGCGCGGGGCATCTTCGAGAAGCTGGTGAACGTCACCAACCGCTTCCTCAACGCGCGCGTGAGCTACGTGGGCTACGTCCCGCGCGACGAGAACATCCACCGCGCCGTGATGAGCCAGCGCCCGGTGGTGGACATCTTCCCGCAGTCGCCGGCCTCGCGCGCGCTGGCGCACGTCCACGCGCGTCTCTTCGAGAACACCACGTCCACGATCCTCGACGGCGGCCTGAAGTTCCTGTGGCAGCGCGTGATGCGTGAGTCGCAGGCGGCGGCACAGGGGTGAGCCATGCACCGCGCCGTGCAGAGCTATTCCGCACCACCACAGCCGGACGCCAAGGAGCTGATCCGTCGTCACTCCGCGGTGATTGACGGTTGCGCGCGACGGTTGGCGCTGCGCCTGGGGGCCATGGACCGGTTTGATGACCTCTGGGCAGCGGGCGCGGCGGCCCTGGTGGCGGCGGCGTCACGCTTTGATCCCTCCCGCGGCGCGCGCTTCGAGACGTTCGCGGAACACCGCGTGCGGGGCGCCATGCTCGACGAGGTGCGCCGCCAGGACCACCTGCCACGAAGGCTGCGCGCCAGCGGCGCATCCATCCAGGCGGCGCGTCGTCGTCTGGGACAGCAGCTCTCGCGCGAGCCCACGCGGGAGGAGGTGGGCGAGGAACTGGGCGTCGACCCGGAGGATGTGGGCGACGTGGAGATGCTGCAGCAGCCACACGTACCGCTGGAGCTGGCCGAGGATCCCGCCGCCAACATCACTTCCGCCGACGAGCTGGTAAGCAACGCGCAGTTGCGCGGGCGGATGCGGGAGGCGGTGGCGCTGCTCCCGGAACGGCTGCAACTCGTCATCTCGCTCCACTACGTGGAGTCCCTGACCTACCGCGAGATTGCGGAGATCCTGAAGGTCAGCGAGCCGCGTGTCTGTCAGCTGCACGCGCAGGCCATCCAGGAGATCCGTAAGCGCCTGGAAGGATGAGCGCGCGGGAAGCTCCCACACCGGGCACCTGTAAGCAGGTGGCCAGGGGTCTATCACTCGTCGAGAAGCTCCGTTGAAGCCGGGAGAACCGAATCCAAAGCGGTATTTCAGACCGCACTCCCAGAGTGCCGGGCGCGCGCGTGTCGTTGGTCACCTTGGCCGGCACGCAGCATTTCCCCACGTGCATCCGCGGTGCGGGCATCCGACGGAAAAGCGGTCCGAGCGGCGCCCGCACCTTTGGGAGTGCGGTCTGAAATACCGCTTTGGATTCGGTTCTCCCGGCTTCAGCGGAGCTTCTCCGCGAGTGAAGCACGTCTGGCCACCTGCTCAAGCGTCTGAACCAAGCCGAGCGGCGCTCCAAGCGCGTGTGGTGCCGACGGTACTCGCTGAGCAAGGGATCAGCCGCGACGCGCGCGCAGCATCAGGGCTGCTTCATCCATCTGCCGCTGCTCCCGACGCGCGAGCTCCCGCTGTTCCCGCTCCTCTTCCAGCGAGTAGACGTGCTCCACCGCGCGCAGGCGCGTGACGGCGTGGAGATGACCGTGCTGCGCGGCACGGAGCTTCTCCTCGGCCTCATTGAGCCTGGCGTTGGCTGCCTGGATGCGATGACGCAGGTGCAGCGACGCCACGTCGGCGAGCTGGGCCAGAGACGCATCCTCCAGCGCGGGACGGTGCGCGGCCTGCGCGGTGAGCTCATGGACGGACGCGTGGTGCTCACGCACGGCGTCCAAGGCGCGCGCCACCATCCGACGCGCGCGCTCCTCCTCCACGTTGCGCAACCACACCACCTTTGCCAATGCACTCTCGGTCGCCATGTCCTCGTTTTCGGCACACCCCTGGCGGAACCTGAGGGCGTGATCCCGCGGTGCCACGTTTCCGTCGCGTGACAGCGCTTTGACCCGGCACAAGCCCGTCTCCCTCGAGGAACCGCTGGCGCGGGCCTTGCTCTCCGCACCCCCTGGAGGCTCCCATGACGGACGGCTTGTACGTGGGCATGACGGCGGCAACGGCACGGGCCCAACAACTCGAGGCCGTGGCCGACAACCTGGCCAACGCACAGACACCGGGCTTCAAGGCCACCACGCCCACGTTCGAGACCTACATGGTCGGCGACGGATCCTCGCAGGCGCCGTACGTCGTCGCCTCCTCCACCAACGTGGACCGACGAGAGGGCACCACGGTCATCAGCGGAAATCCCCTGGACGTGGTGCCGGAAGGGGACCTCTTCCTGGCGGTCTCCATGCCGGGCGGACAACGCGGCTTCACGCGCGCGGGCCGCCTCTCCGTCGACGCGAGTGGCATGCTCTCCGCGGCGGGGCATCCGCTGCTCGGCGCCAGCGGCGGGCCCATCCTGGTGCCACCGGGGGCCGCGCCCACCATCCGGGAAAACGGTGAGGTCGTCGTCGCGGGCAGCGTCGTCGACAGCATCTCCCTGTTCAAGCTCGAAGGAGAGCTGCAGCGCGTGGGCCCCAGCCTCCTGCTGCCGCAGGGCAAGGCCGTGCCGCAGGGCGAAACGCGCCTCCGCGTGGGTGAGCTGGAGATGGGCAACGGCAACATGCTCGACGCCGCGGTGCAGCTCGTGGCGGTGCAACGTCACTTCGACAACGCCATCCAGGCCATCCAGACCTACCGCAAGATGGATTCGCAGGCGGTGGAGCTGGGCCGCGTCCGCGGTTGATCACGACGAGAAAGGAACCGTTCCATGCTCCGCTCCCTCTACACCGCCGCCACCGGCATGCAGGCCCAGCAGCTCCGCCTGGACATCACCGCGCACAACCTGGCCAACGCGAGCACCACCGGTTTCAAGAAAGGTCGTGCGGATTTCGAGGACCTGCTCTCGGAGACCATCCGGCCCGCCACCGGCCCGCAAGCCGGCAACGGTGGTTCACCCACGCCGCTGGAGGTGGGGCTGGGAACGCGCCTCAGCTCGACGACACGCTTCCTGGCCCAGGGCGACATGGTGGCCACCAACAATCCGCTCGACGTGTCCATTGAGGGCAACGGCTTCTTCGCTGTGCAGCGACCCAATGGCGATGCGGCCTTCACCCGCGCGGGCAACTTCCGCGTCGACGCCACGGGCCGGCTGGTGACCGCGCACGGGGACCTGGTGGAGCCCGGCATCACGGTGCCGCAGGAGGCGCTGTCCGTGGCCATCAAGCCGGATGGCGTCGTGCAGGCGCAGGTGCCGGGCCGCGGCGAGCCGGTGCAGCTGGGGGTGCTGGAGCTGGTGACGTTCACCAATCCCGGCGGCCTGGAGAGCATGGGCAACAACCTGCTGCGCGCCACCGAGGCCAGCGGCGAGCCCCAACGCGTGCGCCCCGGTGAAGACGGCACCGGCGCGCTGGCGCAGGGCTACCTGGAAGGCTCCAACGTCGAGGCGGCCACCGAGATGATCGACATGATCGTCACGCAGCGCGCGTTCGAGATGAGCTCCAAGGTCATCCAGACCACCGACCAGATGCTGCAGAAGCTGACGAACCTGCGGTGATGCCATGACGCGCGCGCTCGCCCTTCTCGTGTTCGTGTGGTCGGCGGGAGCTGCCGGTGCGCCGGACCCTGCGCGTGCGCTCGTCGTGGAGACGCTGCGGTCCAGGGCCGAGGTGGTGGGAAGCCGCGTGGAGGTGTCGTCGGTGCGGTGGCATCTCCCGCGTGGATGCGCGCCGGAGCGCGTCAACCCGCAGGCGCCGCTGCGCACGTCGGGAAGGGTGTCGCTCGTCGTGGAGGGAGCGGGTTGTCGCGGCGTGGCCACGGCAGTGGTGAAGGTGTTTGCACCGGTGTGGGTGAGCACTGCGCCCGTCGAGGCCGGGGGGCGGATGGAGGGACGCGTCACGCGCAAGGAACGAGAGCTCCGTCCGGGCATGCAACCCTGGTTGAGCGAGGCGCCTCCGCAGGTGGCCGCGCGCGCGCTGGGGGTTGGCGTCGTCGTCGAGGAGAAACACGTGCGTGCCGTGGGTCCCGCGGCGGGTGAGTCGGTGCGCGTGGTGGCGCAGGTGGGCGCGGTCCGGATTGCCCAGGTGGGTCGAGTCACGCCGTGCGCCGGTCCGTGGATCTGCGCGCAGCTCCCCGGCGGTCGTCGCGTGGAAGGACGCATGCGCGAGGGCGAGCTGGTGGTGGAGGTGCCATGAGCACGCGTTGGTGGTGGGGATGGATGTTTGCCGTGGTGATGGGCTGTGGTCCGGCCCATATTGCTCCCTACACGCCCAAGGAGCGGGCCTACCCGCCACCGCCGCCGCCACCGTCGGGTGAGACGGCCTCGGAGGGAAGCCTGCTCAAGCCCGGCAGCACCGGCTCCTTGTACACCGACGCGCGCGCGTTCCGGGAGAACGACATCGTCATCGTCAAGGTGGTGGAAGAGGCGGATGCGCAGCGTCGGGCGGACACGGAGCTGGGCAAGCGCTCGTCGGTCAGCTCGGTGCTCAACGCATTGCCGTTCCTGGACCGCTTCATCAATCCCAATCCCGCCCTGGACCTGCCGCGGGAGTCGCGCATGGATGGCCAGCACGACATGTCCTTCGAGGGAAAGGGTGCCACCGGCCGCAGTGAGCGCTTTGTGGCCACCGTGCCCGTGGTGGTCCGACGCGTGCTGCCCAATGGCAACCTCTTCGTCGAGGGACACCGCGTCATCCTGGTCAACAACGAGGAGCACCACTTCTACGTCTCGGGCGTGATCCGTCCCATCGACATCGAGCAGGACAACACCATCCGCAGCTCGCAGGTTGCCGACGCGGAGATCGAGTTCGTGGGGCGTGGTCGCATGAGCGACGCGCAGGAGCAGGGCTGGTTCAGCCGGTTCATCTCCTGGCTCTCGCCCTTCTGAGAGGAGGACGCCATGTGGCGACGCAACCTGTTGCTCACCTTGCTGCTGGCCCTGCTCCCGACGACGGGACACGCGGGCGCGCGGCTCAAGGAGCTGGCGGACGTTCGCGGGGTGCGCGACAACATGCTGCTGGGATACGGGCTTGTCGTCGGGCTTTCCGGAACGGGCGACTCCGAGCAGGTGCTCTTCACCGTGCAATCCCTCAGCGGCATGCTGGGCCGCCTGGGCGTGCGGGTGAGTCCGCAGGACATCCGCATGCGCAACGTGGCGGCCGTCATGGTCACCGCGCGGCTGCCCGCGTTCATGCGCCCCGGCTCGAGCATCGACGTGCACGTCTCCTCCCTGGGCAACGCGCGCTCCCTCTCCGGCGGCGTGCTGCTCCTCACCCCGCTGCAGGGTCCCGACGGAAACGTGTACGCGCTCTCGCAGGGACCGGTGCAGGTGGGCGGGTTTGACGCTTCCACGCCCGGCGGCGCGGTGCGCAAGAACCAGGCAACCACGGGACACATTCCCGGCGGTGGCGTCGTCGAGAAAGCGGTGATGCCCGCGCTGGAAGGCGCTCCGCTGGTGCTGGATCTCAAGAAGCCCGACTTCACCACCGCGGAACGCGTGGCCCGCGCCATCAATGAGAGCCAGGGCATGAACGTGGCCACCGCCCTCGACGCTGCCGCGGTGGAGGTGCGCTTCCCGCCGGAACACGTCGGTCAGACCGTGGCGTTCATCTCGCGCCTGGAGCAGTTGGAGGTGGAGCCGGATCGACGTGCGCGCGTGGTCATCAGCGAGCGCACCGGTACCGTCGTGGCGGGGGAGGGCGTGCGCATCCGCGCGGTGGCCATTGCGCACGGTGGGCTGCAGGTCACCGTGGCGTCCCGTCCCGTCATCTCGCAACCGGGTCCGTTCTCGAGCGGAAAGACGGTGGCCGCGCAGCAGGACCAGGTGGACGCGCGCGAGGAGCGCAACGCGGTGGTGGCACTTCCCGCCACGGCCACGGTGCAGGAGCTGGTGCAGGCCCTCAACGCACTGGGTGTCACGCCGCGCGACCTCATCTCCATCCTGCAAGCCATCAAGGCCGCGGGTGCGCTCGACGCCGAGCTGGAGGTCCTATGAGCCAACCCGTCATCCCCGCCGGCGGTCCCAACGCCATGCTCGAGGAAGCACTGGTGAAACAGCTGCTGCGCACCAGCGGCGCGTTCGGCACCGGCTCGTCGGGAACGCTGTACGCGGACATGTTCGTCGACGCGTTGGCGCAGGCCCTGGCGCAGAACGGCGGACTGGGAATCATGGAGCGACCCGGAACACGCGCGGGTGGTGCGGTGCTGCCAGCGTCGACGGGGTTGACCAGCGGATTTGGCCCGCGTGCCGACCCGCTGACGGGCCAGGCGTCGGAGCACCACGGCTGGGACCTGGCGGCGCCCACCGGCAGCCCGTTCCACACCGCCAGCGACGGAATCGTGACGCGGGTGGGACGGGACGAGGGTTACGGCAATTTCGTGGAAGTGTCCCACCCGGATGGCACGCACACCTTGTACGCACATGCGGAAGAGGTGACGGTGCGCGCCGGGCAGGCGGTGCGTCGGGGGGAGCAGCTGGGACGGGTGGGACAGACGGGGCGCGCCACCGGGCCGCACCTGCACCTGGAGGTCCGCGTGGCGGGGCGACCGGTGGATCCGGGGCGTGCGCTTATCGCCTACCGGACCCGTGCCGAAGAGCTGGTTGCAGGGAAGCGTTGACTTCCGGAGGTGATGCCATGCGCATCAAGGAAACAACCGAAGTCGGAGCGCTGCGCCCGGAAACCCCGGTGGAGAGCCGTGGCCCGCCGCAGAAGACCGAGACGACGGCGCCACCGGCCGCCCAGGTGGCCATCTCCATTGCAAATGCTCGCGCCGCCGCCGACGCCGCCCGCAGCGCCCGTCTGCAGGAGATTCGCGCCGCGGTGGAGCGCGGGACCTACAAGCCGGACCCCGGCCGCATTGCCGACCAGATCCTGGAAGCCGCGGAGATCAATGCCCGGCTGCGCACACTGCTGATTCCGTGAAGGAGAACACCATGCTCGCGGGCCACGCTCGGGAATGCCTGGATGCACTGGAGGGCGAGCTGCGCCGGGAGCTGGAAGCGGTGCAGCGTTGGCCCGCGCTGCTGGGCCGGATGGACGCACCGGGGTTGCACGCGCTGGCCGCGGAGCGCACGCAGCGTCAGGAAAATGTCACGGCGCTGCAGCGCGCGCTGCAGGAGGCGCTGGACACGCTGTCCGCCGAGGAGCGCGCGTCTCCCGAGGTGACCGCAGCGCTCGCCCGCACGCGCGCCCTGGCGCGACGACTGCATCAGGCAGATGCACAACATCACGCGCTGGCCTCGTCGGCGTTGCGGCTGGTGCGGCAGTACGTGGGCGCGCTGGCCCCGCCACCGGCGGCCTACACCCGGCAGGGACGCGCGCTGCCCACGTCGGTGCCCTCCGCCCTCCGACGTCGCGCCTGAGGAGATCCCATGAGCAGCCTCCTGGGTTTGTTGGCGCAGAGCGGGATGAGCCTGGGTGCGCACAGCGCGGCATCCGCCACCGCCAGCCACAACCTGCAGAACGCCAACACCCCCGGCTACGCGCGCCAGCGTGAGGCGCTTTCCGCCGTCATCCCGTCGGAGCTGGTGGGGGGCGCGTTCGTGGGACGTGGCGTGGAGCTGCTCACCATTGCCCAGGCGCGCGACCGTTTCCTGGAAGCACAGATCCCCGGAGCTTTGGCCGCGGCGGCCAGCTCGTCGGCGGAAGCGGAGGCGCTGCGCTCGGTGGCCGCGCTGGATCCCGACGCCGCGGGTGGCATGGTGGACGCGCTGGGAGCGTTCTTCTCGTCGCTGCGCCAGCTCTCGCAGGATCCCGGCAACACCAGCCTGCGCACCGCCGTGATTGCTTCCGCGCAGGGGCTTGGCCACGCGTTCAACCGCACCGCGCAGGAGCTCGACGACGCACGGGTGGCGCTGGACCGCAGCGCGGAGGGCCGGGTGGCCAGCATCAACGCCGCGTCCGCCGCCATGGCCGAGCTGAACCGTTCCATCCGCGTGGCGCGCGCCTCGGGTGCCGAGCCCAATGACCTGCTGGATGCGCGCTTGCGCCTGCGCGACGAGCTGGCTGCGCTCACCGGCGCCAGCGCCGTTCCCGACGGAGACGGCAACATCAACATGGTCCTTCCCGGGGGCGGCTCGCTGGTGGGCGGGGACCGCGCGGCGCAGCTGGGCACCACGCCTAACGCCGCCAACGGTGGGCACGTGGCCATCACGCTGCGCTCCGCCGACGGACAGACGCGCACCCTCACCTCGGGATCGCTCGGCGGCACGCTGGGCGGAGAGCTGGCCGCGCGCGACGGTGCGCTGGCGCAGGCACAGGCGGCGCTGGATGCGTTGGCCTTTGACGTCGGTGGCGCGCTCAACGCGGTGCACCGTGGGGGCGTGGGGCTCGACGGGAGCACGGGTCGGGACCTCTTCTCCGTCGGGGCCACCGCTGCCGGCGCGGCGCGGCGCATCCAGGTTGACCCCGCGGTGCTCGCCGACTCACGGGCGTTCGCCGCCTCCAGCTCGGGTGCCACGGGCGACGGCGCCAACCTCGCCGCGTTGCTCTCCGTCGAGCAGCAGGCGGGTGAGGGCCTGGGCCGCATCCTCTCCGACTACGGCGTGGCGGCGCAGGGCGCGGACATCCGTCGTCAACACGGTGAAGCCCAACGCGATCACCTGCAGGCCCTGCGCGAGTCCGCCTCCGGCGTTTCCATTGACGAGGAGCTGATCCACATGACGCAGGCCCAGCGCGCGTACGAGGCGGTGATGCGCGTCATCAAGACCGCCGACGAGATGCTGGGCACATTGATGGAGCTGAAGTGAGGGAGGCGCCATGCGGGTGACCGATCGCATGATCTTCGAGAACGCGCGCCGCGACACGATGGCGGCACGTCAGCGCCTGGAGGACGCCACGCGTGAGGCCAGCACCGGGATGCGCGTGACCCATCCCTGGGATGACCCGGCGGCAACGGGGCTCCTGGTGCAGCGTCGCCTGGCCGGTGCGCGCTGGGACGCGCAGCGGACTTCCGTGGAGCGCGCGGCCGACGAGCTTTCCGTGGCCGACTCCGCGCTGGATTCCGTGGCCAACGCGGTCTCCCGCGCGCAGCAGCTGGCCGTGCAGCTTTCCAACGCCACCTACTCGGCGGGCGACCGCGCCGGCGCCGCGCGCGAGGTGCAGGGCCTGATCTCCGACGTCATCGGGACGCTGAACCGCCAGGTGGGCAACCGCTACATCTTCGGTGGAACCGCCGACGGGGCGCCGCCGTTCGACGCCACCGGTGCCTACCAGGGCGACGCCAACGTGCGCAGCGTGGAGGTGATGCCCGGTGTCAACGTGAACACCAGCGTGCGCGCGGATGTGTATCTCCAGGGTTCCGGCGGCGGTGTCGACGTGCTGGACACGCTGCGGACACTCCAGGCCGCCCTGGAGAACAACGACCCGGCCGCCATCTCCGGCACGCTTGATGACCTGGCGACGGGCGTGGACCAGGTGGCGCGGGCGCGCGCGGAGGCGGGGGCGAACACGCTTCTGCTGGATTCCGCGGCGGCGGCCGCGCGGGTGGCGTCGGACCAGGAGGTGGTGGCAGGCGCCGCGCTCAGCGAGGTGGATGTCATTGATGCCGCCACGCGGCTGGCCCACGCCGAGCGCGCCCTGGAGGCGGCGTTGGCGGCGACGTCGCGCAGCTTCGCCAAGACGCTCCTGGACACGTTGAGATGACGCATGTTGTCTCCCGTCCTCGACCTCGGCTTCCGTCCCTCCACGAGCCCGCAGGCGAGCGCTGAGCGGAAGCTGGCAGCGGCGGTGCGTTGGCGCATGCGGCTCCAGCGCCGTGTCATGGGCGAGCCCGTGGCGACGGCGTTGTCCTGCGTGGCCACGTTGCTCAGCGTGGCGGTGGGGCTCCCGGACCTGGATGATCGTCCGCCGGGAATTGCCGGCTTCTTTCCGCGGCAGCGTTCCCTGCGAATGCTGCAGCAGTGGGGCCTGCGCGTGCTTCCCGGCCTGGTCCTCCGCCGCAACAGCATCTCCGCGCTCCTCGCTTTTCCCGACGAGCGGAGCTGGCGGGTGGTGCTCCTGTTGGATCCGGGCATGGCGCCGGGGACGCGGGACGCGCTGCAGCGACGCGTCGACGCGATCCGCGCGCTGGTGGCGCGTCACGGCGTGTCGTTGCGACTGGAGCTGGTGGACGCGCTCTCCCACGCCGACGTGATGGAGCTGGCGCTGAATGGTGTGTGCGTGGCGGGTCGTGTGCCGGAGAGCGCCTGGCGTGTGGCCGCGCCCGGCGCCTGGAACGTGGTGGGCTTCCGCGCGTTGCTGCGCCGGATGACGTCGGATTTCCGGTGGTTGGCCACGCTGATGGCGCACTCCTCGAGCCCACGCGCCTGGGTGGACTCGGTGTTGGCGGAGTGTGCTGCCCTCTCCGGCGTCCTGCTCGCGGATCCCGACGTGGTGGCGTGGGCCGCGCTGCGTGGTCGCGCGGAGCAGGTGCTGATGCGCCAGGTGCTGAGGCAGTCCACCACCGTCGACCGCACCGCCCGCTGGGCCCTGGGCAACGCCGCGCCGCGCGTGTCCTGGTTCGCGCCGCCGGGCGCGCTCCTCGGCGACACCACCACCGCGGAGCTGCTGGCGTTGGGACGTGAGCTGCGCGGCAGCGTCGTGGTTCACGCGCGCCGTCCTCCCCTGGCCGAGCGCGTGGCGACGCGCGCCGAGGTCCGCGAGCGCGTGGGCTGGGGCATGCCACGACTGCTGTGGCGGACCCTGGCGTCCCAGCTTCCCGTCGGGAGCGGCGAGGCGCCGTGGTTCCTGCAGGCGCGTTGGGATGTGCGGGGACGTGCGGTGGTGCACCATCCCGACGGCGCGGTGTTCACGCGCGGGCTCACGCCGCTGCAGGCGCAGGCCCGGGCGGTCTGGTTGGTGCTGCAGTGCCATGGCGACCGCGCGATCCGCCCGCTGCTCCCCGAGCCGTGGCGTCGTCTGGCGGACGCGCGCGCTCCGTCCTCGCTTGCCCTGGCGCAGGCCACTGGCGCCGAGCACGAGGTGTTGTGCGTGGACCTCCCGCGCGCCGGTCCCATCGCGGCGCACCGCATGTCCGTGACGGGCGCGCTGCGCTGGATGGCGCCCCTGGAACGACGTCGTCGGCTCAGCGTGGAGGCGGTGTCTCCCGCGGCCTCGCCGCTGGTGGCAACGCTGAAGCAGGTGCTGCAACACGAGGGCGACGCGCGCGAAGCGCCACGCCTCCTCCAGCTGGGTGAGCAGCTGCACGTCTTGACGGGGCGGGGTGCTCGCGCCGTGCCCCTGCGCCGTGCGTTACGCCGTCCGCTCGTCGTGGATGAGCTGCGCTCTTACCCGGGCGCGCTGACCGCCGGACTGGTTGCCGGGGCCCTGCCCGGGGTGCATCACAGCGCGGTGCATTGTCATATCTCCGTCGACGCGGAAGGAGCGGCGCGCCTCACCTACCGGGACACGCTGGGCACGTGGATGACCGAGCCGGTGCGCATGTCCGTTCTCGAGCTGCACCTGCGCGCCACGCGCGAGATGCTGCAGAACGCTCGCAACCCGGTGGCGCTGCTGCTCACCGCGGACCCGCTGGCCGCCCGACAGGTCCAGCGCGCCGCGCCGCCGCCGTCGTTGGTGACACGTGTGGAGGTGTGGGGAACGCTGCCGTGGGGCCTGGTGCTCAACGTCGACGGCGAGCTGTTCTCCGGTGGGGATGGCTGGCACGCCGCTGCGCTGGCGGTGAGCTCGCGCTGGCCCCTGACCGAGCGCGCCGCGCTGGATGTCCGCGCGCAGGCCAACGCACCGGGAATGACCACGGCCATGGCCTGCCTGTGGGCGCGCTCCCTGGTGATCCGGCGCATGGAAAACCGCCTGCGCCTGCTGGGCGCCACTTATCAGCTCCCCGGGCGGTGACGAGAAGCATGCAGGAACGGGCGGCAAGCCCAACGGAGCCTGGCGGCCAGTGACCATCCTGGACACGCGCCATGGCGCAAGGAGACCACCATGGTCATGTCCATCCAGACCAACGTCAGCTCCCTCAACGCACAGCGCAACCTCTCGCAGACGCAGATGCGCCTGGATTCCTCGCTCTCCAAGCTGTCCTCGGGTTACCGCATCACCAAGGCCGGCGACGACGCCGCGGGCCTGGGCGTGAGCAGCAACCTGGTGGCCCAGGTGCGCAGCCTCAACCAGGCCGCGCGCAACGCCGGGGACGGAATCTCGGTGATCCAGACGGCGGAAGGCGCGCTCAATGAGACCGGCAACATCCTGACCCGCCTGCGTGAGCTGGCCATGCAGAGCGCTTCCGACGGCATCACCGACACCGAGCGCGCCTACATCCAGTCGGAAGGCACCGCGCTCATCAACGAGCTGGACCGCATTGCGCAGGTGACCGAGTTCAACGGTACCAAGCTGCTCGACGGCGGCGCGGCCACCCTGGACTTCCAGGTGGGCATCCGCGACAGCGCCAATGACCGCATCAGCGTCACCACCGCCGACGCCACCAGTGCCACCCTCGGCGTGGACACCGCGTCCATTGACCTGTCCACCAAGGCGGGTGCGCAGGCGGCGCTGACCTCGGTGGACTCCGCCATCAATGACGTCTCGGACATCCGCGCCACCTTCGGTGCGGTGGGCAACCGGCTGCAGTCCGTGGTGGCCACCATCCAGAACGCGTCCGAGAACCTCTCCGCCGCCAACAGCCGCATCCGCGACGTGGACGTGGCGGAGGAGACCAGCCAGATGAGCCGCGCGCAGGTGCTGATGCAGGCCGGTGTCTCGGTGCTGGCGCAGGCCAACCAGATGCCGCAGGTGGCCCTCAAGCTCCTGGGTTGATGCACGTTCCCTGGGCCCGGCGCCGTTCCTTCCTGGATGAAGGGACGGCGTCGGCCTCGCTTGAGGAGTAGGTCATGGCTGCTTCCTTCCGCGCGAGCGGGCTGGCCTCCGGGCTGGACACCGCCACGCTCATTGAAGGGCTGGTCAAGCTGGAAGCGCGACCCATTGACCTCGTCAAGGGTCGCCAGAAGGCGGCGGAGGCGCAGCTCAGCGCGCTGGGCGACCTCATCTCCAAGCTGCAGGCGTTGCAGAGCGCGGCACGCGCGCTGGGCGACCACGGTCCCCTGGCGCTCAAGGCCACCACCTCCGCCACCGGTTTCACCGCCGTGGCCGCGCCCGGTGCGCAGGCCGGCACGTATGACATCTCGGTGGGAACGCTGGCCGTGGCCGCCAAGGCGCGCTCGCAGACCTTTGCCAGCGCCACCTCGGCGGTGACCGGCGGAACGCTGACCCTGGGCGTGCAGGGGCAGAGCTACAACATCACCATCTCCGACGGCGCCGCGCTCTCCGACGTGGCCACCGCCATCAACGCCTCCGGCGCGCCCATCAGCGCCACCGTGCTCACCACCTCCAACGGCGCCGTGCTCTCGCTGGTCAACCGCAACACCGGTCACCCGGTGGGGCAGGACCCGTCCACCGCGCTCACCATCTCCGAGGTCAGCACCGGGATGGCGGGCCAGTCGCTGGGCCTTTCCGTCACGCAACCGGCGGTGAATGCCACCTTCCAGATCGACGGGATGCCGTTCGAGCGCACCACCAACGAGGTCACCGACGCGCTTCCCAACGTCACCCTCAGCCTCAAGAAGGGCGGAACGGCCGCGGAGCCACTCTCGTTGGCGCAGGACGTGGAAGGCACGGCGCAGTCGCTGCAGAAGTTCGTGGACGCGTACAACGCGGTGGCCAAGCTGGTGCACACCGCGATGAACACCACCGCCAGCACCAACCGCGGCACCACGCTGGCCGGCGACGCGGGCGTGCGCAGCGTGCAGCGCCATCTCCACAAGCTGGTCTCCGGCGACGTGGCGGGGCTGACCGGCACCGTGCGCGCCCTGGCCGACCTGGGCATCGAGACGGCGCGCGACGGCACCATCTCGCTGGACCGCGCCACGCTGGAGAAGGCCCTGGCGCGCGACCCCGACGGCGTCACCCGCGTGTTCACCCAGGGCAGCACCGGCGTGGGGGACGCCGTGGACGCGCTGGTGGACGTGTTCACCGCCTCCGGCGACGGCGTCCTCGTCAGCGCCAGGAAATCCATGCAGGACCGCATCGCCCAGCTCCAGGATGACGTGGAGCGCATGCAGCTGAGGGTGGACCAGTTCCAGGAGAACCTGGTGCGCCAGTTCGCGGCCATGGAGAAGGTGGTCAGCGGGCTGCGCAGCATCAGCGACTTCCTGGTCAACCAGTCCAACCAGGAGAACAAGTCATGAATGCCGCGCGTCGTTACGTCGTCACGCAGAGCCAGACCGCGTCACGGGAGCGCTTGCTGGTGATGCTGCTGCACGCCGCGCAACGCAACCTGCGCGCCGCGGCCACCGCGCTGGAGTCCGGTCCCCACGGCGTGGCGGCGCCCGCGCTGGAGAGGTCCTCCGCCATCATCCAGGAGCTGCTCTCCACGCTGGATCACCGCACCGCCCCCGAGCTGAGCGCGGGCTTGGCGGCGGTGTATGAGTTCATCCTGCAACGCATCACGCTGGCCATGGCCAGTCGCAACGTGTGCTACGTGCACGAGGCGGAGCGCGCCTTCAATCCCATTGCCGCGGGTTTTGAAGAGGCGGTGGAGAAGCTGGGGAGCGCGGGATGAGCGCCTGGCACGACGAGATGGCGGCCGGCCTCCGCCAGGTGCGCGCCCACCTGGAGCACGGCGAGGCCGAGGCCGCGGCGGCAATCATTGCACGCTTGACCGCGCTGTGCGCCACCGGACCTCGGCGGGGCAGTGGCGAGCTGGTGGCGCTGGCGGCGCAGTGCCTCTCCGACGCCACCGTCCACCACGACGCGCTGGCGCAGGAGATGGCGCGCTCCCGCAAGGTGGGACGTTACCGGCGCTGAGGCGGGGCGCCTCAGGATTCCCGGGATGCGTGCCGATGTCGCCCCTCGTGGAGGATCGGCCAAATGGAGCGGTTGGCAGCAGTGCCCGGGGATGGACCGCTGACGCGTCTCTGGCGGCGCCTGCTGGGACGGGAGGCCGCCACGCGCCCAGCTCCGCGAGCACGTCCCGTCTCCGTGCTGGTGGCCCGGTCGCACAAGGAGAGCGTGGTCCCCGCGGATTCCGGGTCGGACCGGCCCGCGCTCCTCAGCGCCGACTGGTTGGCCACGGTGAAACCGCAGACGCCGCCGCTGGAGCCGTGGGAAGAGGCGCAGCTGGACCCGGTGTACGCGCTGGTGGTGGAGCGTTTCCCCGACGCCGTCCGCGCCCTGCCGCCGCTCTCGCCGCTGGCGGCGCAATGCGCGGGCCTGATCCAGAACCCCAACACTTCCGTGCAGGAGGTGGTGCGCTTCGTGAGTCGCGACCCGCTGGTGGCCGCGCAGGTGCTCCGGCTGGCCAACAGCGCGCACTACTCCCGTGGCGAGACCGTGGTGGGCGTGCGCGACGCGGTGGTGCGCCTGGGTTTCCGGGAGGTCTACTCGCTGGTGATGGCGCTCTCCTGCGTGGGTGCCGCGTCTGGCGACGGAAGTGGCCCGGTGGAGCACGCCAACATCCGCGGCAACCTGTGGCGGCATGCCCTGACCAGCGCGTTTGCCGCGGGACAGCTCAGCATGGTCATCCGACGAGGAGACCTGGACGTGGTCTTCCTGGGCGGCCTGTTGCACGACGTGGGCAAGGTGGTGGGGCTGCGCATCCTGGCCCAGCTGGCGCAGGAGGAGGCGCTCCCGGTTCCGCTGGGCATGGCGTTCACCTTGCGCATGCTGGAGGCCGTCCACGTGCGGGTGGGCGCGGACCTGTTGGCCCACTGGCGCCTGCCGCCGGAGATCCAGCGCGTGTGCGTGGACCATCACCGTCGGGAAGACGTGAATGGCGCGGAGCACGCCAGCACCCACGTGGTCCGCGTGGTCTCCGGCGCGCATGAGCTGCTGACCAGCGCGTACTGCTCGGAGCGGGTCCCCCAGGAGGTGCTGCAGAGCGCGTTGGCGCTGGACATGGACGACGCCCAGCTGCGCCTGGTGGCCAACCACGTCCAGGAGGCCGGGCTGAAGGCGGAGCTGGTGCTGGGCTCGTCGGGCCGTGTCTCCTGAGCGTGCTCGTCGGGCGATCCGCCCCTCAAGACTCCGCCACCCGGTGACGATGTGCAGGTGTGGAGGAAGCCGCGCGCTTCCCGGGCCGCCCGACCCATGCGGCCCCGCGCGGGGGTGAGGCATGGCTGACGGCACACGCGCCACCGGAGATGCGGCACCGCGGAGCAGGGCGCAGGGCGTCCCCGTGCGTCGCCCCGGTCCCACCACGCGCGAGACGCTCACCCTGCTGGCCGACGCCGCGGACGGCCTTGCGTTCACCGCGGACTCCGCCATGCGCTTCACCGGGATGTACGGTGCGTGGCTGACGCGGCACGGGGTTGTCGTCGAGGACGTGGTGGGCCGCTCCCTGGGAGAGCTGGTCTCCCCCGCGGACCGCGGGGCCACCGAGGCGGAGTGGCGTCGGGCGCTGGAGGGGGAGCGGCGCACCTACCTGTGGTCGGACCCGGCGCGCTTCGAGGGGCGCACGTTCCGCGTGGTGGTCAGCCCGCTGCATGACGACGAGGGATGCATCACCGGCATCATGGGCGTGGTGCAGGACGTCACCGACGCACGCACGGCGAGAGCGGAGTGGGAACAGTTCTTCTCCCTCTCCGCCGATCTCCTGTGCGTCCTCCACGTCCAGGACTGGACCTTTGAGCGTGTGAACTCCGCGTGGGGCCCGGCGCTGGGGCTGGAGCCGCAGGTGCTCCTGGGCCGCTCGTTGCAGGAGCGCGTGCATCCCAAGGACTGCGACGCCGCCGCGCGGGCGCTGCGTTCCCTGCTCCAGGGCGAGAGCCGGTCCTCCTTCGAGACGCGCTTCCAGGACGGCGACGGTGAATACCGCTGGCTGGTGTGGAGCTGCACCGCGCCCGTTCCCGGCACCGCGCACGTGCTGGCCATGGCCCGCGACGTCACCCAGGAACGGCGCGCCGAGCTGGAGCACCGTCAGGCGCAGAAGCTGGAGGCCGTGGGACGCCTGGCCGCGGGCATTGCACACGAGATCAACACACCCGTGCAGTTCATTGGCGACAGCGTCCACTTCCTGCGCGGCGCCGCCGACGAGTTGCTGGGCTTGCTGGAGCACTACGACGCGCTGCACGCCGCGGCCATCACCGGTCGGATCCCGGAAGAGCTCCTGGCGGCCATCCCCCGCGCGCGGGAAGACGCCGACGTGGACTACCTGCGTGAGCACATTCCACAGGCCATCAACCGCGCGCTCGACGGCGTGGGCCGCGTGGCCTCCATTGTGCGCGCCATGAAGGACTTCGCGCATCCCGACCAGCGCGAGAAGACCCTGGCCGACCTCAACAAGGCGCTGCAGAGCACGCTCACCGTGGCGCGCAACGAGCTGAAGTACGTGGCCGAGGTGTCCGTGGACCTGGGTGAGCTGCCGCTGGTGTATTGCCACATTGGAGACCTCAACCAGGTCTTCCTCAACCTGCTGGTCAATGCCGCGCATGCCATCTCCGACGTGGTGAAGGGCACCGACGACAAGGGCCTCATCCGCGTGCGCACCATGGTGGAGGGAAGCTCCGTGGTCATTGCCATCAGCGACACCGGCGCGGGCATCCCGGAGGCGGTCCGCTCACGCATCTTCGAGCCGTTCTTCACCACCAAGGAGGTGGGTCGCGGGACGGGGCAGGGACTGGCCATTGCCCGCAGCATCGTGGTGGAGCGGCACAAGGGCTCCCTCACGTTCGACACCGAGCTGGGCGTGGGCACCACGTTCTACATCCGCCTGCCGGTGGAAGGCGCGCCCGAGAATGTCGCCAGTGCGGGGGAATCATGAACATGCCAGCAGCGGTGGTGAAGAAGCGCATCCTGTTTGTCGACGACGAGCCCATGATCCTGGCGGGCCTGCAGAACACGCTGCGCCCGTTGCGGCGGGAGTGGGACACGGTCTTTGTGGACAGCGGCGCCGCCGCGCTGGACCAGCTGGCCGCCGCGCCGTTTGACGTCATCGTCTCGGACATGCGCATGCCCCGGATGGACGGCGCCACGCTGTTGCAGCAGGTGCACCAACGCCATCCCCAGGTGGTCCGCATTGTGCTCTCCGGCTACACGGAGATGGAGGCGGCGCTGCGCGCGGTGCCCATTGCCCACCAGTTCCTCACCAAGCCGTGCGAGCCCACGCTCCTGCGCAGCGTCATCGAGCGCGCGTGCAGCCTGCAGAAGCTGATGGGGGACGTGGCGGTGCGCGACATCGTGGGGAGCGTGCGGTCCCTGCCCTCGACACCGCGCGTGTACCTGGCGCTCACCCGCGCGCTGGAGAATCCCAACACCAGCGTGAGGGAGCTGGCAGGAATCGTGGAGACGGACGTGGCCATGAGCGCCAAGATCCTGCAGCTGGTCAACAGCGCGTTCTTCGGCCTGGCGCGACGCTTCACCAGCATCCAGGAGGCGGTGGCCTACCTGGGCACCAACATGATGAAGAGCCTGACGCTCTCCGTGGAGACGTTCCAGAGCTTCCCGGAGCTGCGCGTCAAGGGCTTTGACCCCGACGGGCTGCAGCGCCACTCCGTGCTCACCGCGCGCATCGCGCGGCAGATGTTCAAGGACAAGCGCCAGGCGGAGGACGCCTTCACCGCGGCCATGCTGCATGACGTGGGAAAGCTCATTGCCGTCACGCACTACCCGGAGAGGTTCTGCAAGGCGTTGGATGCGGCGCGCGAGCAGGCGCGTCCGCTGGTGGACGTGGAGTACGAGACCGCGGGTGCCTCCCACGCGGAGGCGGGTGCCTACCTGCTGGGCATCTGGGGCCTGCCCTATCCCGTGGTGGAAGCGGTGGCGCACCACCACCACCCGCAAGCGGTTCCGCATACCGGCTTCGATCTCGTCGACGCGGTGTATGTGGCCGACGTGCTGGCCGAGGAGGCCGCGGGAGGCGGGCCCCCTGAGACCGCGTGCAACGGTCATCCCCTGGACGAGGTGCACCTCGCGCGCCTGGGGATGCTGAACCAGCTCTCCGCGTGGCGCGAGTTGGCCGCGCGCGCCGCGCAGAAGGAGGCGTGATGGCCACCGCCGTGATGACGTCCGTACCCGCCCCCAAGCCGCGGATCCTGCTGGTCGACGACGAGCCCAACGTGCTGGACGCGCTCAAGCTCAACCTGCGCCGCGAGTTCGACGTGGCCACGGCCACCAGCGGCGCCGCCGCGCTGGACCGCGTGCAGGCGGGTGAGCAGTTTGTTGTCGCGGTGTCCGACATGCGCATGCCGGGAATGGACGGCGCCACCTTGGTCACGCGGTTGCGCCAGGTTGCCCCGGACACCGTGCGCATGATGCTGAGCGGACAGTCCGACCTCAACGCCGCCATTGCCGCCGTGAATGAAGGACAGATCTTCCGCTTCCTCACCAAGCCGTGTGCGCCGGACGTGTTGCTCCAGACGCTGCGCACCGCCGTGGAGCAGCACCGGCTCATCACCGCGGAGCGCGTGCTGCTGGAGGACACGCTGCGCGGCGCCATCAAGGCGCTCACCGACGTGTTGGGGCTCACCAGTCCGGCGGCGTTTGGACGTGGCACCCGCGCGCGCCAGCTGGTGGCGGAGCTGTGCGGCGTGTTGAAACTGGCGGAAGCCTGGCAGATCGAGGTGGCGGCCATGCTCTCCCAGGTGGGTTGCGTGACGCTGCCGTCGGAGACGGTGGACCGCCTCTACCTGGGTCAGCCGCTCAACAACGAGGAGCGGGCCATGGTGGCGCGGTTGCCCGCCGTGGCGGAGCAGCTCATTGGCAGCATCCCGCGGTTGGAGAAGGTGCGGGAGATGCTGCGCCACATGGACCGTCCCTACGACGCGGGCGACGCCACCGGCGCCACGCTCCGGCGGGAGAACCTGCCCCTCGGCTCCCGCATGCTGAAGGTGGTGTTGGACTATGACGTGCTGCGCGCGCAGGGCTGCAAGCCGCCGGAGTGCGTGGACATCATGCTCGGGCGACGCGGCCAGTATGACCCCGCCATCCTGGACGGCCTCACGCGCCTGGTGGGCGCCACCGGTGCGCATGAGCACGTGCGGGAGCTGGGACTGGGGGAGCTGGGCCCGGGCATGGTGCTGGCGGAGGACGTCAAGACCCTCGACGGTCGACTGCTGATTGCCCGCGGCTACCAGGTGACGCCCAACCTGCTGGAGCGCATCCGGAACATTGGCCCCACCGTCGGCGTGCGACAGCCCATTCGCGTGGTGGTGCCCGCGCGCTGACCGGCATCACGCCGCGGCGTCCTGCTCCTGTGGCGCGCCGGCAATGGGCAGGTGCAGGTGGAAGGAGGTTCCGCGGCCCACCTCGGTCTCCAGCGTGATCTTCCCGTGGTGACGGTCCACCACCCGTCGCACCAACGTGAGACCCTGGCCGGTGCCGCGCCCCACTTCCTTCGTCGTGAAGAACGGGTCGAAGATGCGGTCGCGGATCTGCGCGGGGATGCCGCAGCCGGTGTCGGAGATGGAGATGATCACCGTGTCCCCGGCCACGCGGGTGGCCACGCGGATGACCCCGCGCTGGTCTGGGCCGGGATGCGCGTCCTGGATGGCGTGCGCGGCGTTGACAATGAGGTTGAGGAATGCCTGGTTCAGGTCGCCCACGTGACAGAGCACCGGCGGCAGCTCACCCAGCTCCATCCGCACGTCGGCAACCTCCTTGTACTCGTTGCGCGCGATGGTGACCGTGGTGGTGAGCGCCTTGTTGAGGTCGGCGGGCTGCATCTCGCGGGAGTCGGGATGGGCGAACTCCTTCATGGCGCGCACAATGGTGGCCACGCGCGAGGTGCCGTCGAAGATGCGGTCAAACGCGCGTGGAATCTCCGTCAGCAGGTACTGCAGGTCCGCCGTGTCCTCCGCCTGCGTCACCCACTGCCCCACCTCCTCGGCGGAGATGCCCGCGCGGAGGCGCGCCAGGCCCTCGCGGTAGGCGTCCAGGACGGTGCGGATGTCGTCGAACGCGGTGCGGAGGAAGTGCGCGGTGTCGCCCACGTATTGCACCGGCGTGTTGATCTCGTGGGCAATTCCCGCGGCAAGCTGGCCCACCGCTTCCAGCTTCTGGCTCAGCCTCAGGTCCGCCTCGATGCGCGCCTGCTCCGCCATGCTCCGCTGCAGCTTCTGGTGGGTCTCCTCCAGCGAGTTGAACAGCCGCATGTTCTCCAGCGCCAGGCGCGCAAATCCGGCAAACACCGACATCTGCTCGACGTCACCGCGGGAGAACGGCGGGAGCCCGGCGTCGCGGTTGGCGGAGAGGACGCCCAGCACCACCTCGTCGCGCAGCACCGGGAACACCACGGAGGAGCCGCCCCGGCGACGGCGCGTCAGGCCTTCCAGCCACTCGTCATCGTCACGGGTGCCGGTGATGAGGGCCGGTTTCCGTCGCTGCGCCACCCGGACCGCCACGCCGTCCGAGATGATGACCCGGTTGGGAGCGCCCCCCTCCTCGGTCTGGACGCTGGTGAACGCCACGTAGAGCTGGCCTTGCGGGTTGGGCAGGATGAGGGAGGCCGTGCTGGCGCCCAGCACCGTCTGGACCGCCTGGACCATGCGCGGGAGCAGCTCGTCCTGACGGATGGTCTCGAAGATCATCCGCACGCCGTCATAGAACGCTCCCTGCGGGCTTGCTGCGGATTCCACGTCGGGGCTCCTCTCGTGTGTCTCCCGGTTTGAGCGTCACGGCGCCGGGGATTCTTGAGCGGTTTCCTCTCGTCCAGGGCCCACGCCCGTTCCTCGTTTGGAGCGCACGTGGGGTGGTGACCGCTCACGGCAGTCAGTTCGTGGCGCACGCTGCGGCGGGAGCCTGGGCGCGTGCGGTCGCCACGCCGCTGCGCGGGGCCGGTGTGCGTCGTCGACCAGCGGAGGGGTGAGCAGTTGCGTCGCGTGGTCAGGGCATGGCGCCGGTGCCGTGCCAGTGGCTCACGCCGTTGGGCTCCTCACCCACCGGGATGGTCCGCACCACGCTGCGAGATTGCGTGTCCACCACGGAAACGCTGTTGTCATGGATGTTCGTCACGTAGGCCTTGGTCCCGTCGTCGCTGACCACCACGCCGTGCGCACCGCTGCCAACCTCGATGGTGGCCGCAACGGTGGCCTCCTCCACGTTGACCTCATAGAGGCGGTTGGAGGCCGGGCGGTCGAGCAGCAGTCCCTGGTCGCACACGTACAGCCGCGTGCTGTCCGGCGTGGGATAGAGCTGGATGGGCCCCTGCGACCCTGCCGGCAAGGCAATACGGGTCACCGCGCGCGTCGTGGTGTGGAGGCGCACCACCTCCAGGGTGTCGTAGAGCGAGACGAACACGTACCGCCCGTCCGGCGTGCACGCGGTCTGCACCGCCATGCCGCCCAGCGGCACTTCATCCACGGTGCCACCCGCGGGATCGACAATGGAGATGCTCTTGCCCGTGATGTTGGCAACGTAGAGGAGCCCGCCACATTCGCGCATCCCGTGGGGCTGTCGGTCCGCACCCAACTCGAAACGTCGCACCACCTGGCGCGTGCCCACGTCGACCTGCAGCACCTGGTTGGCTTCGTTGGCGGTGACGTACGCATGGCGGGATGCGGAGTCGATGATCACGTGGGCCACGTGCAGCTCGCGCCCCAGGTTGACCCGACCGACGACGGTGTCCGTGGTGGGGTCGATGATGATGGCCTGCTCGTCCATCTCCGCGGTGTGCCCATGCTGATCGGGCTCGGCGCGTGGTGGGGCCGTGACCCAGACAGAGCGGCCGTCCGGCGCGCCCTGCACGTTGTGGGGCGTGAACGCCACGCCGTTGTCCGTCAGGTCAATCACCGTCAGGACCGTTCCCGTGTGCTCGTCCAGGACGGAGATGGAGCCCTGCGCCTCATTGGCCACGTAGACCTTGGCCACATGGGTTGAACCGCCCGAGCTCGTGGAGCCGTTGCTGTTGTTTCCCGACGGGGAACCGCCGCCAAACCCTGCTCCCGCACCACAACCAGCAACCCATCCCAGGATTCCCATCGCCACCAGACCGCGTGCTTGCATCTCCTCACTCCTTCCACGGCGCCACGCCGCGTTCCGCGCGCCACCTGCGAACCTCGGGCCAGAGGAGCCCCGGCACGAACGCAACGTGTGCATCCGCACGCCGGGCCGCCCGCACCGTCGCGCGAGAAACCATCACGCAATCCGCGCGCGCCTTCGCGCAATGTCGTCGCGGTTTCTCGTGCACCCCGCGCCACGACGGGTGGCGAGTATTCATCACTGTTGAGGACTATTCTCCGCGCCATCTCCGGCGGGGCCATGCGCGCCACGGGGGCGTTTGCGGTGTGCCCCCAACCGTCGACGAGGCTTGCAGCAGTTCTCAGAAAGTGCCCAGGAGGCGCTGGGGTGAGGCGTTGGTGGCGCAAGAGGGAGTGCAGATTCGGCCCCCCCACCCCGCCGCCTCACTGCGTTCACCGTTTTCACGACGACGGCGGCGGGCCTCCCCCACGGCGTGGGGAGGCGTAGATGTGCCGCGCCGCTGTTATTGCTCTGCCCATTGCGCGGCACGAGAACAATGAGGCCTTGTGCCGCGATTTGGCGGAATGAACGCACTGGTCGCGGCACATCTACGCCGCCCCACGCCGTGGGGGAGGTCCGCCGCCGTCGTCATGAAAGCGGTGAACGCAGTGAGGCGGCGGGGTGGGGGGGCCGAATCTGCACTCCCTCTTGCGCCACCAACGCCTCACCCCAGCTCATCTCATGGGGCCAAGAGCGTCGCTTCAATGAGCCGCGCCAACCTGACCGGGGACCGCAGCAACGCATGGGACCCCGTTGTGCGCGGCCTTCCTGCCGGAAGTCGACGCAGCGCACACGCAGCGCTCACGGTGCCGCAACCACAACTTCACCCATCATCCCGTTCTCGGCGTGTTGGAGGATATGACAGTGGTACATCCACCGGCCTGCCTCGCCGTCGAAAGGGATCAACAGCTGCACGGTGCGGCCCGCCGGGACATTGACGGTGTCCTTCCAGGCCCGCAGCCCGTCGACACCGCCCACCACCTGGAAACGGAAGCCGTGGAGGTGGAACGGGTGGTCCATGAAGGTGTCGTTGACCACGTCCCATTGCTGCAGCACGCCCACCCGCGCCTGCAGGGGCGTGATGTCCGGGTATACCTCGTCGTTGATGCGGAAGGTGCCGCCCATGCCGTGGCCCATGTCCTCGGTGAGCCGAAGGCGCTGCACCACGGACGGCGTACCGGGGTCCTCAACCACGTCGAGCTGCTGCGGCACCGCGGGAGGGTTCACCGGCGGAGCAAGGCTGTAGTGGACACGCATGAGAGGAAGGTCAACGCGCTCCATGTTCATGTGGCCCTGGTTGTAGGGCCGCGCCACCAGCTCGAACTGCTGCCCGGGCAGCGCATCCGCGGCCACCACCACGTCCAGCCTCTCCCCAGGGACCAGCAGCATCTCCTCCCGCTCCTGCGGCGTCTCCAGGAAACCAGAGTCCAATCCCAGCACGGTGAAGGGATGCTCCGGCAGCGTGAGGCGGAAATAGCGTGCATTCGCAACGTTGATGATGCGCCAACGCTCGCGCTCGCCGGCACGCACCTCCGCAATGGGACGCGCCCTGCCGTTGACCAGCATGAGGTTCCCCACCTGCTCGCCCATGCCCATTCCACCCATGCCCATCCCAAGGCCCGACGAGGTGCGGATGTCGTCGAGCATGAGGATGCGTTCCCGGGTCAGTGTGGGCTCCTGGGGCCCGCGCACGACGATGGGGCCGTACAGGCCGCGTTCCACCTGCACATCGGAGCGCACGTGCGGGTGGTACCAATACGTCCCCGCATCCTTCACCGTGAACCGGTAATCAAACGTGCCTCCCGGTGGAACAGGCGTCTGCATCGTCGGCACGCCATCCATCTCGGCGGAGACGCGCAATCCGTGCCAATGGATCGTGGTTTCTTCCGGCAGGTTGTTCCGGAAGTGGACCACCACCTCGTCCCCGACGTTGGCTTCCAGGGCTGGGCCGGGCACCGTGCCGTTGTACGTCCAGGCTTCCGTCGGCTGACCGGGAAGGTATTCCAGCGTGGCAACCCGCGCTTCCAGCTCCACCTCGACGACGCCGGGTTCCGGATTCAAGTCGTCCAACCGCTTCACGTCGAAGTCACCCGGAGAAGGCGGCGGTGTGAACACGCTTCCGCCCATCCCGCACGCTGCTCCCAGCAACCCGAGACCCAACACAACAACGTGGCGCATGGTTTTCTCCTCCGCCGCACGGCGCAGCAACGCGCATGCCACGGTGGGCCTCATGACAACCGCGTCCGTTGCAGGCGCAGCGCATTTCCCACGACGGAGACGGAGCTGAGGCTCATGGCCGCGGCGGCGATCATGGGACTGAGCAACAACCCGAAGAAGGGATAGAGCACGCCCGCCGCCACCGGGACGCCCAGCGTGTTGTAGATGAACGCGAGGAAGAGGTTCTCGCGAATGTTGCGCATGGTGGCGCGGCTGAGCCGACGGGCGCGCACGATCCCCAGCAGGTCGCCCTTCACCAACGTCACCCCGGCGCTTTCCATGGCCACGTCCGTCCCGGTACCCATGGCAATTCCCACGTCGGCGGCGGCGAGCGCGGGAGCGTCGTTGATGCCATCGCCGGCCATGGCCACCACGCGGCCCTCCGCCCGGAGCTGGCGGATGACCTCACCTTTCCCGTCGGGAAGGACCTCCGCCTCCACACGCTCGATCTCCAGGCGGGCCGCCACCGCTCGCGCGGTGCGTGTGTTGTCGCCGGTCAGCATCACCACCTCGATGCCCTCGCGCTCCAGCGCCTGGATGGCTTCCGGCGTCGTCGCCTTGATCGGGTCGGCCACGCCCACCAGCCCGGCGGGCTGCCCATCCACCGCCACCAGCATCACGGTCTGGCCTTCACCACGGAGCGTGTCCGCGCGCGCCTCCAGGTCGGTGAACGGAATGCCCAGCTCCTCCATCAGGCGTGCATTCCCCAGGGCCACCTGGCGCCCGTCGACTTCACCGGTCACGCCCCTGCCCGTGAGCGAGCGGAACGCGCGCGTCTCCGTGACCGCCACCCCACGCTCCCTGGCCCCGCCAACAATCGCACTGGCCAGCGGGTGCTCACTGCCGCGCTCCAGGCTGGCCACCAGGCGCAACAGCGTCCGCTCGTCCAGGTTGCCGGCGGGCACCACCGAGGTCAGCGCCGGCCGCCCCTCCGTGAGCGTCCCGGTCTTGTCGATGACCAGCGTGTCGACGCGCTCCATCACCTCCAGCGCCTCGGCATTCTTGATGAGGACACCGGCGGTGGCTCCGCGACCGGTTCCCACCATGATGCTCAACGGCGTGGCGAGGCCCAGCGCACACGGACACGCGATCACCAGCACCGCCACGGCATTGACGATGGCGTACGCGAGCGCGGGCTCCGGCCCCAGCAGCCACCACACCCCGAACGTCACGACGGAAACCAGGACCACGGCGGGCACGAACCAGGACGAGACCACGTCGGCGAGGCGCTGGATGGGCGCGCGGCTGCGTTGCGCTTCTCCCACCATCTTCACGATCTGCGCCAGCAGCGTGTCCGCGCCAACCCGCTCCGCGAGCATGACCAACGAGCCGGTGCCATTGATGGTGGCGCCAGTGACCTTGTCGCCGGGTCCCTTCTCGACGGGGACGGGCTCGCCGGTGACCATGGACTCATCCACGCTGGAGGTGCCTTCCAACACCACGCCGTCGACCGGCACCTTCTCGCCCGGTCGCACGCGCAGGCGGTGGCCCACGGCCACGTCGGCGAGAGGGAGGTCTCCCTCGGTGCCGTCGTCACGGAGCACGCGCGCGGTCTTGGGGACCATGCCCAGCAACGCCTTGATGGCGCCGCTGGTCCGACTGCGCGCACGCAGCTCCAGGATCTGCCCGAGAAGCACGAGGATGGTGATGACCGCCGCGGCCTCGAAGTAGACATCGACCTCGCCGTGGCGACGCGCGGATGGCGGGATGATGGAGGGGAGGAGCGTGGCCACCAGGCTGTACAGGTACGCCACGCCGGTGCCCATCCCGATCAACGTGAACATGTTGAGGCTGCGGTTCACGACGGAGAACCAGGCACGGTGGAAGAACGGCCAGCCGCTCCAGAGCACCACCGGCGTGGCCAGGACAAGCTGCACCCAGTTCCGCGCGCCCGCGGGCAACCGGGGCGCACGCGGGAACATCTCCGCCATGGCCATGAGCACCAGCGGCACGGTCAACGCCACCCCGACCTTGAAGCGCCGCGTGAAGTCCACCAGCTCCGGGCTGGGACCCTCCTCCGTCGCCATGCGCGGCTCCAGGGCCATGCCGCATTTCGGACAGGTTCCCGGTCCCGGCCGCACCACCTCCGGGTGCATGGGACAGGTGTACTCCGCCGACGTGACGGGAGGAGGAACCTCCGCCGTCGTCGACGGTGGCGTGGGCTCAGCGGGACCGTCGTACCTCGCCGGGTCCCGAAGGTATTCCTGCGCGCAGTGCTCGGAGCAGAAGAATCGCTCCCCACCTCCCGCCGCAGCACCCGCGACCTTCACCGCCGCGGCGGGATCCACGTCCATGCCGCACACGGGGTCACGTTCGGTCCTCGGTGGCGTCGGAGCGCGCCGCTGCGGGTGTTGATGACGATGATGTGGCGAAGGTTCCATGGATGCTGCTCCTGGAGTGGAGGTCACGTCCTGGGCCGCGCTTGCGTGCAAGCAGGTGCGGTGACCTGCCTGGGTTTCCCGACTCAAGACCCTGGGCGCCACCCTCCCTCGCTCCGCTTGTCCACGTGGCGACAAGAGTGCGGGCTCACCCATTCGATCACGGCGGTCTTGTCCGCGCCCGGGCCGCCGGTTGGCACGACGCGATTGAGCGGATGCGCCCGGTCACCACGACGGGAAACCATGGCGCCTGTTGCTGCATTGCACATGCCACGGAAGTGGCGGTGGAACCGGACCCGAAGCGGGGGCTATTCCACGCGAAGCTCACCCATCATCCCGGCTTCCGCGTGCTCGAGGATGTGGCAGTGGTACATCCACGACCCTGGCTCATCCAGGCGGGACACGAGGTGGAGCGTGCTCTCGGCGGGGACGATGATGGTGTCCTTGTTGGCGCGCCGCTCCGGCGGGATGGCCACGCCGTTGGAGGCGAGAACCTGGAAGAAGAACCCGTGCAGGTGGAACGGATGGTCCATCTCACTGGTGTTGCGCACATCAAACGCCGCCACCGTGCCGTTGACGACGGAGATGGCGGGGACGTCCGGGTAGGTCTCGCCATTGACGGTGAAGATGGTCTGACCGTCGCGGATGCCCTCGTCGAGCGTGATGGTGAACGCGTTCTCTCCATCCGGCAGCAGCTCGACGGTGTTCTGCACCGCGGGCAGCACGCGCCCGGACAACGCGGTCCCGTCCTGCACCTGGAATCTCGCCACCTCCAGCGCGCCGTGGGCCGACGTGCCGTGTCCGCGCTCATAGGGATCACTCACCACGGGCAACTCCATGCCCACCGTCGTCGGCGCAACGAACACGAGGTCGGCGCGCTCCCCGGGGCTGAGCAGCACGTGCTCGGCATCCAGGGACTCGGGCAACAGGCCGCCGTCGCCACCAATCACGCGCCAGGAGAGGCCATCCAGCCGCAGGTTGAAGAACCTTCCATTGGCCACGTTGACCACGCGCAGCCGCACCAGCGCGCCCGGGGTCAACGCAATGAGTGGTGAAACCACGCCATTGACCAGCAGCGTGTTCCCTTCCCGGCCCAGCATCAGGCCATTGTCGTCGAGGTATTCGTTCAGCGTTCCGTCGGGGCGCAGGCGGATGTCATCCAGCATCAGGATGAGCTCCTGGTCCACCGTCGGCTCGTCGGGGCCGCGGACGCGGATGGCTCCGTACAGTCCCTTCTGCACCTGGATGTCCGAGCGCATGTGCGGGTGGTACCAGAACAGCCCCGCGTCCCTCGCCACGAAGTCGTACGTGAAGGTTCCCCCGGACGGGATGGGGCTCTGCATCGCCAGGGTGCCATCCATCGTCGCGGGGACGCGGACGCCGTGCCAGTGGATGGTGGTCTCCTCCGGCAGGTGGTTGGTGAAGTGGATGATCAGCCGGTCGCCCACGGCGACGTCGAGGAGCGGCCCCGGGACCGAGCCGTTGTAGGCCCAGACGTTGGTGGCCGGCGCATCTCCGTACTGCTTGGTGGCCTCCCCAGCCTCGAGCTCGATCTCCAGGATCCTGGGATCGGCGTTGCGGTCGGGGGCGGAGGGAAGCGTCATGTCGACGGGCTGGCGTGGCGGCGGTGGCGGCGGAGGACCATTCGTCCCCGTCGTGCACGCGCCAGGTCCCAGCATCAGCAGCAGCAACCAGCGGACGCGCATGGACATCTCACCGCACCGGGTTGGCGGACATCTCGTTGGAGTAGGGCGAGTAGTCGCTGCCCATCTTGCAGCGCAGACGATAGGTGTAGGTGGTGTCCGCGGTGGCCGTGCCGTCCATCTTGTTGTCGACGTCACCCGGTACGCTGAAGGCGGCCGTGAAGTCGGCGCCGTCCTGCTTGCGCTCGCCCTCGACGGCGTCACAGCCGGTGGTGTTGTTGGTCCACTGCACGTGGAGCGCGCCGCCCATCTTGGCAATGCTGGTGATGGTGGGTGCGTCCATCTGGTGCCCGCCGCCGCTGGTGTTGGTGTGCGAAGAGCCGTCCGAGCCCTCCATCCCGCATGCGGCCAACGCCGCGGTCAGCACGACTGCAATTCCGACGAGAGTGGACTTCTTCATGGCAGGTTCTCCTGAGTCAGGGGACGCCCGCCGGGAAGCGCCCATCCCCGCCAGGCTTCGACGCTGGCGCGGCCGGGTCACCTTGGCAGGCCTCCGCATTACGCGCAGACGCAGCGCGAAAAGCAAGCGCGGTGCCACCGCCCGGCCGCACGGAGAGGGCCATCCGGTCGACACTTGTCGACACCGATTGAAGACTATTCTCTATGGGCGCGGCTCTTTTGGGACGACGCCCTGGGCTCCCTGCCAATCTCATTGGGTGCGGTTCTTTTGAAACGACGCTTCGCCGCAGGCGTAAGCACATCCGCAGGTGGCCGGCAATGGTCAGCCCGGGGCCGCGCCGTCATGACGACGGAAAACGGCACGCGATGCGACCGGACCGACCGACTCAGCGCGCTGGAGAACCGGCCTGCAATGTAGGGGCTGCCCGTTGCCGGTATCGCGTGAACGGCGAAGGTGGCCGGCAATGGTCAGCCCCGGGCCGCGCTGTCATGACGACGACGAATGCCCAGCGCCGCCATGGACGCCCCATTCAACGCGACGGAGAAGGAGCCAGCAATGTAGGGGCTGACCATTGCCGGCCACCTTCACCGTTCACGCGTTACCGGCAACGGGCAGCCCCTACATTGCAGGCCGGCCCTCCGTCGCGTTGAATCGATCGTCCGGTCGCATCGCGTGCCGATTGATGTCGAGCCCGTCGTCGCGGCCTGGTCGCGGCTTCCGGGTTGGTGCGGGATGAATGACACGGAAACGCCCTGAATTTATCGTCCGCGGGGTCGGCGAGGAGCATCGGCGGCGGACGCCCGCAAACACCGGCGACACGGCGCGCAGCGGTGGCGCCGTCATCACGGGACGGGACCCATGGCAAACGCATCCGAACTTTCCGAGAGCATCGACCGGATCAACGCGGCCCTGGAGCGGGGCGCCCACGAGGAAGCGCGCCGCCTCATCACCGCGATCCTCGACGAGGATCCCACGCAGCGCGACGGGCTCTTGTGCCACGCGGTGTTGGAGGTGCAGGAGGGAAATGGCCGCGCGGCACTCGAGGTGCTGGACCAGGCGCTGGACCACCATCCCGACGACATCAGCCTCTTGATGCTGCGCGCCGCGGTGCTGATGGACTTCTACGACGATCACGCCGAGGCGCGCCTCCTGCTCGAGGACGTGCTGGACGGGCTGCGTGGCTGGCTCCCCGCCAACGACGACGAAGTGGCCGCGCAGAAGCACGCCAAGGCGGAGACGCTGCGCCTGCTCAGCCGCTGTCACCTGGACGCGGGCAACGCCGAGGAGGGCCTGGAGGCCGCGGAAGAGGCGCTGCGGATGGCGCCCCACGACGCGGCCGTCCTCCTCGCCGTGGCCGAGGCGAACTACGAGGCTGGGAATCTCGACGAGGCGCGCGATCTCGCAGGTCGCAGCATGGAGCAGGCGCCCACGGCGGATGCGGATTGGCTCCTGGGTCGCGTGCATTCCGCGCTGGGCGACCACGCCGCGGCCGACGAGCTCCTCCACCGCGCCGCCGAGAAGGAGCCGGCGCGCTTCCATCACCCCACGCGCACGACGGAGGCGGCGTTCCAGCAAGCTTTGGCCCAGGCCATGGAGGCGCTGCCGTCGGCGTTGCGGGAGTACCTGAAGCGCGCACGGATCCGCGTGGCGGAGACGCCCTCGGGACAACCACGGCCTTCCGCGCGCCGGATCGGGCCGGGAGCGCTGAGCTCGTGTCCCACGCCGCTGCCTGACCTCTCGGAAGCCAGGGATCTCTTCGCGGTCGCCCCCGAGGAGATCGTGCTGTACCGGCGCAACCTGGAGATCGCCGCGGCCACGCCGGAGGCGCTGGTCGAGCTCATGGCCACCTGCCTGACCCACGAGGTGGCGCGGTTCGTGGGTCTGGACGCGGCGGGATTCGAGGAGCCCCAACCGCCGGGTGACGCCGAATCCTGAGCTCCGACGGTTGGCGGATGGGTCGCACCCAATACCCGCCGCCACCCGATTCTTCCTTCACCGACGCCTGATCCGCTCCCGGAGACCGCCCATGTCCAGCAACGTGAAGAGCACCGGCACCACCCGCTCCGCGCCCAAGGCCGCTCCCCGTCCGTCGGAAGCGCCGCAGGCTCCCAAGGCGGGCAGCACGTACACCGTGCGCAAGGGCGACACCCTCTGGGACATCTCCCGCAAGGCCTATGGCGACGGAAACCGCTGGCGTGAGATCGCCGACGCCAACAAGGCGAAGGTGGGCGCCAAGGGACTCATCCAGCCCGGTGAGCGGCTGCGCATCCCGCAGGACCGCGGCGCGGACCAGTTCAGCACCCGGGCGCCTTCCGCGGGTCGTGCGACGACGGGAGGCAGCCGCCGCGGCCAGAGCGCGCTGCCCGTGGCGGAGCGCACCGAGCTCAAGGGCGACGTCAGCCGGCGCATGCACGCCGTCAACACGGCAAGCACGGCGGCTCCCCGCCAGAGCGGTCGTGCGCTGCGCGAGGAGACGCCCACCCGGCGCGCTTCCCCGACGACGACGCCAACCGCGCCCGGCGGCGGCACCGCGGTGGCCCGGCCGCAGGCCCGCACCACGCGCGTGGACGGACCGGCTCCCGCGGGCACCACTCCGCCGCCCAGCGACGGCACGACGACACCGACCGAGCCGCAGACGCCTCCCGGGCTGGGCGTGGGGGCGCGCGGGAAGCTGGTGGAACGCGCCGAGCAGCGGCTCAAGCGCGCCGGGTTCAGCCCCGGAAAAGTCGACAAGACCTTCACCACGAAGACCGAGGAGGCGGTGCGTCGCTTCCAGGAATCCACCGGCCTCGAGGCCACGGGGCGCCTGGATGACCGCACGCTGCGCCGGCTGCAGGGTGTGGACCGACGGATCCGTCGTCACGGTGGCGCGCTGGTGGGCCCCGGCCAGAACAGCGGCCGCATCCACGACGTGGAGAAGCGGCTCCGCCGGCTGGGCTACGCGCCGGGCAAGGTCGACGGCGTCTATGACCACGAGACCGCCGCGGCGGTGCGGGCGTTCCGCAAGGACCAGGGCATCAAGAGCGAGTCCAACCTCATGGGCAAGCGCGCGCAGGAGCAGCTGCGCCACGAGGTCAGCCGGTTCCAGCACGAGCCGTTCCACAGCCGCGTGAAGGCCAGCCGTGAACGTCGCCGCATGGATGACCGCGTGGAGCGGGCGGCAGCCACCGAGCACGCCGACGGGACCCAGGGACTGGGCCGCGGCTCGTCGCGCAGCGCAGCGGTGAAATACGTCCAGGGGCACCTCAAGGCGGCGGGGTATGATCCCAAGCGCACCGACGGCGTCTTCGACGAGCGTACCGAGGGAGCGCTGAAGGAGTACCAGCGTCGCGAGGGGCTGCCGACCAGCGGGCGCGTGGACAGCCGGACGTGGAAGCACCTGCGCAAGGCCACGCTGGAGGCGCGCGACGGCACCAGCCCGCCGCAGACGGTGGGAGAACGCTCCCGCGCCGTGCTGAAGACGGAGCGCATGCTGAAGAAGCTGGGCTACAAGACCGGCGACGTCGACGGGCGCTACACCGAGGCCACGCAGCGCGCCGTGGACCGCTTCCGTCGTCGCAAGCGGCTGGGCAACGTGGGCAAGGGCGTGGGAAGCGGGACGGTCAAGGCGCTCCAGAAGGCCATCCGCCAGAAGAACAACCCCTTCGGCAAGCCCGTCACCATGACCGGCTATCGCAACGGCGTTCCCTATCCCGTGAAGGTGGTGAAGGTGGACGGCTACTACACCGGCGTGGCCACGGCGAAAGCGTACAAGCGCATGGAGGCGGCGGCGCGTCGGGACGGCATCGACCTCGACATCGTCTCGGGCTTCCGCACCATGGCCAAGCAGCGCGAGCTCTACAACCTCTACGGCCCGAGTCGCGCGGCCTATCCGGGCTATTCCAACCACCAGAACGGCAGCGCGCTGGACCTCAACGTGCAGACCGCGCCGGGCAACATGGCCGTCGGCGTGGGTTCCGTCTACAACTGGCTCGCCCGCAACGCGCATCGTTTTGGTTTCAGCCGCATTGCCAGCGAGGCGTGGCACTGGGAATACCGTCGTTGACGACGAAGCGGCTCCAACGCGGTGCTACGCTTAGCCCTCCGTGGCGAGCCATCCTCCAAACAAGCCGGCCAGGGTGAGCATCCCGAGCAGGAGCCCTGCCGCAATCCGCCGCACCGCGCGTCCGGGCGGTCGTGGCAGCAGGAAGAGCCCCGCCACGACGACGTTGAGAACCGCGTTCGCCACGCCCAGCCAGCGATGCACCTCGAGCACGCGGGAGAGCTCCGGCGCGCCCGCCGCAAAGTCGCGGCCCTGACTCCAACCCGTCACGGCGGCCGCCACCGCGCCCAGTGCGCCGCCCAGCGCCATCAGGCGTTGCGCCGTCCCGTCGTCCGCGGTGGGCCGCCACAACAGCAGCAGCATGAGCGCCAGCGCAAAGCCGATGGGCACGTGGACCAGCTTGTTGTGGGGATGCCCGGCAGCGTGCTCGACCATCGCCTCCAGCGTGATGGGGGCCGGCTCCACGCGCCGCTCGTCGGCCGCTGGAAGGGGCGCCTGCGAAGGTTGCGCGGGAGGTGGGGCCGCCGCCTCCCTGGCTCCGTCGGTGGTGGCAGCGGGCGACGGCGCGGGTTCGACGGCGGGGGCCGGCGCCATCTCCCCAGCGTCACCGGCGGTGCCCGGAGTCTTCTTGTGGCCACGATGGGCCTCTGCCATGTCGGGCGCCAGGAAGAACGCCGCGGCCATCACGAGGCAGCACGCTTGCACCAGGGCTTGGAAACGTGTGCACGTACGCATGATGTCAGTGGGGCTCCCTCACTTCGCCGGTGGCACAGCCCAGGTCGAGGACACGCGCACCCGTCGTCACCGCGGCCTGCGACACCAGCGCCTGCTTGAACTCGCGCTCACGCAAGGTGATGGCCATCAGCGGGTCCCCGAGGCCACGGAGCGCCGCCTCCCGGGGAAGCAATGGCCACGCCACGTCGCGGACGGCCGGAGGCAGGACCGCACTCGCCCTTTGGACCCGTGCTGACGTGAGGAGCGTCGAGAATATTACACAGCGCATTCTGGAGAATACTCTCCACGCCGGGACCGCACCGTGGCGGCAGCTCGAGGCGTGATCCGGTCACGGAAGGGAGGCTTAGGTGAAAGCCCAGTGGCATGCATCTGGCACACGCGCAGGCGGCACGCCCCACCTTGAGCACGTCGCCTTCGACCATGTTCGCGCCCACCGAGGCCACCGCCGTGGCGCTTGAGCTCCCGTTCTCCGCGGGCGGACGGCCGCCCCTCGTCGGCAACCGCCTGTGGATTGCCGCGCTGTTGATGGCCCTGGCCATCACCGTGGCGCACTACGGCACGTCCATGGAGCTGATCACGCTGCACAACATCCTGCGGCGCCTCTACTACCTGCCCATTGTCATGGCGGCGGTGGGTTACGGGGTGAAGGGAGGCCTCCTCGCCGCCGCGGGATGTGCCCTGGGCTATGTGCCGCACGCGTTCCTGGTGGATCACCACATGGTCGCGTCGCTGCCCCACGAGGGGCACAACGTGGGTCCACACGCCGGTCACGTGATGGGCGTGCCGCTCTCGGGAGATCCCTCTCCCACCGCGGAGAAGGTGCTGGAGATCGTGCTCTTCCACGGCGTGGGCTGGGTGACCGGTGTGCTCTCGGAGCGGTGGGCCCGGGCGCTCGAGGAGTCGCAGGCCCTGACCCGTCGACTGCACCTCGCGCTGCAGGAGCGCGACCGCATGCGCGAACAGCTGGTGCGGAGCGAGAAGCTTGGGGCGCTGGGGCAACTTAGCGCCGGGCTGGCCCACGAGATTCGCAATCCGCTCAGCGCCATTCGCGGCAGCGCGGAGGTGTTGGCGGAGGATTTCCGTGCCGGGCATCCCAAGGCGCAGCTCGCCGGCATCCTGCTCAAGGAGCTCACGCGACTGGACCGCGTGCTCACGGACTTCCTCCAGTTCGCGCGACCACCCGCTCCCAACACCCACCCCTTTGCCCTGGACAAGCTCATCGACGAGGTGGCGACGATGACCGTGGCCCGTCGTCAAGAGGCTCACATCTCGTACCGCGCGGAGATTGCCACCGGTCTGCCACCGTGCCTGGCGGACCCGGATCACATCCGGCAGATCCTGTTGAACCTGGTGCTCAACGCCATCCAGGCCATGCCCCACGGCGGGACCCTCACCTTCCGCTGCCATCTGCTCCAGCCGTCGGATGCGCCCGCGCTGCGGTTGGAGGTGCAGGACACCGGCTCTGGCATCCCCACCGGTGAGCTGCACCGGATCTTCGAGCCGTACTTCACCACGCGCGCCGAGGGGACCGGTCTGGGGCTCTCCATCAGCCACGCGCTCGCGGAAGCCAACGGCGCCGTGCTCGACGTGCGCAGCACCGAGGGAAGAGGCTCCACGTTCGGCCTCACGCTGCGTTGCCAGGAGGCGGCATGACCCGGGAGACCGTGCTGCTCGTCGAGGATGATGCCAGCCTGCGCGAGGTGATGGCCTTCCAGCTGCAGTCGGAGGGGTACCGCGTCATCAAGTCCGCCAGCGGCGCGGAGGCCCTCACCCACCTTGAGCATGAAGCTCCGCCCGCCGTGGTGATCACGGACCTCAAGATGCCGCACATGGATGGCTTCCAGGTGCTGGCGGAGGTCCGCAAGCGTGCGCCGCTGACGCCGGTGTTGGTGGTCACGGCGTTCGGCAACGTGGAGACGGCGGTGCAGGCCATGCGCGGCGGCGCCTTCGACTTCGTGAGCAAGCCATTCCACAAGGACCAGTTCCTGCTCACGGTCCAGAAGGCGGTGGCCCAGTGGCGTCTCCTCGACGAGAACGAACGCCTCAAGGAGGACAGCCGCCGCGAGGGGGAATGCGTGGCGGTCTCCCCGGCCATGCGCGAGGTGCTGGCGCAGGCGCGTCAGGTGGCCAACACCACGGCCACCGTGTTGCTGCTGGGCGAAAGCGGGGCCGGCAAGGAGGTGCTGGCGCGGGAGATCCATCGCGCGAGCGACCGGCGGGACAAGCCGTTCGTGGCCATCAATTGCGCGGCCATTCCCAAGGACCTGCTGGAGGCGGAGCTGTTCGGCTTTGCGCGGGGAGCGTTCACCGGCGCGCACAAGGAGCGCGTGGGCAAGTTCCAGGCGGCGGACGGAGGCACGCTGTTTCTCGACGAGATCGGCGACCTTGACGATGCGCTGCAGGCCAAGATCCTGCGCGTGCTGGAGAACCGCACGGTCGACGTGATTGGCGGAGGGACCGTGCCCGTCAACGTGCGCATCATCGCCGCCACGCACCGGGACCTGGCCGCGGAGGTGGCTGCCAAGCGGTTCCGCCAGGATCTCTTCTTCCGCCTGGCGGTCATTCCCCTGCGCATTCCGCCGCTGCGCTCGCGCCCGGAGGATGCCAGCGTCCTGTTTGCCCGCTTCATCCGCCGCTTCTCCGGGGATGCCAACATCACCATGAGCGACGCACTCTTGCGTGCCGTCGAGCGTCGCGCGTGGCCGGGGAACGTGCGTGAGCTGCGCAACGTGGCCGAGCGCATGGTGGCGCTGCGCAAGTCCGACTCGCTCGACGTTGGCGACCTGCCGCCCGAGGACGCTCCCGGTGCGGCCGCCGCCGCGCAGACGTGGAACCTCCGTCCCGGCAACATCGAGCTGCCCCCGGAGGGCGTGGGCCTCGAGGAGCTGGAGCGCGCGGTGATCGAGTATGCCCTGGAGAAGAACGCGGGAAACGTCTCCGCCGCCGCGCGCTTCCTGAAGGTGCCGCGACACATCCTGGTCTATCGAATCGAGAAGTTCGGCATCAGCCCCTAACCCGCGCCCGGGACGCGCGGTTGGTCGTGGCGGTGCAGACTATTCTTCGTTTTGGCCACCGGCGGTGACGAATATTCTCCATTGCGACTCCACCACGTGGTGACCCGCGCAGACCCTACGCCTTCCACGGTGCGGAGCATCCAACATCGTGGAGGGCGTTCGGCGACGCTGCGCGACGAAGCTTGAACAATGGCACCGCGGCCGGTACAGGACGGCCGCCAAGGAGGCTTTCCATGCACAAGGTCCTTTCTCGCAAGCTGAAGAACGTGAAGGTGGAGGCGCCCAAGCCGAAGCTCGGCGTGCGCTGCTGCGGCAACGTGAACTGCTGTGGCAACATCCGCTGCTGCGGCAACTGAGTCCGTCGCGCATCACGCCAACGCCCCGTCGCTCCACGCGGATCGACGGGGCGTTGTGTTTCGACGGATGGGAGGACGAGCCTCCGGAACACCGTTGTGATCCCGGACTGGAATCCCGGTGCTGGCCAGCGGCGGGCCGACGCCCAGACGTCTTGGTGCGCAGCTCCAGACGTCTTGTTGCGCACACCCAGACGCCTTGGTGCGCGTGTTCAGACGCGTTGTGGGGGGCCGGCGTCGTCGTGGCGCGGCCCGGGGTGTCCTCCCACGTCCCGGTCTCCGTCTCTCCCGCGCGAGGACGCGGTTGCGCCTCCTGCGCGGGCCGCGCGGGGCCAGGCCACCACTGCGCTGCAGGCGTCAACAAACCGGCCACTGGAGGCAGCGGCTCGTCCAGGGGCGCCACCGGGATGTCCGACCAGCGCTCCCAGCCCAGCATCCCTGCTTCAGTCTCCCGCTTGGCCTCGCGAGCGAACCTCTCCACCTTGGCAAGCCCCTGCGGGAGCGTCACGCGCGTCACCAGGCGGGAGAGGGCGGGGGGAATGCGTCCGCCTGGGGCCAGCTCTCCCCGGAAGACAAGGATGCTCCTACCTCCTCCGTCGGTGGCCAAGAGCGTCATCTCCCCCCGATCCACGGGAACACGCACCACTCCGGGTCGCCGCGGCGGTCCGGCGGCTTCATCCAGATCCCACGTCAAGCGAAGGGCTCCCGTGCCGTCGGGATTGAGGTCCTGGTGGAGCGTTCGCCGGATGGCGTAGTCACGCGGGGCGGTGAGCGGGACCTGGACCACTCCGTAGACCCACAGCTCACTCCCCTCGCGGCGGAAGACGCGGCAGTAGCGCATCTCGGGGTAGTGCGGCTTGTGCTCGCAGAAGTGGAAGAGCACGTGCCGGACGTAGCGCGGCTCCACCTCGAGGATGACGGCGGCGTCAAAGGTGTACGCACCGCGGTGGTCCGGCGGCGCAACCCGCAGGTGGTGGACCTCCGCGGCGAGCGCCACGGCCGGCGCAACGAGGAGCACGCTGATCAAACCGGTGCGTCCGCGTGGCACGAGCGCCTCCTGACCCGCATCCCCCGCCGCGTCGCCTTTCGGCCCACGCGGTATACGTCCACGCCGTGCCCCCATCAGGCCGCCCCCCAGCGCGAGCGGGGACACGAGGTCATCCCCGGGCGGAGGCCGATGCTCGGGCGCAGGTCCCGCCGCGACACCCCGTTACGTCTGCATCAGCGGGCTCGCGCGTCCCGCGCACCCAGGGAGGAAGACATGCTGCATGCACGACTCATCCTTGTACTCGGACTGGCGGCCTCGTCGGTGGCGTGGGCCCAGGAGCAACCCCAGCAGCAGGCGCCCTGCCCATGCCCCATGATGGGCGGTGACAACACGATGAGCTCCATGATGCAGGCCTGCATGGACCACAACCGGATGACCACCCAGGCCATCGACGAGATGACAGCCACCATGGCGCAGGCCCGGAAGTCGGGCGACGCTGCCAAGATGCGCAGCGCGCTCGAGTCCGCGGAGCGAACCCTCCGCGACATGCGTCAGCACACCGGAGCCTGCATGAGAGCCATGGAGCAGATGCCTGCGCCGGGGAGCGGGGCGCCGCGTTGAGGGCGGCATGGCATCCCAGGACCAGGAGATGAAGGGAGAGGCAGGGTGGAGGGCTCGGATCCTGGGGAGATGCTGCTGCGTCACATCGCTTCCCACCTTGGCACCCTCGCCGAGGCCATTGCGATCGTGATCATTGGCGTGGCCGTTGTTCGCGCCGCGTGGGAGTTGTGTCGGACCGTAAGAAAGGCAACACGCCATCCCTGGTCCAACGTTCGCCTCGACCTGGGACGTTCACTGGCGCTGGCGTTGGAGTTCATGCTGGCTGGCGACGTTGCCCGAACCGCCGTGGCGCCTTCGTGGAACGACATCGCTCAGCTCGCGGCAATCGCCGTGATCCGCACCGGGCTCAACGTCTTCCTGCATCGCGACATCAACGTGGTGCAGGCGCGACACGAAACCACCGCCGATGCGTGAAGTTCTCCACCCCGGGCAGCGGACGCCTGGCCGCGAGAGGTGACAACATGACAACTCACGATGCATCGGGCGCCCACCTGCCGCACATTCCAGCACAGCACCGCGCCGACGCTTCTTGGCGGCTCCCCCGGCGGGGACGGCCCGGTCACCGGTTGCTCGCCTTCGTTGCCAGCTTCGCGTTCGGTGGATGCGACGTCCTCCTCGGGTCCTTCGACGCGGCCCACAACGGTGCCCGCATCTTCTACACCGGCGCGAACAGCGCAGGCGAAACCATCGCCTACGCGGGCGGGCCCGGGCCGGAGGACGGCGTCGCGCATGGCGTCCTGACGTGCGCGCTGTGTCATGGAAGGCGCGCGCGGGGCGGCAGCTACCGCGTGCACGGTGTGCTGGTGCGTGCCCCGGACATCCGCTGGAGCACCCTGGAGCAGCGCGGGGAAGGTCTCGGCGCTCCGGAGGGCTACACGTTGGACGCGTTTCGGATGGCGGTGGTCGATGGCCGGCACCCGGATGGCACGCCGCTCGACGGAGACATGCCGCGGTACGAGCTGGGTGACGAGGACCTGTCAGACCTGGCGTCCTTCCTGCAGTCCATCCCCTGACCCATCTGCACGACGTCAGCGCTCCCACTTCGTGTCCCGCCGAGGCGGCCCGGACACCACGCGGAACGTCACTGCTTCCCAATGGGCGCCGGTAGCTCCGGGAGGTGCGCGCCAATGGCAACGTCGGGGCGATTGAGGTTTGCCACCAGCGTGCGGGCGCACAGCCACGAGAGGAACGCGTAGGTCGGCAACGCGGTGACCCACCCGATCACGGGCACCAGCGCCAAAGCCATGAGGATGGCGCACCCGGCCTGGGGCAGCACCAGCGGCAGGGACCAGTCCAACGTCAGCTCCTGTCCCAGGATCAACATGGGGCCCCAGAGCGCGCCGAACGGAAGGAACGAGGCCACGGCGAGCTCTTCCTTGTACTGTTGCAGCTCCGGCTTGAGCACGGAGGGAAGAGAGAACGACAGCCAGACCCGCGGGGTCGCGTTGGCGCCCGGCTGCGGCACGCCGGCGACGGATGACGGGTCGTGGGCGTGCGCGGGCGCAGGCTGCAGGAGGGTGACGGTGACGGCGCACGCCCCCACCAAGGCAAGGCTCTTGATCCGGTGACGCATCTGAAACCTCCCTGTCCGTTACGAGTTCCCCCTGGCACCTGCAGCGGAGCTACCCGTTCCCGGACGCGGCAGCAGCCACCCCATGTCACGCGCTCCATGCCTGCGCGGTCACGCCCTGGAGTGCTCTGCCAGACGGTCGGGGCTGATCGGAACGGGCACCCTGGTTAGGGTCCCGGCGTCCACTTGTGAGCGTTCCGGCCAGCTCTCGCGCACCGGATTCGGAGCCGTGCGCACCAGCTGATGCTGCGTCGCGCAGCACGAGGCGAGTTGGCGCACGTGTCAATTGGCGCGTGGGTTGCGGCCTTGGCGAGCAGGCCAGGAAAGGAGTGTCCGATGTCACCCAGACTTCCATCCGCCGTGATGGCGAGCTTGCTGACTGCCGCGTGCGCGGCAACGGCGCCGGGAACCAGGCCGCACGAGATGAGCGCCGCCGAGCATGAGCGCGAAGCGGAACAACATGCCCGCACGGCCGAGCAGCACGCCGCCCAGTACGATCCGACCGCAACGGCAGGAAGCGGCGAATGCGTGACGTCGTCCGGTCGGCGCCTTGACGTGGACGAGGGCATTTGCTGGTCCGCAAGACAGAATCCCACCTCGGGGCACCTGCGTGCGGCCAAGGAGCACCGGCGCATCGCCGAGCAGCACCGGATGGCGTCGCAGGTACTCCGGGATGCGGAAGCGCAGGCGTGCGCGGGCATCGCGCCGGATGACCGCGACATGAGCCCGTTCGACAACACCGAGGACATCGTGAGCGTGGCCAAGCTCACCGAGACCCGGTTGCGCGGCGAGAATCCCTACGAGGAGGTGGTTGGCGCCGTGGTGGTGTTCCGCGCTGTTCGCGGCCTCACCGCCGAGTGGCTGCAGCGGGTCGTCGACTGTCACCTCGCCCGGAACGCAGCCCTGGGACACGTGGCGCCGGACATGCCGGACTGTCCCCTGGTACCCCGCGGCGTGGAGGCCAGGGTGTGGTCGACGGGGAACGGCTTCGCGGTGGGCCTCCGTTCAGATGACCCCAAGGTCGTGCGCGAGATTCTCGACCGGACCCAGCGACTCCGCGGGCGCGCGGTGAGCACGACCTCTCGCGGGCGGCGGGGGCCGGCATGATGCCTACGCGCTCCCACCAGCGACGAGCCGTGGGGCTGCGCACCGTGTTGGCCGCGTTGGCGTTGGCGTTGGCGCTGGCGTCAGGCGCGTGCGCGGGAGGCTCCGCCAACGGGCCCGCGCGACCCCAGGATCTCCGCATTGCGGTCATCGGCGCGGGAGCGTCGGGCCTGACGGCGGCGTACACCCTCAAGAAGCTCGGCTACGACAACGTCACCGTGTACGAGGCGCTGCCGCAGGTGGGCGGGAAGGTCAGCTCCTACGCCCACGACAAACACGTCTTCGAGCTCGGCGCGGTGATGGCCATGGCGGACTACACCACCGTCCTTGGTCTGGCCCACGAGCTTGGTATCCGCCTCCAAGACTTCCAACAGGAATGGACCATCCACGGGCGCGACGGCCAACACCATGACGTGAAGAGCTACCTGTCCGCCAAGCACGGCCTGCGACACTCACTTGAAGCGCTACACCGGATGGAGCACCTGGCGCTCAAGTATCCGCACCTGCACCACGCCAACCTGGGAGCGGACCCGGACCTGTACCTGCCCTTTGCAGCCTATGCCCGGAAGCACGGGCTCGAGGCCCTCACCGACGGGTTCAAGCCTTTCATCGTCGGGTGTGGGTACGGCTACTACGAGGAAGTTCCGGCGCTGTACGTCATCAAGCTTGCGCGCATGATGGAAAACACCGCCGTGCGGAGCGCGCTCGCGGGCATCTCCCCGGGCGCCGCGCCGTTCACTCGCGTCTTTCCCGAAGGCTTCCAGAAGCTGTGGGAAGCCGTGGCGGCGCGCCTCCACGTGCGGCTCAACCACCGGGTGACGCGCATCGTGCGCAAGCCGTTGGGGCCGGATCAATGGAACATCTTCATCACCGCGGCTGGTTCCACCGCGGCCTACGACGCGGTCGTCATTTCGTCGCCCCTCGACAAGGCCCTGCAGTTCCTGGACGCCAGTCCCGAGGAGCGCGACCTCTTTTCGCGAATCCAGACCTACCAGTACTTCGTCACCGTGTTCGAGGGCGACGGCCTCCCCACGAAGGAGGCAGTGGTCTACGAAACCGCAACCGCTCCTGAGTCCATCGGTCACGTCATCGTCCTGCACCACAAGTACGAGGACGCACGGATCTGGACCGCGTATCAGCTCGCCCGCAAGGCCCAGGGGCCGGAGGAGGTGACGCGGATCCTGCGTGACGACGTCATGAGCCTGGGCGGCCGCGTGGACACGGTGATCCGTCAGCAGGCCTGGTCCTATTTCCCGCACGTCAAGACGGAGGACCTCCAGGCGGGCTTCTATGAGCGCATGGAGGCCCTGCAGGGCAGCCAGGGAACGTACTACGTGGGCGCCATCATGAACTTCGAGACCGTCGAGCACACCGCGGCGTACGCCCAGCGGCTGATGCTCAAACACTTCCAGGCGCGCGCGCCTGCGGCTGGCCGGGCGCCGCCCGACGTCCCTGGAAACGCGGTGAGTGCGCGCCGGTGATGCCCCTGGAGCCGTTGCCGCGGTGTGGAATGCCCCTCACGTGCGTGCTAATCGACGATCCGCAACGGAGCATGCCACCATGCGCGTTCTCGGCCTTGCCCTGTTTGTCCTGATGGTGCCGCCGGCGTGTACGGGCCACCGCAGCACGCACAGCGCGGCGGTGCGGGACCTGCCAACCCCACCGGCTCGGGCGCTCCGCGTCGCGGTCACGGACTTCACGGATGCCACGCCCGGCGGCGGGGTCCACGCGCACGGAGACTCGCAGCCGGTCGCGCATGCCCACGGCGTGGTCTTTGCGGACGCCTTTTCCCGCGCGCTGCTGGAGCTTCCGGGATATGAGGTCGTCGAGCGCCGGGAGCTGGCTCGCGTGCTGGCGCAGCACGAGAACCTGCAGCTCATTGGCGAGGCCACCGGCGAGCTGAAGAAGCTGATGGACCTTGACGGCCTGGTCTTCGGGACGGTCACCGGCTTCGCCGAGGATCGCGAGCTGGGCCACAACCATGGCGACGTGCGTGCCAACGCGCGCCTCGTGGACCTTGCCACGGGGCGGATCGTGTGGAGCGCGGAGAGCCAGGTCCGGGTCATGGGAACGCCCGAGGACGCCGCCGCCGAAGCCGCGCGTGGGATGGTCGCCGAGCTTGCGCGCAAGCACCCAGCGGGATGGTCCTCCGTCACCACCGCGCGATGAGCCGGCTGCGGCACGTCACGCCAGGTCGCGCGCCACCGCTTCAATCGCCTTGAGTCCCTGTCCGAAGCGCGCCATCGCCTCGCGGTTCTGCTCCAGCTCTCCGTAGGGCAGGTAGCGCACGCGCAGGTCGGCGACTCGCTGGAACGCAGGTCGCGCAAGCTGGGCCCGCACGTCCTTCTCCCGCTCGTCGGGCGCCACCAGGAACAGCCCACGTGCGGCGCCCTGCTGCGCCCCAGCGCCAGGTCCAGCAGATGAACAATCCCCGAATAAATCGACGTCGTGTGTTCGACCTCGAATGCCGCGCCGACATTGTCCGCGCCACACTCCAGCCACAGCACGTCGACAAGCCGGATGGCGTGTCTCCGGGCGCTTCCGCCAGCTCTCCTGGCAACTCCTCCAGGCATCCGTCGCCCAGGCGTCTTCCGTCGAGCATTCGACCGCGCTGCCGGTAGGAGCCCGCGGGGTCGTCGCGCCAGCGGGTGATGAGGGTGCGGACCAGATCGGTCATGTGCTGAACCTCGAACGGGGTTTCCGGCGTCGTGGTGGTGCCCCTGGTTGACGTCACACGGTGCCCATGAGCCGGAACGCCGCGCAACGGCTCGGCCCTCCGTTGTTGGAGGATGGTCTCCACAGCTCTGGCAACGCTTCGGCCCGCGGACGACACACGACGCAGCGGTCCCTCCCCCGCGCCGCACCGGAACGCGCAAGACCTGCGAGAGCGCGGGTTCAGGCGAAAATCCCCGAAGCTCACCCTCGAGCGTGAAGCGCGCACATCCGCGTGGCATTGCGCATGCAGCGGCACCGAGCATGGAGCCGGACGCTCACACCAGCACTTCGCCTCCGACGATCCGACGAGATCGGCTGCTGTTCGTGGTTGCGGTTGCGGTCGCGGTTGTCCTCCAGTGGCCAAACCTCTCCACCCTCGTCATGTTCCCCTTGCTCGTCGTGATGTACGTGCGTCTCGCCTTCCGTGAAGTAGCGGACATGGAGAAGGAGCTCGGGGGGGAGTACCGCGCCTACCGACGGCGCACGTCGGCCTTCATTCCACGCCTCAAGCGCGCCCGCGCCACGCCGCCCATGACCGGGCCGGCGGTCGCGGGTGGTGCTCACGGAGCATGACATGGAGATCACCTTCTGCGGTGCCGCGGGCACCGTCACCGGCTCGAAGTACCTTGTCACGTCGGGGAAGCGGCGGCTCCTGGTGGATTGCGGCTTGTTCCAGGGGCTGAAGGAGCTGCGGCTGCGCAACTGGTCACCATTTCCGTTCCAGGCGGTGGGGATCGACGCCGTGTTGCTCACGCACGCCCACCTCGATCACAGCGGTGCCATTCCGTTGCTGGTGAAGGCGGGATTCCGCGGCCGGGTCCACTGCACCCGTCCCACACGGGACCTGTGCGAGATCCTGCTCACCGACTCGGGCCGACTGCTCGAGGAGGAAGCCGCCTACGCGGAGCGCAAGGGCTACTCCAAGCACAAGCCTCCCCAGCCGCTCTACACCGCGGACGACGCCAAGGCCGCGCTCACCCATCTCCGCCCCTGGGACATGTTCGAGCCGGTGGATCTCGGCGACGGTCTGCGCGCCACCTTCCTGCGGGCCGGGCACATCCTCGGCGCATCCATGATCCTCCTCGAGGACGAGCATCACCGCGTGCTCTTCACCGGGGACCTGGGTCGTCCGCGGGACCCCCTCATGTTCCCGCCCACAACGGTGAAGCACGCTGACTGCGTCGTCGTGGAGTCGACGTACGGCAACCGGAAACATCCCGACGTCGATCCGGCGGGGGAGCTGGCCGCGGTCATCAACCGGACCATCAACCGCGGAGGCACCGTCGTGGTTCCGAGCTTCTGCGTGGGACGCGCACAGGAGTTGCTGCACTACGTGGCCCACCTCAAGGCGGCCCGGAGGATTCCCGACGTTCCCGTGTTCCTGAACAGCCCCATGGCCCAGGACACCACGGACCTCTACTGCCGGCACGCGCAGTACCACCGCTGCACGCCGGAAGAGTGCCGCGCCATGTGCTCCGCCGCGCAGCCGGTGACGACGGTGGCGGGGTCCAGGCTCCTCAACACCCGCACCAGCCCCGCCATGATCATCGCGGGGAGCGGCATGGCCACGGGCGGCCGGGTCATCCACCACATCAAGGAGCTCGGCCCGGACCCACGGAACACCATCCTCTTCGTCGGCTTCCAGGCCGCCGGAACGCGGGGGGCCAGCATGGTTGCCGGAGCCCCGACAGTGAAGATCCACGGTGTGGAGATCCCCATCCGCGCCGAGGTGGTGAATCTGGGCTTCCTCTCCGCGCACGCTGACGCGGATGAAATCCTCTCCTGGCTGCGCGGGTTTTCCTCCGCGCCGCGGGAAACCTTCGTCACCCACGGGGAGCCCGGTGCCGCGGCAACGCTGGCACAGCGCATCCAGGCGGAACTGGGATGGCACACCGTCGTCCCCGCGCACCTGGACGTGGCAACGCTGCCGCCGGGGACGAAGGAAACTGCACCGAAGCCGTTCGATCCATCACTCCCCGGGCCCGCGGGCTCCTGCTGCCGGAGTTGACCATGGCCACGGAAACCCGCCCGACCGCCACGCAATCAGGTCTCTCCGCCGCCGAGGCGAAGCTCCGTCAGGCCAGGTACGGCCCCAACGAGATCCAGCGGGCCCAGCCCATCTCCCCCTGGCGCATCCTCCTGCATCAGTTCACCGGCGCGCTCATCTGGTTGTTGCTTGCCGCGTGCGTCATCTCCGCCGCGCTGGGAGAGGTCATCGACGCCATCGCCATTGGCGCCATCCTGGTGGTCAACGCGCTGGTGGGGTTCTTCCAGGAGTACCGCGCGGAGCGTGCGGTGCTGGCGCTGCGCTCCATGACTGCGCCCCGTGCGCGGGTCCTGCGCGACGGGCGCTCGACGATCCTGCCCGCCTCCGAGGTGGTTCCCGGAGATGTGCTGGTGCTGGAAGCCGGAGACATCGTCGCCGCCGACGCGCGGCTGCTGGAAGCCCACGCGCTCTCCACCATGGAAGCTCCGCTCACCGGCGAGAGCACTCCGGTGGAGAAACGCGTGGAAGCAAGCCCCATCCCGGCGCCCCTGGCCGAGCGACACGATTGTGTCTTCCTTGGCACCTCGGTGGCGACGGGCACGGCGCTGGCCGAGGTGTTTGCTATTGGAATGAGCACGGAGCTGGGGCGGATTGCCCACCTGCTCAACACGGCGGAGCTTGAAGAGACTCCGCTGCAACAACGGCTCCAGCGCGTTGGCGGAACGTTGCTCAAGTTGTGCGTGGTGCTCGTGGGGATTGTCACGCTCGTCACGCTGGCGCGCGGCATGGGCTGGCTGGAGGTGCTCATGACGTCGGTGTCGCTCGCCGTGGCGGCGGTGCCGGAAGGGCTTGCCGCGGTGGTGACCATTGCCCTGGCCATTGGCGTGCAACGCATGGCGTCGCGCAACGTGCTGGTGCGCAGGCTCCCCGCGGTGGAGACCCTGGGCAGCACCACCGTCATCTGCACGGACAAGACCGGCACCCTGACCACCGGCGTGATGGTGACGCGCGAAGTGTGGGGCCCGGAGCATCGCAGGGTGCTCCGCGCCGCGGCCGCTTGTTGTGATGCGGAGCTCTCCCCCGACGGTCGCACCGGAACGGGGGACCCCACGGAGATCGCACTGCTCGCGGCGGCCAGTGAGCGCGGCATCCGTCGCGGGGATCTGGAACGGGAGGCGCCGCGCGTCACGGTGAACCCGTTTGATTCCGACCGGAAGCGCATGTCCATCCTGCGTGGCGACGGGATCCTCTACGTGAAGGGTGCGGTGGAGGTGCTCCTGCCGCGGTGCGTGTCGGGAACGCAGGGGGCGCTGGATGCCAACAACGACATGGCCGCGCGCGGGCTGCGCGTCCTCGCGATCGCCGTGGGCTCCGGTCCGTGCGAGGAGAACCTGCAACTCGTCGGCCTGGTGGGAATTGCCGACCCGCCCCGCACCGAGGCGATTGACGCCGTGGAACAGGCTCGCGCCGCGGGAATCAAGACGGTGATGATCACGGGAGACCATCCGGTGACGGCGCAGGCCATTGCGCGGGAGCTCGGCATCCTGCGGCCTGGCGACGACCCCGCGGAGGTGGTGCACGCTCGCGCCACCGCCGAGGACAAGCTGAAGATCGTCCGGGAGTGGAAGCGCCGGGGCGCCGTGGTGGCCATGACCGGCGACGGCGTGAACGACGCACCCGCCCTGCGCGAGGCGCACATCGGCATTGCCATGGGACGGACGGGAACGGAGGTGACCCGCGAGGCCTCCCACATGGTGCTCACCGACGACAATTTCGCGAGCATCGTCGCCGCGGTGAAGGAGGGGCGGGGCATCTACGACAACATCCAGAAGACGCTCATCTACCTGCTCGCGGGGAATTGCGCGGAGCTGCTGGTGATGTTGGGTGCGGTCGTCGTCGGGATGCCCCTGCCGCTCCTGCCGCTGCAGCTGCTCTGGATCAACCTCGTCACAGACGGGCTTCCCGCCCTCGCGCTCGTGATGGACCCCGCGGCCGCGGATACCCTGCGTCGGCCGCCCCGCGCGCCTGGCGACGCCATGCTTGGGCGGCGACAGTGGTTGTACGTCGCGGTGACCGGCGCCATGCAGGCGGCGATCACGCTCGCCATGTTCTCGTGGGCCCTGGACAACCGCGACCTCGTTCAGGCGCGGAACCTCGCCTTCTCCACGCTCGTGTTCGGAGAGGTCCTCCGCGCCTTCGCCGCACGCAGCACCACCAAGTTGTTCTGGGAGGTGGGCGCCTTCAACAACTGGCGGCTGCTTGCCGTCGTGTTCGCCTCCGTGCTGGTGCAGCTCGCCATCCACCACCTCGCCTTCGCACGCGCGCTGTTCCAGATCGGGCAGCTCAATCTCGCGGACTGCGTCCTGACCTTGACGGTGGGGTTGATTCCCGTGTCGGTCCTGGAAATTGGCAAGCTCGTCCTGAGGTGGTGGGGTCGTCGTGAACGCGGGCAACCTGGCCCGGTGGTCCCACCTCCGCTGGGAGTGCACGCCATCCATGGGCGAAGTTGACGTCAGGCTCGCCCTGAGCTCACGGCCGCAGGCGCAGGATCGTGCCGCCTTCCCCCACGGCCCATACGCCGGCGGCGCAGCTCCCATGGATCGCGTACACGCTCCGGCCCTCTCCCACGGCGTGCGTCGTCCACGCGGTGCCATCCCAGTGCGCGGCATGGCCCTGGTACCCCATGACCCAGACGTCGTCGGAAGACGCGGCCCAGATGGCGTAGTCGTAGGTCATGTCGTCACCCACGCTCCACACCTGCCAGGTGCCGTTCACGTAGCGGTGCACGTAGCCGTACAAGGCGCTGAACCACGCCTCTTCGTGTGACGTCACCCAGACATCGGTGATGGTGCCCTCCTCGGGTCCCGCAACGTAGGCCCAACCCTCGCCACGGTGTCGGATGAGACGTCCCAGGTGCATGACACCCCAGATGTTGTCCGACGACGATCCGTGAATCGACGAGATGCTGATGGGTTGCTCGGTGATGTCGGCCTGGAGCACCCAGCGCTCGCCGTCCCAGTGTCCCAGGATCTGGCTGGCGGGGCTGACCGCACCTCCTCCCAGCCACACGTCATCGTCGGCAGCCCCCCACAGCGTGCTGAACGAGCCGAAGGTTTCAAGGCGCACGGTGCCGTCGAGCTGCCAGGAGCTGCCATCCCAGCGCAGCAGTCGGTCCCCGGCAGTGGCCCAGCCCTCCGTCGCGCGCGCAAGCCACACCTCGCCCGCGCGCCCTGTGGTCACCGTCTGCCAGATGACCCACTCGGTACCTGTCCACCGCAACATGGATCCCTCACTCCCCGTGATCCACGCGTCGGAAGCGTCCACCACGAACACCGAGGAGAGGTCCTCCGTGGTGGGCGAGCGCATGCGTTCCCAGGTCGGGCCTCCGTCGGTGCGCCGGCACGCCTCCAGGGGAAGCCCGCCCGCATCCTCCGCGCCGGCATCGGTGCCGCCCGCGTCCGGCTCCGGACCCGCCCCCGCGTCATGTGCTCCGCCGTCCGCGTCAAGGGCGAGGATCTGGAGGGAGGGCTCACACCCAGCGCCAGCCGCGACGAGAACGGCGACAGCGCAGCATCCCGACGTCCACCGCATGGAACCCGCCTGGCGCATCGCGATGCCCAACTCCGCGCTCAGCCTACCACGTGGCTCCGTCGCGGTCGGCAACACCGAACCCTCACCGAGCCCCCCGCGGCAGCCAAGCCTGCACGTTCGCAGGGCCCGACCTCGAAAGGCACGCCTGCACGACGTCACCGCGCCGGGCTCTGCGTTGGGGTCGGCGGTTGGAATAGCGTCGCGCGTTCACCGAGCGAGCGCAGGGGCTTGAACGTGGGGGGCCCGAGGTGTCCGCCGGACGCGGCGGAAAGGGCAGATCCACGGTCGCCGCCCCTCTGGCCGTTCGAGGTGGCGCCATGGCCATGGACCGCATGATGGCGATGATGCCGGACCTGGCAGCTGGATGCAGTTGCTGGAACAAGCCATCCGCGTTGTTGGCACGCTCCGTGGATGCGCCTCGGGTAGGACTTGGCGGAGGCACCCATGGCGACGAACTACATTCCGGCGCTGCGCTACCAGCGGCTGGACCGATTCTACGACCCGCTCGTGACGCTGCTCGGGTACGGGCGGAGCTTCCACACCCGGGTCGCGGAGCTCCTCGCGCTCCAGCCGGGAGAGGCGGTGCTCGACGTCGGTGCGGGAACGGGAACCCTGGCCATCCTTCTCAAGCAGCGCGTTCCCTCGGCGCGTGTCGTCGGGCTGGATATCGATCCGGCAATCCTCGAGATTGCGGGAGAAAAGGCACGAAACGCCGGCGTGGACGTGGAGTGGAAGGAGGCGCCCGCCCAGGACCTTCCTTTCCGTGCGCAGTCCTTCGACCGGGTGGTGTCCTCGCTGGCATTCCATCACCTGCGTTCCGCGGACAAACACGCTGCCATGGAGGAGGTGGCGCGCGTGCTGCGGCCGGGCGGCATGTTCCTGCTTGCCGACATGGGGCCGCTGCAACTGCCTGGCGCCGGCGTCGTCAATCGCCTGCTGGCGTTCAATGTCGTCGAGCAGGTCGGGGACAACTTTGCCGGACGGATTCCCGCCATGCTGCGCGCGGCCGGCTTCCGCGACGTCACCACCGCGGGAGTATTCCGTCGCCACGTACACTTGTGGCGGGCCTGGAAACCCGGGGGCTGAGCAGCGGGGGGTTGAAATGCTCGCGTCCGGTTGTTCCTCGTGAGCGCGGCGACAAAGACCCGAACCTCCGGGAGCAAACGCGCGTCGGCGACGTGATTGTTCTTGTTACGGATGGGGAAGGTCTTCACCATGCGCGGGAGGATGGTCTGCGGGTCGGGGGTTTGGCTCCCGGGACGTCGCCACGTTGATGCAACACTCCGCGCGGCCGCGCGCGCGGCACACACTTTCCAGGACCAGGTTGCCCATGAACCACGCCATGAAGCTTTTCGTGCTGGTTTCTGCTCTGGCGGGATGCGCCGGTGAAGGCGCTTCTCGCCGGCTCCCGGCGTCGCATCCCGCAAGCCCGGACGCCCCACCTGCTGCCGTTCCCCCCGTGGCATCCGCGCTCCGCGACGGCCCGCTCCTCGAGGAAGCGGAGGAGCCCGACGCGGCGCCCATGCCACACCACGGTCACGGCGCCCACGGGCAGGAGCCCCTCTCCACCGACCAACCCGCGGATCACGACGCGCACGGGACGGACAACCATGGCCATGAAGCACGGTGACATCATGCCCGGGCGATGCGTGCGTGCCCTTCTCCTCGTCTCCATCTCGGCGTGCGCGCTCCCGGTGGCCCGGCCGGGATTCGACTCGGTTCGTGACCTGGCCATGACGCGGACCGGCCACCGCGTCCACTGGTACCAGGGCACGCCCGAGGATGAGCAGGCCTTCGCCGCGGTGCGTGACCTCCTCTCCAGGCCGCTCACCCGCGACGCTGCCGTGCAGGTTGCGTTGCTCAACAACCGCTCCCTCCTCGCTGTGTATGAGGAGCTCGGCGTGGCGCAGGCGGACCTCGTCAAGGCCGGTCTCCTCGCCAATCCGGTGTTCGGGGTCGAGCTGCGCTCGCGCAACCTGGCGCTCAACCCGCCCGCGCTGGTCCCTGCGCCGCCCGAGGTCGAGGCTTCCGTTGGGATGGACCTGCTCTCCATCCTGCTCATCCCGCTGCGGACCCGGCTCGCGGAGCAGCAGTTCGAGCAGGCCAGGCTGCGGGTCGGAAACGCGGTGATCCAGCTTGCCGCCGAGGTGCAGACCGCCTTCTGGGAACATGAGTCCGCGGTCCAGTTGGCGCAGGCGCGTCGCCTGTTCGCGGAGGCGGCGGACGCGGGCGCGGAGCTGGCGCGACGTCAACGGGAGGCGGGGAACATCCAGGAGCTGGAGCAGGCCGTCGAGGAATCCCTGATGCTGGAGGCCCGTCTCGGGCTCGCCCAGGCCGACGCCATGGTGCTGGAGGCGCGCGAGCATCTCAATCGCCTCATGGGCGTCTGGGGGCCGCAGACCGCGTGGACCTCGCAGGGTTCGCTGCCCGATCTCCCCCACGCTGAACCGGCCGTGGAGAAGCTGGAGTCACTCGCCGTCACGGAACGTCTCGACCTCGCCGCGGAACGTCGCCAGATCGAGCTGCTGACGCGTGCGCTGGACCTCAATCGTCCCTGGCTGCTGCCGCTGCTCGACGCCGACGCGCACGCGGAGCTGGAGGCCGACGGGCTCGCTTTCGGCCCCGGCGTCGACGTGCAGATTCCCATCTTTGACTTTGGCCAGGCGGAGCGGGCCGCCCTGCGTGCCCAGAAACGCGCCGCCGAGCAACGCTTTGCCGGTCTGGCCGTGGACATCCGTTCCGAGGTGCGTTCCGCGCGCAATCGCCTGCTCACCACGCGCGCCATGGCGGAGTACTACCGTGACCGCCTGCTGCCGGTGCGCGCTCGCGTCGTCGAGCAGACGTTGCTCCTCTACAACCGCATGTTCCTTGGCGTGTTTGCGCTGTTGCGGGCACGCCAGGACGAGCTCGCCGCGCGGCAGGGCCACATCGAGACGCTGCTGGCCTATTGGCAGGCGCGTGTCGAGCTGGAGCGCGCGGTGGGAGGACGGCTGCCCACGCCCACCGTGACGGAATCCTCGCCGCCCACCTCCACTGGACACACGGGGCACCGCCCATGAAGAAGCGCTCCCTCACCCGTCGTCAACTTGTGCTTGGTGGTCCGCCGTTGGTCGCGGGTGGTGCTGCCTTGCTGGCCACGTCTCCTGCCGCGGCGGACCGCCCGCGCGCTGAGCAGGGCCCGGAGCCCACCGGCCCGCAGGCCTACGTTCCCGTCGTCACGCCGAACGGCAGCACGCTGCCCTGGACCATGGACAACGGCGTGAAGGTCTTCCACCTCGTCGCGGAACCGGTGAAGCGGGAGCTCACGGGCGGGCTGGTCATCAACGCCTGGGGCTACAACGGTCAGACCCCGGGACCGACCATCGAGGCCGTTGAGGGGGATCGTGTACGCATCCTCGTCACCAACAAGCTGCCGGAGCGCACCAGCGTGCACTGGCACGGCGTGCTCCTACCCAATGGCATGGACGGCGTGGGCGGGCTGACGCAGCGTCACATCGACCCGGGCCAGACCTTTGCCTACGAGTTCACGCTCCGGCAGCACGGCACGCAGATGTACCATCCGCACTCCGACGAGATGCTGCAGATGGCCATGGGCATGATGGGTTTCTTCATCATCCACCCCCGGCGCGCGCGCACGCCGACGGTGGACCGGGACTTCGCCATCTTCCTGCACGAGTGGGCGGTGAAGCCCGGGACGATGACACCGGACCCTTCGGTGATGCTGGACTTCAACCTGTTCACGTTCAACGGCCGGACATTCCCCAGCATTGATCACCTTGTGGTCCGGCTTGGTCAGCGCGTGCGCATCCGCATTGCCAACCTCACCATGGACAGTCATCCCATCCACCTGCACGGCCACTCCTTCTGGGTCACCGGGACCGACGGCGGGCCCATCCCGCCCGCGGCGCAGTGGCCGGAGACCACCGTGAACGTTCCCGTCGGGTCCACGCGTGACATCGAGTTCGTGGCGGACAATCCCGGCGACTGGCCGCTGCACTGTCACAAGACCCATCACGTCATGAACGGCATGGGCCACGACCTGCCCAACATGCTCGGCGTCAACCAGCAGGGCGTGGAGGGCCGCATCCGGCGCCTGGTGCCCGGCTACATGGCCATGGGCACGCGCGGAATGGGCGGCATGATGGACATGGGTGGTCCCCGCAACAGCGTACCGATGATGACCGGCACCGGCCCCTTCGGCGACATGGAGATGGGCGGCATGTTCACCGTGGTGAAGATCCGCGAGGGGATCACCAGCTACGAGGACCCCGGCTGGTACCGTCATCCGCCGGGCACGGTGGCAGGTCCCGTCACGACGTAGAGCCTGCGCCAGAACAGATTGCCCACGGGGTCCCTGACACTCTCGAGCGGACCACGACCTGGAGTGCGGCGGGCCCTCGCCGCCCTGGTCAGCGCCGAGCGGTTTGGCACTCCGTCAACGGAACGACGATCGCGGAGACGTCGGACGCCTCGTGGAGACCTGGTCGAGGACCGCTCATACGTTGAGAACGCGCACGGCACCGACCAGGGCGGCGAGGGCCCGCCGCACTCCAGGTCGTGGTCCGCTTGAGAGCGTCGCGGACCCCATGGGCGGTTTGTTGTGGTGCTGCGTTCGTCGCAGCCGGAACTCCTCTCTGCGAGACCGTGCAGAAACCGATGGTTGCCGTGCTGTTGACGACGTCACGGGGACGCGAGGCGCCATTTGGCCGACAGCTCATCCCCTTCCAGCGGCGCCGAGGGCCGCTTTACTAGGCCGGCGCCGGTCGCGCGTTCAGTTGACCTGGACGCCGATTGCCTCGGTGCGGGCGCTGGACACGCGCCACTGCTGCGGCACGCCGTCAAAGAAGTCCACGCGGCCGCTCTCCAGGTCGTATTCCGCGCCCAGGATGACCAGGTTTCCGTCGCGGACACGCTGCTCCAGGACGCGGCTGGCCGTGCGGAGGTGCGCGGCGGAGACCAGCACGTTGGCGCGGGTGGCTTCATGCAGCAGGGCGTGCGGGGCGCGTCCGCCCTGGACGAGGGGCCGGACCGCCGGCGAAATGCGCTCGACGATGTCCCGGAGGTTCTCCGACGCCGGCGCGCCGCCGGAGCAGACCGCATCCACCGTGGCCTTCACGGCGCCGCAGTGGGTATGGCCCATCACCACGACGAGCTGCGTCCCGAACGTGGCCGTTGCGAACTCGATGCTCCCCACCAGCGACGGCGCCACCACGTTGCCCGCCACGCGGACCACGAAGAGGTCACCGAGCCCGCAATCAAAGACGATCTCCGACGGGACGCGGGAGTCCGAGCACGAGAGCACCACCGCCATGGGACTCTGCCCGGCCACCAGCGCGCCGCGCCGTGACTGCGCCACCAGCGCATCAATGCTGCGCACGTTGTTGGTGAATCGGTGATTGCCCTGCACGAGGCGGAGGTACGCGTCGGCGGCGGAGATGGGACGGGGGGTGGACGTGGTCATGGTGTCTTCCTTGGTGATTCGCGGACGGCGTGTCAGCGGTTGAGTTGAACGGGCACGGCCACCATCAGCCGGTTGCCGTTCCAGAGGGATGTGAAGCTGAGGCCCATGGCCAGCAGGACGTTGCCGGCGGGCAGGAGGAAGGCGAGGAAGCCGACGCGGGGCGCCACCGCCGCCATCACGATGGCGCCAGCGATGAACGCGGTGATCTTGCCGGCGCGCAGCATCGTGCCGCGGATCGCCGCGCGGCGCGCCTCGCCCTGGGCGAAGAGCGACGTCGCCAGGTTGATACCCAGGTCGGTGGCCGGACCGGTCAGGTGCGTCGTTCGGACCACGAGGCCGGTGCTGGTTGCCACCGCCGCGTTCTGCAGGCCCATGGCCAGCGAGAGGGCGCACAAGAGGACGAAGTCCACCGGCTCCTCGGGCTGGCCGCCAAACACGCCGAGGAGCCCAAGGTGTCCGGTCACCGCCACCGTCACCAGCAGCACGGCCACCGCCGCCAGCGGCAACGCGTACAGCGGGGTGCGGCCACGGTGGTGACGTCCGTCGATGGCCAGCACCGACAGCATGGCGCCCAGCACGAATGCACCGAGCACCAGCGCGTAGTCGACCATCAACCACCACTGGCCCACGTCCAGGCCGATGCGCGTGGCGCTGCCCGTCACGTGGGTGACAAAACGCGCGCAGGCCAGGAACGCCGCGGCGTTCACGCTGCCCGCCGAGAAGGCCAGCAGCAGCCAGCTGGGCATGTGGCGCAACGAGAAGACCGCCTGAGGACCGTGCAACGCGAGCATGCGCCTCTCCCTGACGGCTGCAGGAATAGGTTCCGCCGGTGTTGACGACAATCAGAAACTTTGGAATGAATATGTCTAGAAAACCGACAGATCATGGAATGGCTCAACTACCACCACCTCCTGTACTTCTGGCTCGTCGCCCGCGAGGGCGGGCTCGCGCCGGCGGCGCGCAAGGCGCGGCTCGCGCACTCCACGTTGAGCACCCAGGTGCACACGCTCGAGGAGCAGCTCGGGCAGAAGCTCTTCCAGCGCGTCGGTCGGCGCCTGGAGCTCACCGACGCGGGCCGGCTGGCCTACCGCTACGCGGAGGACATCTTCGCGCTCGGCAGCGAGATGCGGGACGCGTTGCGCGGGCGCCAGACGGACCGGCCGCTGCGGGTCGACGTGGGCGTGGCCGACGTGGTGCCCAAGCTCGTGGTGGCACGAATCCTGGACCCGGCGCTGCGGCTTGCGCAGCCGGTGCGCCTGGTGGTGCACGAGGATGCGCACGAGAACCTGCTGACGCGTCTCGCCGGCCACGAGCTGCACGCCATCGTCGCCGACGCGCCGGTGCCAACGGGCAGCGCGGTGCGCGCGCACAATCACGTGCTCGGGGACAGCGGCGTCGCCTTCTTCGCGACGGCGGAGCACCAGGGACTGCGTCGCGGCTTCCCGCGGTCGCTGCAGGGCGCGCCCATGCTGTTGCCCATGCCCGGCGCACCGCTCCGTCGGGCGCTGGATGCATGGTTCGCCGACCTCGGCCTCACGCCGCGCATCGTGGCGGAGTTCGAGGACAGCGCGCTGCTGAAGACCGTGGGGAGCGAAGGGCACGGCGTCTTCCCCGCGCCGGCCGCGGTGGCCAACCGCGTCCGTCGTCAGTTCGGGGTCCAGCTCATCGGCCGCGCTGACGACGTGCGCGAGCGCTTCTACCTCATTTCGCTCGAACGACGGCTGCGCAACCCCGCGGTGGTGGCACTGTTCGAACAGGCCCGGGAGCACATCTTCCGCAGCTGACTGTTTGCCAGGGGGACCTGTCCGCGGCCCCGCACGCTTGCCGAGATTCTAAACTAAAGACTTCAACCAATCGCAGCGCCATCGCGGACTACGAAACGGGGCGACGCTTGCCCACGCTGAGAACGCTCATCGCGCTGGCCGATGCGCTGAAATCAGACGGTGAAGACGGGACGTGCGCGCCTCATGCCCGTGCATCCACCGCTTCGGGGTCGTGCTTCGCGCGTGGTGGGAAAGCGGGTGGGCTCGCGTGAACACCAGCATGAACCCGTGGACGAGGTGACAGGTGAGCTGGTGGGTGCCGCCGTTGTGGCCGCCGGACCTGCTTTCTGCTCACACACTGCTCACACCGCGTCACAAGCTATTGGATTTGCCAGAAGAAACTGGCGGAGGAGGAGGGATTCGAACCCTCGATACGGTTGCCCGTATGCCGGTTTTCAAGACCGGTTCCTTCAGCCGCTCGGACACTCCTCCGTGCTGAAGAACGACGTGGCCGGCTTCCCTACCCTTTCACCGCCGCGCCCGCCAGCGCTCCCGGTCGATCCGCGGGAAGAAAATTGGCGCTCACGCTCAAGCGGTGAGAGCTTGGCTCCAGCTGGCGCAACCTGGCTCCCGCCGGATGACGACGGGGGCGCATGGAGCAGAGCCATGGAGCTCCAGGAATCCCGCGCGCACGTGCGTGCACCCTTCATCCACAAGGTCAGCGTCATCCCCTCGTCGGCCACGCGGCCCCTGAAGCTGTGGGCCACCAACCTCTCGGAAGGCGGGGTGTGCCTGCAGACGGCGCATCCCTTCCGTCGGGGGGACCGCATTGGCCTGCGCCTGGACTGCGGCGGCACCGACATCGCCATCCCGGTGTGCGAGGTGGCCTGGGTGTTGCGCGAGATGAAAGGGAGCAGCCGCGCCCCCGGCGTGGGCCTGCGCTTCCTGGATGTCCGCCCCGACGACCGCAAGCTCATCCGCCAGACCGTCCGCGACCTGTTGAAGTCCCCTCCCGACGTGTCCGTCCCTCCCCCCGACGAGACCGCCGCCACGCCCATCCACTCCAAGGAGCCCGAGCCCATGCACCACGAGCCGTCCCTGCCCCCGCCGGGGGACCCCATCTCCATCACGCCCTCGCTCTCGGGGCTGCCGGAGACCGCGCCGCCCAGCGAGATCTCCGAGGTGGGCGCGGCCGGTCCCTCGCTCTCCTTGGGGCCCCTGCCCGCCGAGGAGGTGCGCTGGGAGTTCTCTGACGGTGGTCGCACCGAGGAGCGTCGCAGCGTGCGGCCCAGGCAGGGTGGCAACAGCCTGGGGCTCGCCGCCGGCCTGCTCGTGGCCGGGACGCTCACCGGGATGATCTTCGGCGTGCTCAACCAGAGCGGTCGCAACGCGCCCAAGCCCGCGGAGCCCGCCCCCGCCGCGCCTGCCGCTCCCGT
>JBFMGU010000120.1:0-32501 GCA_040752415.1 Myxococcota bacterium
CGAACGCGAAGCACTTTTCCGACGAGAAAACGCCCCCAAGGCCACGGCGTGCCCCCCTTCCCCGGCTCGGTGACGACGGAAAATCGTGACTGGGGAAGGGGGGCCAGCGAGCGCAGCGGCTTGAACGTGGGGGGGTTAGGTGTTCGCCCGCCTCGCCGCCATGGCCAAACTGTTCTGACAGCGCCCCTCACTGGCCAGCGTCCTCCCGACGAGAAACCCAACGCGTGGTTGTCCCATCCGCACCCCCACCGACGTAACAACAAGTGGAAGCGCCCGGGGGATGCGGGTCATCATGCGCGAGCTGCGTTCGTGGTGCGACGGGGCTCCACCATTGCCGACGAGGCGACGAGTCGCGTTGGCATCTTCGAGGTGACGGATGTTCGAGGTGACACCGCATGGAGTCGCAATTGCGTTGGGGCTGCTGCTGGCGTTCTGCGCCGGGTGTGGGCAGCGGAACCTGGAGGAGATCCAGGTGGCGTCGATCCACAGCTTCTCCGTGGACTCCCTGGGGCACGTGGGGGTGGTGGGCACCATCACGTCGGGAGAAGGTCGGATCGCGTTCGTTGACACGTCGGGGAAGGGCTGGCGCTGCGAGGTGAATCTGCAGGGGCCAGGCATTGGCGTGGACATTGGCGGGTACGCGCTGGCGGACGACCCGTTCGGGCTCTTCGAGAGCAGCACGATGCGTCTGCCGTCGGGGAAGACCCTGAGCGCGGACAAGTTGATGGGCGTGTACTCGGGGGAGCATGGTGGCGTGCAGTTGGGACTTGGAATCGCGAGTCATGAGCTGACGAATCCGTCCGGCGTGACCATCAAGATCACCAATTCCGCCGTGGGCGCGGGGATCAACGCGTCGCTGGAGTGGTTGTCGCTCAGTGACTGTGACCCGGAGTCCACGTCGCTTGGCTCCGACGGCGGACCGTGATGTGTCCGTCGAGCTAGACTGGCCTGGATGCGACGCGTCTGGCTCATCTCCCTGCTGGTCCTGCTCTCCTGCCCCAAGCCGCCTCCCGACGAGCCGGTGCCTCCCACCCAGCTTCCGCTCGACGAGCCGCTGTCCGCCGGACAGGCCCGCTGCGGCCTGGTGACGACGGAGCGCGAGCTCATTGGCGGCGCGGGCGCGTACCTGGAAGTGGGGAAGAGTTGGCGCTGCTACAACGGCTTGGTGCGCTTTGGCGGCGCGCTGCGTGAGGGCGCGGTGGGACTGGCGTTGTACGGCGGAGCCCTGCTGGACGCCGACGTGGTGCGCGCCAACGAGGACGAGGCCGGCGAGGACCTCCTGCGCGAGATGTTCCCCGCGCCCGGCTTCATGGGCGTCGACGTGCAGGACGTCCAGGTCCTCAAGAGCGGCGCGGAAGGCGGGGAGGCCATCATCCGCGTCGTCGGAAAGAGCGCGCCGCTGGGGGTGTTGCCGCAGGTGGCTCTCCTCCAGCACCCGTTCCAGGGCGACGTCATCACCGATTTCATCATGCGCCCCGACGTCTGGTACCTGGAAATCACGACGACGGTCATCAACAACGAGCCCACCGCCATCGACATCACGCTGGGCGACTTCCTCGCGCTCGGCAACGGGGTGCGCGCGTTCACGCCGGAGAGCGGCTTCGACGACAGCGGGTTCTTCTCGGCGGCGAGTGCTTACGTCGGCGTGGGGAAGAACATCAGCTACGCGTACACGTTGAAGGAGGGCCGCTTCACCATTCCCTTCGTCGACGCGGGGGGGACCGGTACGTTGGTGAAACCGGATGTGCTCGTCACCGACCAGGAAAGCTACACCCGCTACCTGTTCGTCTACCCAGGCGGCGCCGCGGACGTGCTGGGGCAGGTCTACCAGTTGCGCGGCGAGCCGTGGGGAGTCCTGGGCGTGGCGCTCAAGCGGGGCGGGCAGGATGTCCCCGGCACTATCACGCTGTACCGGGCGCCGCTGACGCCGGAGAGCAAAGCGGTCACCCAGTTCTCGTCGAGCAACAGCCTGCTCGGCGGAAAAGCGGTGCCGGTGGGTACCTACGTCATCAAGGCGCAGGCTGATGGCTCCGAGGTGCTTATCCACGACGAGGAAGTGACGGTTGGCGAACGCGAAATGAAGTGGGCCACCATGGAGTTCAACCCCAACGTCACCGTCGAGTTCCACGCGCACGAGGTGGATGCCAACGGCGCGGACCTGGGACCCATTCCGGCAAAGCTCAGCGTGCTCCCGCTCAACGCGCCTCGTCCCGACGGAGACATGGCACGCACCCTCGGCGGAGGCCTCACGACCTATCGCGTTTCCCCCGACGGCGTGCTCCAGGCGGACCTTCCCGCGGGCGAATACCGCTTCTTTGTCAGCCGCGGCCCCGAGTACGAGCTGTTCACGCACGAGGCCAGCCTGCAGCCTGGTAGCTCGCTGGTGCTCGACGTGCCGCTCCGTCGTGTGGTGGAGACCAGCGGGTTCATTGCCGCGGAATTCCACCAGCACACCCTCGGCAGCCTCGACGCCGACACCGATCTTCCGACGAAGGTCCTCGAGAACGCGGCGGAAGGCGTTGAGCTGGCCGCGTGCACCGACCACGACAACGTGAAGGACTATGCGCCGTACGTTGCGCAGTGGAGCCTGACGCCGTTCTTCCAAGGCTGGGCGGGCAACGAGATTTCCTACAACGGCGTGGGACACTTCAACGCCTATCCGCTCGACGTGGACGCGAAGGATCCGTTCAAGGACGTGGGCGCGCGACTGTGGGCCGGTGGGACGGTGGCTCAGCTTTTCGCGTCGCTGCGGGCGCGCGCGGAGGACCCCGTCATCCACGTGAGCCATCCCCGCGCCAGCGGCGGAAAGGGCTACTTCTCGCAAATCCGCCTGGACCCCACCGACGGAGAAGTGCTCGGTCAGACCGGCGCCATCCTGGGCATGGTTCCGGAAGGCACGTACTCCACGTTCGCCGACGACTTCGATGCGCTCGAGGTGAACGGTGAGATCGCCGACCCCACGCTGCTGGAACCGGGCAATGAATCCGAGCTGGCGCGCCTGGCCGACGAGCATCCCACGCAGATTCCGACGATGGTCGACTGGTTCCACCTGCTGTCCACCGGGCACCACGTGGCCGCCATGGGCAACAGTGACAGCCACAACTTCAACGACAAGAGCGGATGGCCGCGCAACTACATCGTCGTCGGAGAGGACCAGCCGCAGGCGGTGACGCGGGAGGAGATCCGTCAAGCCATCCGCGCGCAACAGCTCGTGGTGTCCAATGGGCTCTTCGTGGTGCCGCGCGTGGGCGGCGCGGTGCGGTTGGGACGCGGCATGCCCGCCGTCGTCGACGCCGCCAGCGGTGTCACCATCGAGCTCAGCGTGGATGCGCCCAGCTGGCTCTCCGGCCCCATGACCCTGACCGTGTTCCGTGACGGGCGCCCGCTGCACCTGCGGAACGAGTCCGGCGTTCTCGTCGAGGATGCTGCCGCGCCCGCGAGTGTCGACGTGGCTCCGGCGTGCAGCGGGGCGTTGTGCCACAACGTGCTGAGCATCCAGCTGCGTTCGACGACGGACGCGTGGGTCGTCTTCGTGGTGCGGGCGCAGAAGGAAGCGGGTCCGGTGGGGCAGGGCAGCGCGTATGGCTACACCAACCCGGTGTACCTGGATGTGGGCGGAGATGGTTGGGAGTGACGTCGGTAGGGCTGCGGATGGGACAGCCATTTCGTGACGACACGCTTGCTCGCATCAGGCAGGCATCGGCATGCTGATCAGTCATGACCGTGCGCAAGGTTGGGAGCTGCAGGATTGTGCGGGAGCTGGGCCGCGGCGGCATGGGCGTGGTCTATGAGGCGCTGCAGGAAGGTCTCGACCGTCGTGTGGCCGTCAAGGAACTTCCCGCCGACGTGGCGTCCCGCAAGGAGATGGCGGAGCGCTTCCGACGGGAAGGCATGGCCTACGCGCGCCTGCGCCACCAGTCCATTGTGACTGTGCATGACCTGGTGGAGAAGAACGACGCCATCTACCTGGTCACCGAGCTCGTCGACGGCGCGGACCTGCAGAAGCTGCTGGGGAAGGGCGGCCCGTTTCCTCCGGCGGTGGTGGCCGTCATTGGCGCACGCGTGGCGGAGGCGCTGGACCACGCGCACTTCAACAAGCTCCTGCACCGCGACGTCAAACCCTCCAACGTCATGCTCTCCCGCGACGGCGTGGTGAAGCTGATGGACTTTGGCGTGGTGAAGGACCAGGCCGCCGAGGATCTCACGCGGGAGGGCATGGTGGTGGGCACGCCCGCGTTCCTGGCGCCGGAATTGACGACGGGCGGGAAGGGCACCGTGCAGACGGACATCTGGGCCCTCGGCGTCACGTTGTACGAGATCGCCACCGGTGACCGGCCCTATCGCGCCGAGAGCATGCCCGAGCTGTTCGCCGCCATCCGCTCCGGGAAGTACCGGCCCGTGCGCAGCCATGACCCCGTCATCCCCCGCGCGCTGGCGAACATCATCCAACGCTGTCTCAAGCCGCGTCCGCGCTCACGTTGGCGTTCGGCGGCGGAGCTGGCGCGTGAGCTGGACCACGTGGCGGTGAAGATGCTGCGCGGCATCCACCCGCAGGTGTGCCTGGCGGACTTCATGCACACGCGCGGGTTCGAGAACGTGGAGCACGCCACCGAGCTGGTGGGTGGGCCCAACGGCGCCACCGTCGACGTGGGGGATGACCTGGTGGTCTCCGAGAAGGTCTCGACGGGCGGGCTGGCGCGCTGGTTCGTGGGGGGCGTGGTGGCCGCGGCTGCCGGCGGGGCCGCGTACTATTTCACCCACGTCAACCACCTCGTTCGCTGATAGAACGCGACGCATGGGCATCTCCCCCTTCCTGCGCCATGCCAGCCGCATCATCGAGGACCGTCGCGTGTTCCGGATCCGCGAGGATCTCGTCGAGAACCCACGCACGCACAAGACCATGCCGGTCACCGTGCTGGAGTGCGCGCCGTGGTGCAACGTCATCCCCGTCACCGCCGACGGCCAGGTGGTGCTGGTGCGCCAGTGGCGTCACGGAACACGCAGCATGACCCTCGAGATCCCCGGCGGTCTCGTCGATCCCGGTGAGGATCCCGCCGCCGCCGCCGCGCGTGAGCTCGTCGAGGAAACCGGTTTCCGCGCCGCCCGCGTGATTCCGCTCGGCGCCATCTCGCCCAACCCCGCCATCCAGGACAACGTGGCCCACATGTTCTATGCGCCCAACGTCGAGCGCGTTTCCGACGTGGCGCTAGATGACGGCGAGGACATCGAGGTGGTGCTCCGCCCGTTGACCGATGTCCCGCGTATGATTGCCGCGCGTGAAATCGACCACGCCGTCATCGTGGCTGCGTTCTTCAACCTGGCGGTGCTGGCCGGAGGCCGGTTGGGCGTGGCGCCGCCGGCGCGTTGACGTCGGGGCGGGCCGGGGCGCCGCGTTTTCCCCGTACGCGCGCGTATCCAGCGGGGAGCTGCTAGTCTCCCACCCTCCCTGCGGCCGATATGCCGCCAGGGCAGGGGTTTTCCCATGATGGCTGGTGCTGCTGGGCGCGTTGCGGTCACGTTGTTGTGCGGTGTGTTGGTGGCGTCGTGCGTGGACAACGCGCCGGCCGCCGCGGGCGACGGATGCTGTGAGAGCGACCAGGACTGCGCCGAAGGGTTCGCGTGCGCCGACGGGATGTGTTCCGCCCGCTGCCAGACCGCGGATGATTGCTCCGTCGGGGAGAGCTGCACGGAGGGCGTGTGCCGCGCGCGCAACCCCGTTCCCAACGCGTGCAAAGAGGGCCGCTTTGGTGAGGAAGGCCAGAACGGCAACCGCGACGCCTCCGCCTCCGACGCGCGCGTGGGCATGGACGCGGCCATCACCCGTCGTGACGCCAGCAGCCGAGACCGCATGCTGGAGCTCCCCGACGGACGCGTCATCGAGCCCGACGGTGGCGACGAGAACGACGCTGGCGAGATTCCCGACGCCAACATCCTGGACCGCGACGGCAACGTGGTCATCCCCGACGCCAGCCGTCCCGACGGCAACGTGGTGCGGCCCGACGGCGGCGGCCGGGATGCCGGTCGCCCCGACGGAAACATCATCCGCCCCGACGCCGGTCGCCCGGACGCGGGTCGACGCGACGCCGGTGGCGGCGTGGATGCCGCGCTGCCCTGCACCGGTGACGACGGTTTCGAGCCGAACGACAGCGCGGGCGCTCCGGCAACGTTCAGCGGCACCTCGGTGAGCGGGGTGGGCTGCAACCGCGAGGAGGACTGGTTCCTGCTCAGCACCACCGCCGGTGACGACGTCAACGCCGTTCTGACGTCCAGCGCAGCGAACAACATGGTCTTCCAGCTCTATGACGCGCAGAACACCAACCTGCTCATTGCGGAGAGCAGCCTGGTGGCCGGTGGCCGCGCGTTGCTCGCCTCAGGCCTGACCGGGCGCACGCTGTTGCGGGTGGTCAGCTACACCAGCAGCGACGCGTCCTACACCGTGCAGGCCACCATCACGCGCCCGCAGCAGTGCACCGCCGACGCGTACGAGCCCAACAACACCACCAACACCGCCACCGCGCTGGGCTCCGGCGGTGTCAGCGGCACCATCTGCAACAGCGACTCAGACTGGTTCTCCATCCAGGTTGACGCCGTGGGGAGCACTGTGACGGTGGACATGGTTCCCGGCGCCAACACCGGTGACCTGGACATGATCCTGTTTGACTCCCTCGGTGGTGAGGTGGGCCGCAGCGAGGCCCAGGCGGGCGTTCCCGAGCACATCTCGGTCACGTCGCTCACCACGGGCGCGTACAAGGTGCACCTCTACGGCTGGCCCCAGGGCTCCCCGAATTCCGGCACCGGTCCGTACGTGCTCACCGCGCAGGTCACGCCGCCTTCGGTCTGCAGTGACGACGGGTGGGAGGACAACGACAGCGCGCAGTCCTTCAACACCAGCATCAACGTGGGACAGACCGTCGACGCCACGTTGTGCCCATCCGATCCCGACTACTACTGGCTCTACCTGCAAGTGCCCTCCGACATCGACGTTGCCGTGACGTCGCGGGCTGGCACCAACGTCACGCTCTCCCTCTACAACAGCGGGTTGCAGCTCATGGGACAGGTCAGCGGGAACACCGGCAGCGTGACCACCCATCTCGAGTCCGCGGGGGCGGACTGGTACGTGGTTGGCGTCGAGGGCGCGCCGGGTGAGAACGGCCTGGGCTACCAGCTCCTCGCCACCGCCTCGGGTCTTTGCACCGGCGCCGACAACCACGAGCCCAACAACGACCTCTCGCAGGCCGCGGCGTACACCAACCCCGGCGTCAGCGGTGTGTTGTGCAACTGGGAGTCGGACTGGTTCCGCGTGGAGGCCGGCAACGGCGACACGGTGACCGCCACGGTGACGTCGACGAACGGTGGCATCCTCGACGCGCTGCAGATCTACGACCAGAACTTCGGTCTCCTCGCCGACAGCGCGGCGTGGGAGGAGAGTCGCGTGGCGCAGGCCGTGGGCGTGTCCGGGCCCGTGTACATCTACGTCAACGCCGGAGACACGGAAGCGGTGGACTTCACGCTGCAGGTGTCGCGCTCCAATCCCAACCAGTGCGTCCCCGACGGGTTCGAGCCCAACGAGAGCCAGTCCGCGGCGCGCACCTTTGTCAGCCCGCTCACCGCCCAGATCTGCAGCGGGGACCACGACTGGTACGCCATTCCCGTCACGGAGCCGGGGACGGAGATCGTCGCCATCATGTACCCGGACTTCAACGCGCAGAACCTGGACATGACGCTGGTGGCTCCCAACGGCAGCATCCTCATGACCGGCAACGCGCAGGCCGGACAGCCTGAATACCTGGACGTCTTCGTCGACACCGTGGGCACCTACGCCGCGCACGTGTACGGCGCGCGCTCCACCAACCAGGGCACCTATTACCTGCAGGTGGACACCACCACGCCCAATCCCGAGTGTGAAGATGACTTCTACGAGGACAATGATCGCTTCGAGACCTCGTCGTGGATTGATGGCGCCACGCAGGACCTGCCGCTGGTGCTCTGTCCGGACGACCGCGACTTCTTCGCCCTCTACCTGGAGGCCGGCGGCACGTTCGAGGTGGAGGTCAGCTATGAGCCCGTCGCGCCGGTGCGCGTCACCGTGTTCAGCAGCAGCCAGCAGACCATTGGCGACAGCAACACCGGCAGCGGCTACGAGTACATCCGCGGCGACTTCCTCCCGCCGGACTACTACTTCATCCGCGTGCGCGGTCAGAACACCGACGAGGGCCTGAACTACCGCCTCACCGCGCGCGTGGCGGGCCTCACCTGCGACGGCGACCTGGGTGAGCCCAACAACGACCCCTCGCAGGCCACGTTCATGGACCTGGATGCGGACTTCAGCGCCGTGATGTGCGGCAACAATGACTGGGCCGACGTGTACGGCATCCAGCCTGCCGTCAACCAGGGCGTCGAGGTGGTGCTCACCATGCCGCAACATCCCGACGGTCCGCTCGACGCCATCATCACCGCCAGCGACGGGTTCACGCAGCTCGCCTCCACGTACAACCAGTTCGGGCAGGTGAAGACCGCGCGCGCCGACGTGCGGCGGGAAGGCACCTACTACGTGCAGATCTACAACAGCTGGGGCGTTCCCGACGCGGTGCCGTACCAGGTCAACATCACGCAGCTGGCGGAGCTGCTGTGCGTCGACGACGATTACGAGGAGAACGACGGTCCCATCGAGGCGGCCGCGGCAACGCGTGGGCAAGCGGTCGACGCCATCGCCTGTCCCGCGGACAACGACTACTACGCGTACCAGCTCAGCGCCGGGCAGGTGAACATCGAGATGACGTCGGGCTTCTTTGACGCCACCTTCGAGCTCGTGGCTCCCAACGGTGCCACCGTGCTGGCCACCGGCTACGCCAACTGGCAGCCCATCAGCTACCGCGTTCCGACGACGGGTCGGTACTTTGTCCGCGTGAACTACTGGAACACCCCGGAGAACGGCGACCCCTATACGCTGCTGGTGCAATAGGCCACGTCGTGGGCGCGGCACTTCCTGCGGTGTACTCCCTTGTGGGACGCGAGGCAGGTCTGGAGGCCTGCGTGAACGCGCGCTAATGTGAGGCCATGCTGAAGGCCCGCCGAGGGACATGGATCGGGTTGCTGGTGGCGACGACGTGCGTCGGCGGCGTCGTCCTCCCCAGCGCGTGCTCCCGGCAATGCTCCAACGACTCCGAGTGCAGCGCCGGTGAGCTGTGCGGCCCGGGTGGGACGTGCTCCGCGCCATGCAACACGCACCTGGATTGCCCGCGCGACGAGCACTGCGCCGAGGGAATCTGCGTGGACGGCGCACCTGTGGACACGCCACTTCCCGACGCTGGAACCACCTCCGGGACCAGCAGCAGCGGGCAGTCGGGCTCCACCACGACGAGCAGCGCAACCACCTCATCCGGCGGCGCGTCGTCCACCGCGTCCGGCGGGAGCACCAGCGCGTCGACGGGCTCCGGTGGCAACGGCTCCCACAGCGCGTCGTCCTCGGGGGGGAGCTCCTCGGGGGGCATCGTCGCGTCGTCGTCCTCGTCGTCGTCGTTGTCCAGCAGCTCCGGCGGTGCGGTCTCCAGCGGCGGCGACGGTGGCGCCAACTGCACTCCCAATGACTGCGGCGCGTGCGGTCCCCTGCCACCGGGTTACGGCGAGCCGTGCTCCAATTCCTGCTGCGAGGGGACGCTGGGCTGCGAGGGGGAGTGCAACGCGCCGCCCCCGCCGGAGGGCTACGACGAGCCCTGCAGTACCGCGTGCGGAACGGGGCGCATCCTGTGCGACGGAACCTGCAGCGCCCCCGTTGAGCCGGAGGACCTTGGCGGGGATTGCAGCACCGGGTGCGGCGAGGGAACGGTGACCTGCAGCGGCGGCTGCCTGGTGGCCGGCCTCGACGCTGGCACCTGCTCCAATGCGTGCTTCAGCGGTCCACGTGATTGCACCGGCGCCTGCCTCGCCACGCCGCCACCAGGCACGTATGGTGATGACTGCTCCAACGCGTGCGGTCCTGGCATCATCGACTGCGACGGGGATTGCTCCGCGCCTTCGGTGCCGGCCAACTACAACCAGCCTTGCGGATGCTTGAACCAGGGACGCATCCAGTGCACCGGGCAGTGCAACGTCGGAGCAGGCCCGGACAACGCCGGCGACTCGTGCGGGAATGCGTGCTTCAGCGGCACGGTGGACTGCACCGGAAACTGCACCGCCCCGGCCGCGCCCGCCAACCTGGGGCAGCCGTGTGGAAACTGCGGCGGCACCATCCAGTGCGACGGCAGCTGCAGCATCCCCAACCCCGCGAACTACGGACAGGCATGCGGCAGCTGCGGTGGCACCATCCAGTGCAACGGGCAGTGCTCCGTCGCCACGCCGCAGAACTTCGGTGCCAGCTGTGGGAGCTGCGGTGGCACCATCCAGTGCGACGGGCAGTGCTCCGTGTCGACGCCCGCGAACCTCGGCGCCAGCTGCGGCAGCTGCGGTGGAACCATCCAATGCAGCGGGCAATGTTCCGTGTCCACGCCGCAGAACCACGGACAGAGCTGCGGCAGTTGTGGTGGCACGATCCAGTGCAACGGCCAGTGCTCGGTGTCGACGCCTGGCAACTACGGACAGACCTGCAATCCCTGTGGTGGCACCATCCAGTGCAATGGCTCCTGCAGCCCTGAGGAGCCCGACACCTACGGTCAGTCCTGCAACAGCTGCGGCGGCACCATCCAGTGCAACGGCTCTTGCAGCCCCGGTCAGCCGGCCAACTACGGCGCGGACTGCTCCAACCAGTGCAACAGCGGCAGCATCCAGTGCGACGGTTCGTGCAGCGCCGCGCCCGCGCCCGGCAACCTGGGAGCGAGCTGCTCCAACCAGTGCAACAGCGGAACCATCCAATGCGACGGCTCGTGCAGCGCCGCGCCTCAGCCAACCAACCTCGGCGACTACTGTGAAGCGCCCAACTACTGCGCGTGCGGTGAACGGCGCTGGGGTTCCATCGGCTGCAGCGGCTCGTGCGTGTACGAGGTGAGTTGCGTTGAGCTCTGCCAGGGTTGCGATCCCGTCTGCCCCTGAACCGCCTTTCGCACCCGCGTAACAATTCTCCGGTGGCCCCCCGCGATTGACCCCCGTACGTCCTGGTGGCAGCATTCATCGCCCCATCGCGATAGAACGATGCCATGCCCAACCTCGAGTCCGCCGTCGGCCTGCTGCACCTGTTGGGGGACCCCACCCGGGTCCGGCTCATGGCGCTGCTCGTCCGTCGTGAGCTGAGCGTGGCGGACCTGACCTCCATCACGGGCATGCCGCAGTCCAGCGTGTCCACGCACCTGGGGAAGCTGCGGGAGGCGGGGCTCCTGAAGGACCGCAAGGCGGGCACCTCCACGCTCTACGCCTTCAGCGAGGGCACCGCGCCGGAACACGCGCGCAAGGTCTGGTCCCTGCTGCAGGCCGAGGTGCAGGACGCCGTCCTGGAAGCCGACCGCGAACGCTGCGAGGCGCTTCTCAAGGCGCGGGAGCGAGCCTCCTGGCCGGAGAAGGTGGCCGGGCAGATGGAGCGGCACTACTCGCCGGGGCGCACGTGGGAGGCCACCGCGCGCGCCTTCTCCGGCCTGCTCCGCCTGGGTGACGTGCTGGACGTGGGCAGTGGCGACGGAACCATTGCGCAGCTCATCGGTCCGCGGGCGCGCTCGTTCACGTTGCTGGACCAGTCCCGACGGATGATCAGCGCGGCGCGGGAGCGGCTGGCCTCGTTGCCGCGGGTGCGCGTGGTGGTGGCGGACATGCATGAGATGCCACTTCCCGACGCTGCGTACGACCAGGTGCTCCTGTTCAACGTCCTCACGCACGCGCGTCGACCGCTCGACGTGTTGCGCGAGACGGAGCGTGTGCTCAGGCCGGGCGGGAGCGTTGCGCTGGTCACGTTGCACGCGCATGAGCACATGGACGTCACCGGCGCCTACCACGAGCTGAACGCCGGCTTCACCGTGCCCGCGCTGAAGAAGCTGTTGACGCGCGCGGGTCTCGTCGTGGAGAGCTGTGAGGTCAGCACGCGTGAGCGTCGGCCGCCGTATTTTGAAGTCATCAACGCATTCGCCCACAAGGATGGAAGCCCATGAGCACTCCGCAATCTCCGACGCACAAGCTGCTGAACGAGCTGGTGAGCCAACGCATCCTCATCCTCGACGGCGCCATGGGCACCATGATCCAGCGCCACAAGCTGGGTGAGGCGGACTACCGCGGCACGCGTTTCAAGGACCATCCCAAGGACCTCAAGGGCAACAGCGACCTGCTCGTCCTCACCCGCCCCGACGTCATTTCCTCCATCCACGACGAGTACCTCGCCGCAGGGGCGGACATCATCGAGACCAACACGTTCACCGCCACCACCATTGCGCAGGCCGACTACGAGCTGCAGCACGTGGTGACCGATCTCAACGTGCGCGCCGCGGAGCTGGCCAAGGAGCGCGCGGAGGCGTGGACCAGGAAGACGCCGGACCGACCGCGCTTCGTCGCCGGTTCCATTGGGCCGCTCAACCGCACGCTCTCCCTCTCCCCCGACGTCAACGACCCCGGTTTCCGCGCCGTCACGTTCGACCAGGTGCGGGAGGCGTATGCGCAGCAGATTCGCGGGCTGATGGACGGCGGCGTGGACATCCTCCTGCCGGAGACGGTGTTTGACACGCTGAACCTCAAGGCCTGTCTCGTCGCCATTGAGGAGGTGTTCGCGGAGAAGCAGCGGCGCCTGCCGGTGATGATCAGCGTGACCATCACGGACCGCAGCGGACGCACCCTGAGCGGTCAGACCGTCGACGCTTTCTGGACGTCCATTGCGCACGCGCACCCGTTCAGCGTGGGCATCAACTGCGCCCTGGGCGCGCGTGAGATGCGCCCCCATCTCTCCGACCTCGCCGAGATCGCCAGCAGCCACATCAGCGCGTATCCCAACGCCGGCCTGCCCAACGCGTTCGGCGGCTACGACGAGGATCCAGCCACCACGGGCTCATTGTTGCGTGAGTTCGCGGAGGCGGGGCTGGTCAACATCCTGGGCGGCTGCTGCGGCACCACGCCGGATCACATTCGCGCCGTCGACGCGGCGGTGAGGAGCGTGAAGCCGCGGCCCCGCAAGGCCAAGGAGGACGGATTCACGCGCTACTCGGGCCTGGAGACGCTCACCATCCGTCCCGAGTCCAACTTCATCATGATCGGTGAGCGCACCAACGTCACCGGCTCCTCGAAGTTCGCGGACCTCATCAAGAAGGGTGACTACTCCGCGGGACTCTCCGTGGCGCTGGACCAGGTGCGCGGCGGAGCCAACATCCTCGACGTCAACATGGATGAAGGCATGTTGGACGGCGTGGCGGCCATGACGCGGTTCCTCCAGCTGGTGGCGGCGGAGCCGGAGATTGCCAAGCTGCCGATCATGGTGGACAGCTCCAAGTGGTCCGTCCTGGAAGCGGGCCTCAAGTGCCTGCAGGGCAAGCCGGTGGTGAACTCCATCAGCCTCAAGGAGGGCGAGGAGGACTTCATCCACAAGGCGCAAACGGTCCGACGCTACGGCGCAGGCGTGGTGGTCATGGCCTTTGACGAGGTGGGCCAGGCCGACACCGTCCAGCGCAAGGTGGAGATCTGTCAGCGCGCGTACAGGATCCTCGTCGACAAGGTGGGGTTTGACCCGCACGACATCATCTTCGATCCCAACATCCTGGCCATTGCCACCGGCATGGAGGAGCACAACCCCTACGCGGTCAACTTCATCGAGGCCACGCGCATCATCAAGGAGACGTGTCCCGGCGTGAAGGTCAGCGGCGGCGTCAGCAACCTCTCCTTCAGCTTCCGCGGCAACAACGTGGTGCGCGAGGCCATGAACAGTGTGTTCCTCTACCACGCCATCAAGGCGGGCATGGACATGGGCATCGTGAATGCCGGTCAGCTCGTCGTGTACGAGGACATTGACCCGGAGCTGCGCACGCGCGTGGAGGACGTCATCCTCAACCGCCGCCCCGACGCCACCGAGCGGCTCGTCGAGCTGGCCGAGAAGGTGAAGGGCAAGGGCAAGAAGCGCGACGAGGACCTGTCCTGGCGCAACGTGCCCGTCGAGCAGCGGCTGAGCCACGCGTTGGTGCACGGTATTGACCAGTTCGTCGAGCAGGACGTGGAGGAGGCGCGACAGAAGCTGGGGCGGCCGCTGCTGGTCATTGAAGGTCCGCTCATGGACGGCATGAAGGTGGTGGGGGACCTCTTCGGCGCCGGCAAGATGTTCCTCCCCCAGGTGGTGAAGAGCGCGCGCGTCATGAAGCGCGCCGTGGCGTATCTCACGCCGTTCATGGAGGCGGAGAAGGCGCAGGGCGGGGGGCGCTCCAGCGCGGGGAAGGTCCTGCTCGCCACCGTCAAGGGCGACGTGCATGACATCGGGAAGAACATCGTTTCCGTCGTGCTGGGCTGCAACAGCTACGAGGTCATGGACCTGGGCGTCATGGTCCCGTGCGAGAAGATCCTGCAGACCGCGCGCGAACAGAACGTGGACATGATCGGTCTCTCTGGGCTCATCACGCCCTCGCTCGACGAGATGGTGCACGTGGCCAGCGAGATGGAGCGCCAGGGCCTCAAGCTCCCGCTGCTCATTGGCGGCGCCACCACCAGCCGACAGCACACCGCCGTGAAGGTTGCGCCGGAGTACAGCCAGCCCACCGTGCACGTCCTCGACGCCAGCCGCGCCGTGGGCGTGGTCTCCGCGTTGCTGGATGTCAAACAGAAGGAGTCGTTCGACCGGCAGAACCGCGAGGAACAGGCGGCGCTGCGCGAGCTGCACGCGAGCAAGTCCCGCAAGCCCATGTTGCCCCTGGCCACGGCGAGAGCGAACGGGCCGCGCCTGCAGTGGCGTCGGGAGGACGTTGCCACGCCGTCATTCACGGGTCGTCATGTGCTGCTGGAGGAGTCGCTGGCGGAGATTGGCCGGTACATCGACTGGACGTTCTTCTTCACCGCGTGGGAGCTGCGCGGGAAGTTCCCGCAGATCCTGGAGCACCCGGAGCACGGCGCCGCGGCCCGCGAGCTCTATCAGAACGCTACGCGCATGCTGGGTCACATCACGGACCGCCACGAGCTCACCGCCAGTGGCGTGTACGGGTTCTGGCCGGCCAACAGCGAGGGTGAGGACATCATCCTCTACACGGACGAAACGCGGACGAAGGAATTGCTGCGCTTCAACATGCTGCGCCAGCAGCAGGTGAAGACGGATGACAAGCCGTATCTCTCGCTCGCCGACTACGTGGCGCCGGCGCACACCGGGCTCAAGGACCACGTCGGGGCGTTTGCCGTGACGGCGGGGTTGGGGGCGGAAGAATTGGCCCGCGCGTACGAGAAGAAGCTGGATGACTACAACGCGATCCTCGTGAAGGCGCTGGCCGACCGTCTGGCCGAGGCTTTCGCCGAGATGTTGCACGAGCGTGCACGTCGGGATTGGGGCTACGGGAAGATGGAGAACCTCAGCCAGGATGACCTGCGTGAGGAGAAATATCGCGGCATTCGTCCGGCCTTCGGGTACCCCGCGTGTCCGGACCACACCGAGAAGCGCAAGCTGTTCAAGCTGCTGGGCGCCCACGACGTGGGAATGGCCTTGACGGAGTCGTGCGCCATGACGCCGCCCGCGTCGGTGAGCGGCATCTACCTGGCCCATCCCGAGGCGCGTTACTTCAACCTGGGCAAGGTGGACCGCGACCAGGTGGAGGACTACGCGGCGCGAAAGGGCATGCCCAAGGCCCAGGTGGAGAAGTGGCTGGGACCCAACCTGGGGTACGACCCCAAGGCGTGAGTGGCGTCGAGGACGTGGCTTCCCGGACGCGCCATGGTTAGGTTGCGCTCACGCCAAGGAGGTCCAGCATGCACATCCAGATCCTGTACTGCGGTGCTTGAGGGTACAAACCACGGGCGGCGAGTCTCGCTGCCAAGATCGAGAAGGAATTCAACGTCAAGCCGGAATTGAAGCTCGGCACCGGGGGCCAGTTCGACGTCGTGGTGGACAACGAGGTGGTGGCGTCCAAGTACCAGGGCCTGCGGTCCAATCCCGCGGACCGGGGTTTCCCCGACGAGAAGGCAACGCTGGAAGCCATTCGCGCCCGCATGGGTTGAGCGACAAGGCCTAGCTGCGCGTTGACACGCGGGCGGCACCACGGGAACCTGCGCGAGCTTCCCTGCTTGCCTTGAAGGCGGGCTCGTAGCGACGCGATTCTCGTTGGGACGGTGATGACCTCCTCGCGCGTGTTCCTGGCTCCAGCGCTGGTGTTGACCTTGGTGACGGGTGTGGTCCGCCCCGCCCACGCCGAGCCCCCCCGCGAGTTCCATGTCCAGCGCCGGGCCATGGACGTCTCCTCCGTCTTGAAGGGACTCCCTGACCGGGGCCAGCACGTGGTGGCGGTGGTGGTGGTTCCTCCGGAGGTGGTGGAGTGGCAGGGCGTGGCGGAGGAACTGCAGGAGCGCCTGCGTCACGCCGTCCGCAAGCATTACCGGGTCCTGGCCACCAAGGGCTTCAAGGACGGGGCCTACCCGCGCGGCAAGTCCGACAACGAGCTCGTGCGCACCTCCATCAACAGGGGCTCCGACTATGTGCTCACCGCACGGCTGGCCCCCGCTCCCCGCGCTGGCGCGGCGCCGCAGGTCGTCGTCAAGCTGATGGACAAGGACGCCAGGGTGCTGGCGTCCATGACGAATGCGTCGTGGGTGGTCCCGGGGGCGCGGCGCGTGGTCCAGCAGGCGGCTTCGTCCCCGGATGTCGCGGGACGGACCCTGGAAGAGCGCCTCCAGGAGTTTCGCAAGCGCGCGTTGCGCGTCCGCAAGACCGTCTACAAGTGGAGCAGTGGACGCGTTGGCACGGATGTCGACGTCGTGGACGTCAAGGGCAAGGCCCTGGACTCCGCGACGCTGGTCGAGATGGCTCCCACGCCGGAGCTTCGCGAGAGCTTCGCCCGTGTTCGTCGGGATGAGTTGATGCGTTGGCCGGTGCTGCTCGTCCCGCTGGGCTTTGCGGTGGCGGCACCGGTCGCGTTTCCCGTCGTTGTCACGCCGCTGGTGTTCATCCCGGTCTTCCTGGTCACCACCGCGTTGGGAATCTCCACGTACGGCCTCGCGGCGCCGTTCCTGGGCATCTATTTCGCCGCGTACCTTGCCAGCGGTGCCGCGGTGGTGGCGTTTTTCGTGGGCATTGCGGCGGGACTCCTCACCGCTGTGGCGGGCGTGGCGGGGCGGTGGGTCTTTGAGATGTTCATTGCCGCGCGCGCGGAAGATCGCGAGTACGCGGCGCTGGTCACGGAGCACAACCTGGGCGTCGCCAATGAGCTGGAGCTCAACCCCGACGATCTTGACTGGGAGTACTTCCCGGCCGAACCGTGAGCCGCCGGCTACAACTCCTCTTCCTCCTCCAACTCGTCCTCACCAGCTTCTTCCCCCTCGTCGTCGCGCGGTTGCGGCTCCGGCGTTGGAGGCGGGGCGGCCGTGCGGGGCTCGGGAGCACGTGGCGACGTGGCGGGTGGCGCCTCGGAAGCCGGGACGCTCCAGAAGTCGATGTTGGAGAAACCCTCACTGGAATCATGAGGCCTCCCCAACCGGGCCGCCACCACCGCGGCCAGAACCGCGCCAACGGTCTGACCGACCAGCATGGGCACCACGCCGGTGAGGAACGCGGTTCCCAACGTCGCCAGTGATGCGAAGGTAAACATCCACATGCGCTGGTTGGCCACCTGGTAGCGTCGTGAGCTGTAGGGGGTGCGGTTGGTTTCCTCCGCCGCCGCGGACCAGTAGTAGCCGCCACAGAAGGCCAGGCAGCTACCACACGTTGTGCCAAACACGTTGAGCACCGCGCCCACGGTGAGACCGGCCAACGTCGCCGCCATGGCCACCAGGATGGGCGGAAGGATGGGCGCTCGACGGTGCGAGATGTGCCGTGCCGAAAGCCACGCAGCAACGCCGCTCCCCGCCGCCAGCACCAGCGACGCCAGCCCATGCACCGCAATCCCCACGGTGTTGAGCGCCTGTCCCGCCAGCATTCCCACCATGGGCGGGCCGCACCACAAGAGGCAGTAGATGCCCGGGCAGGCGGCTGGAACGGTGAGCGCGGCAAGCGCAACCAGGTTGATGGCCGCCGCCATGACGTGGGACGCCGCAACGCCGGGCAATGCCAGCGCGCTGCCCCACGTGATCGCGGTGTTCTGGAGCTCCTCGGTGTCCGGCACCGACGTCACTGCCGGCGCCGCCTGGTCCGGTTTCACCTTGGGCGCGGGCTTCTCGTTCTCAGCGCGTGCTGGCTTCTCGACGGGTGGCGTCGGTGGCGGCGGGGCGGGCTCGGTCACCTCGGACGGGGGAGGTGGCGCGCTCGGCTCCACGGGCGGTGGGCGCGGCGTGGGGGCAGCACGACGGAGCGAGTCCGGATCGCGGTCGTCGTCCATGTCGTCGCTGGGTGGGTCTGAGGGTGGCCGGTTGTCTTCCCCGTGCGCGGGAGCGGGTGCCTGCGTGAGCGCGCGGACCGAGGGCGCGGTCACCGCGGAGGACAGCAGGACGAAGAGGAGCAAGAGGAAACGCACAGGATGTTCCGTCAGGGACCGGTGACCAGGAAGGAGGTTTGGATTTTCACAGGGTGGTCGTTCTCGTCGTACAGCAGCGTCGAGGATTCCGGGAGGAGGCTGAGCTGCACCAGGACGTCGTGCGCGTCGGGGGCCGTGGACGACGTCATGGCCACCATGTTTCCCGAGGAGTCCAGCGCGTGGACCAGCAGCGCGGTCGTGGCGTTGTCCGGCAGCGGCGCGTAGGTCCCCAGCGTCTGCGACTGTCCGTCGCTGTAGAGGAACCACAGCTCGCGCACCTCGGCACCGCGATCCAGCGCCACCATGAATCCCGCCGGCTGCGCCCGCGCGGCAAGCACGTTCACCATCCCGCCGTCGACGGGACCGGGCATTCCCTGCACGGGCACCTCGGTTCCGTCGCGCGTGAACAGCCGAAGTGTTCCGCCGTCGACGGTCAGTGCCAGGCGGTCATGGCCCATGCGCAACGGGATGCTGTTGCCGGTCTGCACGGCGGTGCCGGTCTCGTCGTAGAAGAGCTGCGGGGCGTCCTGGCAGCTGAAGACGAGCGTGTCCTCGTCGGGGAGCACGTGGAAGGTGGCCACCGGTGAGGAGCTGCCGGGGCAGGGCGCCGGACGGAGCGGGTCATTGAGGTCCACGTTGGAGGGGTACTCGCATCCGCCACCGACAACGACTTCCTCCGGTTCCGGGGTGAACTCGCGGATGCGACCCAGGGTGTCGACGTAGAGGAGCGTGCCGTCCCGGTGGATGCGCGGCGCCATGGACAGATTCGGGAAACCCACCTGGTACACGTCGGGCAGCGTGGGGTCGAGCAGCGCTTCGCGGCCGGCCAGGCCCTCGTACAGCGTGCCCAACAGGTAGACGCGCGACGGGTCCAGCTGCACCGGGCCAGCGGGCATGCACACCTCGCCGCCGCCGTTGCTCGAAGATGACGAGGATGACGACGTTGACGACGTTGACGACGAGGATGATGAGGAAGAGGACGAAGACGAAGCGGATGACGACGCGGAGGATGAGGACGAAGATGACGTCGAAGAGGATGAGATTCCCGACGACGGACGGCCCGACGAGGAGCTGATTCCCGACGAAGAGGAGCTGCTGGAGCTGGGGTTGGCCAGCACGCACCGTCGGTCAAGGGCGCAAACCTCGTCGGGGGCGCACTCGCTGTCCTGATTGCACCAACCGGGGCAACCCAGGGTCTGCACGAGGGCCAGTGTCAGCAGCAGGTTTGCGGGAAGCAGCGACTTCATCCACGCACGGTTTCACCACAACCCGGTGGGACGGCACAACCGCCTTCACGGGCGGGAACGGGTGTCCGATAGGACAGGTGGCGTCGTACCGGGACCGGGCAATCCCTCGCAAAATCCGGGCTGTCGGGCTATCGAACGGAGCTCGCGAGGGATCCCCCCGGTGGGCCCCCGCGCAGCGTCCAGAGGCCCCATGCCCGTCACGAATGATCCCAACGCCCTCCGCGCCCTCATCAACCGCCAGCTCGCAGACAAGCGCCTCAACAACGCCGAGGCCGACGAGCTTCTCACCGAGATCAAGAAGGACGGCGTCACCGACGAGGAAGCCAAGGTCCTCGTCGAGGGGCTGACCCCGGATGCCTCGGGAGTCGACAATGACGCGGACCACCGCAACGCCGTGAATCGCGTGATGGGCCAGGTGGACGCGGTCAAGACGCTCCCGCTGGACCGGACCAACGCGCCGCGCCTCCCCGACGGCACCGTGAACTACATGGGCCTCCTCACGTTGCGCGCCCAGGGCGGGGCCAACCTGCCGGCGCTGCCGCAGAAGACCTTTGGTGGAGCCAGTGTCGGGGTGGACAACAGCGGGCAGGTCCTCGTTGGCGGGCGCGCGGAGGCCATCAGCCTCAATCCCACGTCGGAGCGACTGCTGGAGGGCCTGTGGGGTCTGGCCAAGCCCGGTCAGCTCGAGACGCTTTCTCCCGCCGCCAGCGCCGCGCTCCAGAAGCAGCTGGTGACCGCCATCCAGCAGGGCCTGGCCACGCCGCTGCAGGATCCCGGCAAGTTCGCGCGCCTCGCCGGCGTGGGCGCCGCCCTGACGGTGCTTGCCGAACAGTCCAGCAAGTGGGACCCCGCCACCGCCGACGCCATGCTCGGATTCGCGGAGAAGGTCCAGTCGCCGATGATGAAGGCCATCATCCTGCGCGGGCTCGACGGTGCCACGCTCTCGGATGCGCAGAAGACCCGTCGCCAGGCCATGGCCGCGCCGGAGGGGATGACCGACCTCCTCGCCAAGTTTGACGACGTGCGGAAGGAACAGGCCACCGCCGGATGGAACACCGTCAAGGGAGCCGCCGCGGAGCTGACGTTGTCCGGCGTGGTGTTCTCCAAGAGCGCGGAGGGCGTGAAGAGCTTCCTCGAGGGAATGAAGGCCTTCGACAACATCAACAGCGGCGCCACCTTTGACCGCGAAGAGGTGACCACCGCGCGCGCCACGCTCGAGAAGTACATCCAGGAGAGCGAGCAACCGGCGTTCGTCTTCGGCAGCTTCGCCGCGGAGGCTCCCAAGGCGGCGGCCAACGTCGTCAGCGCCAGGCTGGTGGCGGCCACCGAGCCCTCCCTCAAGGGCAACCCGCCCAACCTCAAGGGCTTCCCACTCACCCGCGAGCAGGCGGACTTCATCCTCAAGGTCCTCCCCAACACGCGCGACGCGGCCGCGCTGGACAAGATGGTCAAGTCGCTCCAGACGGCCGGAGCGCTCTTCTCGCCGTCGCTGCCCTCGCCGTGGGGCAGCACGCCCAACCCGCAGAAGCCCATGGCGCCCGCGGCGTTCAAGCTCTTTGAGCGCGCCGTCACCGACTACCAGGAGCGCCTCAGCGGCAAGCCCGACGGCAAGCTCGACTACGAGGATCTCTCCCGCGAGTTCCGAAGTGACGTCGAGGATCTCCACAAGACCCTGTCTCCCAAGCTGGCCGAGCTCTCCGGCACCCCGCCGAAGTTCGGCAACGTGCAGCTCTCCGCCGAGGCGGCCACCTACGTCCGCGGTCTGTTCGAGAACAAGATGCGCTCGAGCATGTCCGTCGAGAACATCGGCCGCGCCATGGACGTGTTCGGCGCGAAGTACGGCGGCAAGCTGGAAGGGCAGGGCTTCACCGCGTTCAAGGCCATGACCGACGAGTACATGGCGCAGTTCCCCGCCTACTCGTTCTTCGACTTCAACAAGCTGGAGCGCATTGCCAGCTGCAAGGTGCAGAACAAGCCGGTCCCGCTGTGCACGTTGAACGGCCAGCCGGTGAACATGGCGGAGTTCTACGGGAAGGTCGGCACCAACGTCGCCACGGCCATTGACCGCAGCAAGCTGCTGCATGACTGGCAGGCGGACCGCTGGGGCTTCCGCGCCCGCGCCTCCGTGGAAATCCTGGACGTGGTGGCCGAGCAGACCGCGCGCGGTGAAGGTCCGGTGGCTCTGCTCCTCAAGACCAATCCCGGCAAGACCGTGGAGATCCAGGCCACCGGTCGCGACGGCGGACATGAGCAGTTCATCTACGTGCTGAAGCAGGGCACGCGGGAGATGGGCCGCTTCACGCAGGGCTCCGACGGAACGCTGGCCGCCTACAACCAGGCCACCACGCCGGTGCTCTTCACCGCCTCCATCGGCAAGGACGGGGACCTCAACGTGCAGGTTCCGTCGAAGATCGCCGCCGACCGCTATCCGCTGCAGACCAACTACGGCGTGGGTGACAAGATCGACCTCACCTACCTGGACACCAACGAGGTGGAGCTGCAGAAGGAAGGTGAGACGTTCAAGACGCGCTACAAGGTGGTCGAGGCCACCATTGATTCCTTCGACGCCAAGGGCAACTACAAGGTCACGTTGACCAACCCGCGCGGTGAGAAGGAAACGAAGACCGTCACCATCAACGACATCCGCCGCGCCAACAACCCGCACTACTTCAAGCCCACCGGGGACACGTTCTCCGACGTCACCATCAACCTCCGCACCGACGAGCAGCTGAAGGCCTTCCTGGAAGGCGCCAAGCCCATCATCCAGGCGCACCTCCCCACCGACGGCTCCACGGTGAACCTGCCCCCCAAGGAGCTGGCCAAGCGGCAGAAGGCCTGCATCGACGCGCTGATGAAGTACTGCAGCGCCAAGGTGAAGTACCCCACGGCCAAGGACAGCAACCCCGACGCCAACTCCGCGCGCTACCACGAGCTGCTCAGCGACAACTGGGCGCAGGTTCCCCTGGGTGAGCTGGTGAAGATCGAGCGCGGCGTGTGTCGTCACCAGTGCATCCTGGAGCACCTGCTCCTGCAGTACGCGGGCATTGACAGCCGTCTGGCCTCCGGCGCGGCCAACACGTCCAGCAACGGGTTCCGCGGGTTCCACATCTGGACGGAAGTCTCGCTGGCGGACAATGACCGCTACCTCTCCGACCAGACCTGGCACGACGGCGCCATCCCGCTGTGGTCCGGCGCGTACTCCGTCGATAAGCGCCGCGCGGAAATGTACGACCGCACCTCCCGCTACGACCGCAACGTGGTCCTCCCGAACTGACAGTCGGTCCATCCCTGTGGTGCGGACCATTCCTGTCTGCGATCCACGACGCCGCACAGACCTGCGAATCGGTCTTCGGCGGCAACGCGAAGCAAACGCGAAAATCCTGCGCAGCCCTCGTCGGAAGAAACGTTGACGGCGCGCTTGTGAATGCTATCTCCGCGCCCCAACAGGGGACCGGAGTCGCCGAAATGTCTTCCCGCAAGCTTGCCGTGATGTTCGTTCTTGCGCTTGCCAGCGCGTGTGGTCGTCCGGAGCCGGTGGAGTGCAACAACGTCTCTTCCGACGTCACCTACCAGGGCCAGGTGAAAGCCATCCTGGATGCGCACTGCGTCAGCTGTCACGCCGCGGACAAGAGCGGTCCTGCCCGCCAGGGCGCCCCCGCGGACGTGAATCTCGACACCTACGCGGCAGCGAAGGAGCACGCGAACACGAGCGCGGAGACAACGGAGAAGGGCGAGATGCCACCGGCCATGTCCAATGATTCCATGAGCGACGAGGACCGCTGCGTGCTGCGCGGTTGGATCAACGGCGGAACACGAGAGTGATGCCTTAGCGTCGTTCCAGGCGGACGCGGGTGTCGTAGTAGGCGGCGCCGTCGCCCATGTCGGTGATGGCGTCGCTGGTCAGTACGTTCACCGCCTTGCCCAGCTTCACCCAGCCGCCCTTGTGACACTGCACCACGTCGCGACGCTGCCGCGCGTCGGTACGGATCACCACGTCCAGGTGACCTTGCGCGGACACCAGGCGGGCCGCTGCTCCGTCGTGGAGCTCGTGCTGCGCGGCCACGTCGGGGTGGAGGATGGCGTCCTGGGGACCGGCGGCCTCGTCGAGGATCTGGCTGGACTGGCGCTCCCGCTTGGAGACGGACATGAGCCACAGCGGGAATGCCGGATCCGCCGGCGGCTCCTCCGGAAGCTCGGTGACGACGTGGAACTTCCCGTCGGGGTGGAACGTCACGCCACCCTCGAACGCCACGCCGGAGCGTGAGGCCAGCGGATTCTTCACCGCGCCCTGCCGCAACCGCTCGCGGTCCACGCCGTGCTCCCGCATGCTGCCCAGCATCTGGTCCGTGAGCTTCCGCGCGTCGAAGAGCGAGGGGTCCACACCGACGTGCGGTGCGATCAACCGGCACCACTCGAGATCACTGCGCGCGTTGCCCGGCGGCGGCACCACCTGCTGCGTGAGGCCGAGGTACGGCTGACCATAGGACCCCACCAGGTCATCCTCCTCGAGCATCGTCGACGCCGGCAGGACCACCTCCGCAAGCTCGGCGGTGTCGGTGAGGAACGCGTCGGTCACCACCACGTGCGGCGTCTGCGCCACGGCTTCCGCGGTCTGGCGTGAGTTGCCGTGCTGCGTGACCGGGTTCGCATTGTCGACGAAGAGCAGCTGCACCCGCGGGTCCCCCAGCTCCCTCAGCGCACGACCCGCCTGTCCCTCGGGCACGGTGCGCGCCGGTGCGTGTCCCGCGGACCAGGTGCAGTCCAATCCGCGCTTGCGCGTGTACGCAAAATGGAATCCACCGCCGGCCACGCCCACGTCGCCAAGGAGGTACGCGGCCGCGGAGAGCAGTCGCAGCGCTGTCCCGCCCAGTGACCTTCGCTGCAGCCCCCAACCCACCACCCACGCCGTCGGCCGGGTCTCCAGCACCCCGCCCACCAGCGCATCCAGCTCCTCGCGCGGGAGGTCAATCCGACGACGCCACGCTTCCACATCCCCTTGCATCACCAACGCGCGCAGCGTCTCCAGGCCCACCACGCGCGTCTCCGCGTCAGGACGGATGCAACCGCGTTCGAACGCAGCGCGGAGGATGCACAGGGCCAGCACAGCGTCGGAGCCGGGCGCGGGATGGAAGGACCGGTCCGCAAGCTCCACAGCGCGGGTGTGCAACGGATCCACGCACAACACGCGCGCGCCGTTCTTCCGAGCGCCGTTCACCATGGGAATCATGTGCGGGCTGGCCACGTACGGGTTCTTGCCCCACAGCAGCACCTGGCGCGCGTTCATGACGTCGTGCGGATCGGGACTGTCGCGGCCGCCGTAGTCGCGTGCCAGCGCTTCATACCCGGCACCGGCGCAGATGCCGCCGCGCGTCGCGGTGATGCTGCCCACGCGGGTGAGGAGCGCGCTCCAGCACATCTTCAGCAACCCCAATGAGCCACCTCCGCCGACGTGGAAGATCGCCGCGGCGCTGTGATCACGCACCGTGTTGCGGATGAGCTCGCCCACGTACGCCACCGCCTCTTCCACGGAGATCTCGACAAGACGCCCATGTCCTCCACGACGGAGTGGCTGGGTGAGGCGCTGCGGGTTGTAGACGCGGTCCAGGTACTGGTTGGTGCGCCAGCACAGGAATCCCGAGGTGTACGGGTGCTCTTGGTCACCCCGGATGCGCAGGATGCGTTCCCCGTCGGTGGTGGCCACGATTCCGCACGCGTCCGGGCAATCCCGCGTGCACGTTGTCTTCACCTGGCGCGTTGTCGTTGTCATGGGAGTTGGCCCTCGCCCGCCAGGCTGGGGACCTGGCCAAACGTCCTTTCACGTCTCGGAGAACACCTGGTTGAGCCAGTGGGGCCGGAACCAAAGCGGTATTTCAGACCGCACTCCCAAAGTGCCGGCCGCGCGCTTCTCGGTAGGCGGGGATGCCGGCACGCAGCGTCTCCGACGTGCAACCGCGGTGCGGGAGAACTGACACAAACCGCCCAACCGGCGCCCGCACCTCTGGGAGTGCGGTCTGAAATACCGCTTTGGCTCGGGATGTGCGGCCTCAACAGCGCTCCTCCACGTGAAAGAACCTGGGTCCACGCATTTACCGCAGACCGCCGAGAGCCGTCACACCGCGTGGGAGCTGAGGTCCGCGGCTACGCTCAGCCCCGACGCCACCGGCGTGCCATCGCCATCCCCATCACCACCCACGCTGCCAGGCCACTCACGTCCGCACGGGGAACCGCGCACGTGCAGCCCTGCGCGTTGTCGGCGGGAGCGCTGCCCTCGGAGTCCTCGCCCGGGCCCACCGGCGTGGCGGGCGCTTCCGGTTCGGGCACCTCGGGTTCGTTGTTCTCCTCGGGAACCTCCTCGTCCGGCGTGCACGAGGGATCGTTGTCCGCGCTCAAATCGCAGTCGTTGTCGACGCCGTCACAGGTCTCCGGCGCGTTGGGGAAGACGGCGGAGTCGTTGTCATTGCAGTCGGTGTCGGCGGGAACACCGTCGCCATCGGCGTCCACCACCAGCGGATCCAGCGTGACGGCGCGGATGCCGTCGACGTCAAACCAGCCATTGCTGCCCACCGGCCCATCGAACGGGTCCACGCGCAGCCCAGTGATGACGCCGCTCCAGCCCGTCAGCTCACGCAGGTCCACCGTGAGGTCCTCGAACTCCCCGTTGCCCACCGTCTCGAACGCCGCGCTGTTCTCCTGGGCAAACGCGGCACCCTCGGCGTGGAAGTAGATGCGACCGGTCCGCGCTCCGTCGTGGTGACGCACCCGCAGCGTGACGCCATCAAACGTGCTCGCATCAATCCGCGTCCACGTTGGCGCCACCACGCAGGAATCATCACCCACGGCGTGGATGCTGAGCGCGTGCGTCGTGACGTCCACCTTCAGCTCGTCAAATCCGGTCCAGCCGCACCCGTGCCAGCCCTCCACGTCGGTGGCTTCGGTCCCTTCGAACTGCCACTCCCGCGTGCCCAGCACGTCCAGCTGGCCGAAGTGACGCAGCACCTCACCGGCGTTGTTCACCTCCACGGCGTCGTTCCAATCCGACTGCTCGCCGTAATAGTTCCCCACGTGCTTGATCCATCCGCGCAGGTCGGGGTGATGGGCCAGGCCATAGCTGTACCGGTCGGCCACCACGGTGAAGCGGATGCGACGCCGCTCACCCGGCTGCATCACGCCCACGGTGACAATGCCCGCGGCCGCGTCCTGCGCCGGGTTTACGCCCGCGAACGCGTCATGGGCATCCGCGCGAACCCAGGTCTGCCCGTCGTGGACCGGGTGATCCGTCTCAATGATCCACGACGTGGCCCGCAGGTACGGACGCTCCAACCAGAAGCCCACCTGCACGTCGTCGGTGGCGGGTCGGTCCACGCCGTTGCGCACCTCCAACACGCCCTCGAACGACTGGCCCTGCGTCACGTCGAAGATGCCCGCGCTGGACCCGTCGGCGATGAGGTCCCGCTCCTGGCCGCTGATGGTGATCCAGCGGACCTTGATCTCCATCTTGTCGTCGGTGGGCTGGGGCTGCGGGTCGGGGTCGGGCTGCGGGTCGGGTTCCGGCGCGGGCTGGCAACCGTGCACCTGGAATCCCTCCACCGGAGACTGGCGCAACCGCGACTCGGTCTGCGGCCCATACAGCCCGTCCTCGTCGATCTGGTCGTTGGGGTGGTTGCGGTTCCACAGGCGCTGGAACGCCTTCACCGAGAGACCTGAGAGGTCCACCGTGCCACTGCCCTCGTAGTCGAAGTGCACGGTGTCGTCGGAGCCGTACCAGTCCCAGCCGCGGTTCTCGAGGGTGGCCCGCCAGGAGCTGTACTCGCTGGTGTCAATGGCCAGCCCGCTCTCATGACGTGACCGACCCGGCCGCGCTGCGAGCCCAATGCCGCACTGGCCATTCTGGTACCAGCGGTAGAGCAGGTATTGCTGCGCCAGCGTGCGGAGCGCGGAGTTGATGGAGATCGTGTCGTTGCGGTCGTTGATGGCCTGGCGCAGCGCGTTCTTGGCCGCCGTCTGCAGGTACGGCCACACCGCGGAGCCGTTGCTCACGCCGCTGCCGCTGTAGTTGGCCAGCGTGTCCGGGCGGAGGCAGTTGATTTCCTCGATGAGCTGCTCGGACAACCCGGCGACGATCGACGTGGAGCACCCGGTCGCGTTCTCGACGGTGAGCCCCTGGTAGATGACCCCGATCTCGCCCTCCTCGAAGTGCGTCTCCGGGTCGTAACGGTCGTCCTCGGGCATGCCACAGGACGTCATCACAACCACGGTGAGGGAAAACCACGCGGAGCGCTGCAGGGACATTGCCGGCCTCGTGAAGGGGCACAGGCATGGCACCGCGTGCATGCGTACGCCATCGGTCAGCCGTTCCGCGGCATCGGTCGATTGTCGTCGTGGAAACCCGGTATCCGCCGGGTGACGGAGCAACTACTTGGCAGCCTTCTTCTTGTACCCGTCAATGATGGCCTTCACGTCCTTGAAGACGTCATTGGGGATGGGCACCGAGAGGTTGTAGTGCGCAATGCGCCACGTCTCGCCCTCCCGCACCAGCACGCCACTCCCGCGACACGGCCCCATGTTCTCCGTCGCCAGCTCCTCGTCAAACCAGGCCACGTTGCCGTCCTTGGAAAAGACCACGTGACGCGCCACCGCGCGGAAGCGCCACGCCTTCCCCTTGGCGAAATGCGGCTTGGCCCAGACACGGAACTCGTCGCGGGTCCAGCGCTCGGAGGCGTCGGTGCCCATGAAGACGCCGTCGGTGGTGAAGTGCTTGAAGTAGCGCTCCTCGTCGGCAACGGCGGCGGCCTGGTGCCAGTCATCCAGCACCGCGTTCACGGTAGCTTCAGCCTTGGCGGCGGGCTTGCCCTCCTGCGCCAGCAAGGTGAGGGGAAGCATCAGGGGGATGAGCAGGTGCATGGTGGTGTCCTCGTGGAGAGCGTGCAGCGTACTCGGGGATGCGCCTTGACAACCACGGGCTCTTGGGAGGACTTCCACGACATGAGCCGGGAGCTGGACGGTCAAACCCTCGCGTCGCTGGTTCCGGGCTTCGTGGCGCCGGCCGTGGAGCTGCTGGTCAATGCCGTGACGCCGCCACCGGTGGCGCCCACGTTGCTTGCCGGCCACCACGCCGCGCTCATGCTTTCGGCGTTTCAGTCCCGCTACCCGAAGGCGCGCTATTTCCTGATGGAAGCCATCCCGCCCCCCGCGCTGCGCGGCGTCGAGGGGAACCTGCGCGCCATGTACGGCCGCACCTACCCGCTGCCGGTGCGCACGTCGGTGGTTGGCGCCGCGGTGCATGGACTGTGCTTCGTGGACAGCAGTGGCGACGGACCGCTCCTGCGTGAGACCGCGCGCAGCCTGCAACCCGGCGGCACGCTGGTGGCCACCTACCTGATGCGCGGCAGCTTTGACGCATTCCTCGACGCTGCGCGGGAAGCCTGTGAGTCGCAGGGCCTGCGCGACGTCATGGGTTCCCTCGTCGACATGGAAGGTCTGTTCCGCACGCCCGCGGAGCTGGAGGCCGCCGCCAGCCGCGCGGGTCTGGTCGACGTGGAGCTGGGGATGGAGGAGCGCGGCATGCCCTACGCCAACGCGCGCGCGTTCCTGGCGGACCCGGCGGTGGGGTGGTTGGTGTTGCGTCACCTGCGCAGCTCGGAGGACCGCAAGAGCCGCCTCCTCGACGAGGTCGCGGGCGCCCTGGACACCTACTTTTCCGGCCTGGGGCTCACCGCGCGCGTCGTCACCGGCGTATTGCGCGGCGTGAAGCCGTAGCAATCAAGAGCAGGCCGGGGAGAAGATGCAGGGCAACCACGGGCGGCGGAGGCCACCCTGCGCGCGGCATGTCACGACTATCGTGACAAATGGAACGATAATCGTGACACGGGCTGAACGAGGCCCCCGCCGGGGGGGCCATTCACGCCGGCTGCTTTTGGATTTCCTCGCACACCGCGTCGGTGAACTCGCGGGTGTTGGCCTTGCCGCCCAGGTCACCGGTGCGGACCTTGCCGCCGCCCAGCACCTTGAAGATGGCCGTTTCCATGCGGTTGGCGGCGCTGCGCTCGCCCAGGTGGCGCAACATCATGACGGCGGAGCGCATGAGCGCGGTGGGGTTGGCAATGCCCTTGCCCGCAATGTCCGGCGCCGTCCCGTGCACCGCCTCGAACACCGCGGTCTGGTCGCCAATGTTGGCGCCGGGGACCACGCCCAGGCCGCCCACCAGGCCCGCGCACAGGTCGCTGACGATGTCGCCGTAGAGGTTCTCGGTGAGCAGGATGTCGTAGCGCGTGGGGTCCCGCACCAGCTGCATGCACAGGTTGTCGACGATGACCTCCTCGTAGGCAATCTCGCCATACTCCTTGGCCACCTTGCGGCTGCACTCCAGGAAGAGCCCGTCGGTGAGCTTCATGATGTTGGCCTTGTGCACCGCGGTGACCTTCTTCCGCTTCTCCCTGCGTGCGTACTCGAAGGCAAAGCGGCTGATGCGTGTGCAGGCGCGCTCGGTGGTCACCTTGATGGACTCCACCACGCCCGGCGCCACGATGTGCTCCAGGCCGGCGTAGAGGCCCTCGGTGTTCTCACGCACCACCACCAGGTCCACGTCCTCGTAGCGGGTGGAGACGCCGGGGACGCTCGTCACGGGGCGCAGGGACGCGTAGAGGTCCAGCTTCTTGCGCAGCTGCACGTTGGCCGACTGGAAGCCGCCGCCAATGGGCGTGCCAATGGGGCCCTTGAGGCCCACCTTGCACTGCGTGATGGCGTCCAGGGTCTCGTTGGGGAGCGCGGTGCCGTACTTCTTGATGACGTCGGCGCCCGCGTCCAGGCGCACCCACTCCACCTTCACGCCGGTGGCATCCACGGCGCGCGTGGTGGCGTCGCTGACCTCGGGTCCAATGCCGTCACCGGGAACCAGGGCAATCTTGTACGTCATGGGTTGTCCGTCCTTGCGCTCACGCTGGTGCTGTTGAATGGGCCCGGGTTCCTAACGCTCGACGGACAGCGGAAGCAACCTGGCTCCGAAGCATGTCGCCTTGACAAGCCCTCCCCCCACAGGCGACGCCCGAGCCGCACTTCTTGCAGGGGAGGAAACCCGTGTCCCATCAAGGAACTGTGAACGTGGAGGGCGCCACCGCCTCGCTCATCAATGAGGACCTGGCGCCCACGCGGCCGGAAGCCCGCACCTGGAACCAGTGGCACCTGGCGGCGTTGTGGGTGGGCATGGCGGTCTGCGTTCCCACGTACACCATCGCCAGCAGCATGATCGACCAGGGCATGCGTTGGTGGCAGGCGCTTCTCGTCGTGGCGCTGGGGAACTTCGTGGTGCTCCTGCCCATGGTGCTCAACGGTCACCCGGGCACGGCGTACGGCATTCCGTTCCCCATCCTGGCGCGCGCCAGCTTCGGTGTGCTGGGCGCCAACATCCCCGCGCTGTTGCGAGCGCTGGTGGCGTGCGGGTGGTTCGGCATCCAGACGTGGATTGGCGGCCAGGCCATCTACAGCGTGGTGGAGGCCATCAGCCCGGGAGCGTTGAACATGGGGCAGCTGGGTCCCGCGTGGTTGGGCCTGGAGACGGGACGGTTCATCTGCTTCATCCTGTTCTGGGTCACCAACGTGTACTTCATTTGGAAGGGCACGGAGTCCATCAAGTGGCTGGAGACCGCCTCCGCGCCGTTCCTGTTGCTGAGCGGCATTGCGCTGTTGTGGTGGGCCACCAGTGAGGCGGGCGGCCTGGGCAAGGTCCTCTCGACGCCCCTGAGCACCAAGGAAGCCTCCTTCGGCTCGCTCTTCTGGCCCAACCTCACCGCCATGGTGGGCTTCTGGGCCACGCTCTCCCTCAACATCCCGGACTTCACGCGTTTCGCGCGCAGCCAGCGTGACCAGCTCATGGGCCAGGCCATGGGCCTCCCCACGACGATGACGCTGTTCGCCTTCATCGGCATCGCGGTGACCAACGCCACGGTGGTGCTCTACGGCCAGGCCATCTGGGATCCCGTGGCGCTGGTGGTGAAGTTCAACTCCGTGACGGTGGTGGCGGTGAGCCTGATTGCGCTCTCCATTGCCACGCTCTCGACCAACATCGCCGCCAATGTGGTGAGCCCGGCCAATGACATCAGCAACCTGGCGCCGGAGAAGATCAGCTACAAGCTCGGCGGATACATCACGGCGGGCATTGGCATCGTGATCCTGCCGTGGAAGCTGATTGAGAGCAGCCAGGGGTACATCTTCACGTGGCTGATTGGTTACTCCGCGCTGCTGGGGCCCATCGGCGGGATCATGATTGCGGACTACTTCCTGCTGCGTCGTCGGGAGTTGAAGGTGGAGGACCTGTACAAGCGCGGCGGTGAGTACGAGTACGCCGGCGGGTTCAACGTGGCGGCCATCGTCGCGTTGGTGTTGGCGGTGTTGCCGAATGTGCCGGGGTTCCTCGCCGAGGCGGGGATCGTGGCCAAGGAGACCGTGCCGGAGTTCCTGCGCAGCCTGTACACGTACGCGTGGTTCGTCGGCTTCCTGATTGGCGGCGGGCTGCACCTGGTGCTGCACCCGGTGTTCAACAAGAAGAAGGGCTGAACTGCGCCGTCAGGCTCGGCCCGTGCCATTCCAAGCCGTTCATCCCGTTTTTTTTGCCATCCGTGGACTACACCGCTTTCACCGCCTGCACTTCGTGAAGTCCACGGCTGGCAAAGCCCGTAAGCCCCGGCCTGGCTGTCGCCATCCGGGGCTTCTTCCTTTGAAGGGCCCATGCGCCCGG
>JBFMGU010000121.1:0-31657 GCA_040752415.1 Myxococcota bacterium
AAGGAAATGCCTAGCCCGGGGGCAAGAAGTGAATCAACGCGTCCAAGAAGAATGCGCCCCGGTTGCGCAAGTGGCGTCGGGGTAACGGTGTGACACCGTCGGCCCGGGCTAGGCATTTCCTTCCACTTTGGCCACCTCCACGACGTGGAAAAGCCTAGCCCCTCCGGCTGCGGCGTCGGCTCACGCCCTGGATACCAGCTGGATACCACCGGCGTGACTGCTCCGGGGACACTACCGTGACGACGTCAGGTGACCAGGTAGTAGTAACAGGCGAGCCACCTGCGTCGTCACGCGGCGTGATCACTTCCCGGCCGGCACCACCGCGGCCTCACCCATCACCGGCACCGGCGTGCCCATCAGCGCGTGCGGCGCCACCTTGCCCATGAGCTCCCCCGACGCGGCACGGCCGCGACCGAAGTGCACGGTCAGTCCCGCCGCACCCAGCAGCACCACCAGCGCGGAGCCCACCAGCGTGGCCAGGCGGCGCATCCGTCGACGCACGCGCTCCAGTCCGCGCGGACAATCCTGCGTGATCACCGTGCCATCCTTCCGACGGTACAACCGCACGCACACCCGTCCCTCGGTCCGCTCCAGCAGCGCCTCCGCGTCCTGCGTGGTCATGGCGGAGAGGTTGTAGACGTTGAGGTGGCACAGGTCGCAGTGGCGCACGCGGTCATCACCGCGCATCTGGTTCCAGTCCGCCTCACACGGCGTGGCAACCTGGAGCTGCTGCAGCCGGGAGGGACGGACGGGGAGGGGGCTGACCGGCGTGGAGGGCGTCATGTTCCCGTGAAACGGATGGGACGCAAGAAGGTTCTTCCCGCTTCACTGGTGACACCCGTTCAGGTGGGACGCGCGGGCGGTGCGTGGGCGGCGACGTGCGCTCCAGCTCGTGTCGGCGGAGAAGGCGGGCTAGGCGCCATCCGCACGACGTGCTACCCGCGCGGCACCATCCGGAGACCCCCATGTCCAAGCGTTCCCTCCTCATCCCCGTCCTCCTCGCCGTGGGATGCGCCAAGACACCGTCGTCCACGCCCGCGCCCACGACGTCCCCGGCGCCCTCATCCGCTCCCGCTCCGGTTGCCGCCGCGCTGCCGCAGGCGCCCCCGCCCGCCGACATGCCGCCTCCGTCGGCGGGGCCGTTGAAGGGACCCATCCTCGAGAAGATCGACGCGGCCGGTTACTCCTACCTGCGTCTGGGCACGCCGGCGGGCGACGCGTGGGCCGCGGTGCCCCAGACCCCGCACGCGGTGGGCACGGTGGTGGAGGTGGTGGACTCCATGCGCATGGACGGCTTCGAGAGCAAGACGCTGAACCGTCGCTTCGAGAAGCTGGTGTTCGGCAAGCTGGGCGGAATCACCCCCGCCACGACGACGGCGGCCCCCGCACCCGCCCCGGCGGCAGCTCCCGCGCCGGCCCCCGCGGCGGCGGCCCCGGCCCCCGCTGGCAACCTGCGCACGGTGGCGGACATCTTCGCGCAGCGCGCCACGCTGAAGGACACCACGGTGACCCTGCGCGGCAAGGTGGTGAAGAGCACGGCGGGGGTGATGAACCGCACCTGGCTGCACATCCAGGACGGCTCTGGCTCGTCGGTGAAGATGGACAATGACATCACCGTCACCACGCAGGACTCCGCCGCCATCGGCGACGAGGTGGTGGTGCAGGGCAAGGTCAGCCTCGATCGCGACTTTGGTGCCGGCTACAAGTACGGCGTGATCATCGAGGAGGCCACGGTGAAGAAGCAGTGAAGGCATCCATCTTGACAACGTGGGCACGGACGCGCTCCGCTGCCGCCATGACGGAGTGGATGCGCTGGACGGTGGTGGTGGGCGCGCTGGTGGTGAGCACGGCGTGCGTGCGCACCGCCTATGATTACGACGGCAACTACAACGGCGACCTGGTCCGCCGCTACGAGAGCAGCCTGGTTTCCGACGAGGACACCGAGACGGTGGACCAGGGGGTCAGCGCGGTGGACAGCAACACGCTGCGCGTGGAGTTCGAGTCGTGCCCCCTGGAGTTCAAGGAGGAGGACCCGGAGACCAGCTCGCGCTCGGCGCGTTACGAGCTGACGCCGCGTTCCTGCACGCGGGATGACCAACGCCATGAATTCAAGGACGGCTTCCTGCGCGTCAACAGCGACGGCGAGCTGGACTACGAGGTCACCGGCAACTTCACCGACGACCGCGTCCTCACCCTGATGCCCAGCGGCACGTTCCGTTGGACCTTCTCCGGCAAGCGCCGCTGAGCGGAACGGGCCGGCTGGGGTAGCAGGCGCGCACTGCCGTGCTCCGTCGTCACGGACCGGGCCTAGCAGGCGGAGAGGAGCATCTGCGGGGTGGGTCAATACGCGAGGCCGATGCGCACCTTGTGGTGGGGCTCGTCGGAGATTTCGCGCAGGAGGAAGTGCACCACGTCCTCCACGCTGATGCTCTGCGCGCGCTCCAACGTGGCTTCCACCGCCACGCGGTACTTCCCGGTGGTGGCGCCGCGCGGCATGAACGGTGGGCAGACCATGACCCAGTCCAGCCCACTGTCGCGCAGCTGCTCGTAGGCGTCCTTCTGGTCGGCGTAGACGAACTGCAGGAACGGCGGGAGGTTCACCTCACCCTGCAGCTTTCCCGACGGGTGCGGCAACAAACCGATGTTCCCCATGCACAGGATGCGCGGCACCTGGTACTGCCGCATGGCGGCGACAATGCGCTTGGCCGCGTCGCTGTGCACCGAGTGCGGGCGGGAGATGTCCTTGGGGCCCAGCGCGCACACCACCAGCTCCTGGCCGCGCACCGCCTCGCGCACCATGTTGTCGTCGCCCACGCTGCCGCCGCAGACCTTGAGGTTCTTGTGCTTGAGGCGGACGCTGAGCGCGTTGCGGGTGAAGGCGGTGACGTGGTGCCCGCGCTTGAGCGCCCCCTCCACGAACTGGCTGCCAACGCGCCCGGTGGCGCCGAACACCACGATCTTCATGCGCCCCACCGACTAGCACGCGCGGGGTCACGCCGTCAGTGGGACTGCCCACGCCCCCGGCCGTGCATCCTCCGCGTCGGGTTTCGGGGAGCGCGGCGGGACGTGTTATGGGCCCCGCGAATGCAGCGCACCACCCCTCCGCCCGAGCAATCCCCACCGTTGGCGGAAGCCAGGTACCGCGCGGACATTGATGGCCTGCGCGCGGTGGCGGTGCTGGGCGTGGTGGGCTTCCACGCCTTTCCGGGGTGGGTGCAGGGTGGCTACGTTGGCGTCGACGTCTTCTTTGTCATCTCCGGCTATCTCATCTCCACCATCATCCTGGGCGGCCTGCGCGCCGGGACCTTCAGCTTCGCCACGTTCTACGCGCGCCGCATCAAGCGCATCTTCCCCGCGCTGCTGCTGGTGCTGTGTGCCTGCCTGGCGTTCTCCTGGTTCGCGCTTTTCACCGACGAGTACCGGCAGCTGGGAAAACACGTGGCGGGCGGCGCGGGCTTCGTGGCCAACCTCATCCTGCGGAATGAGGCGGGCTACTTCGACAACGCGGCCGACACCAAGCCGCTGATGCACCTGTGGTCGCTGGGCATCGAGGAGCAGTTCTATTTCATCTGGCCGCTGCTGCTCTTCCTGGCGTGGCGTCGCGGCCTCCATCCGCTGGTGATGGTCCTCGCCGTCGCGGCGGTCTCCTTCGCCTTGAACATCCGCGGCGTGGGCCGCGACGCGGTGGGAACCTTCTATTCCCCGCAGACGCGCTTCTGGGAGCTGCTGGTGGGCGCGGTGCTGGCCCAGGTCACGCTGCAGCACGCGAACGTGGCGCAGCCTCCGGGACGACAGTCGCTGGGGGACCTGTGGGGCCCGTCCCCCGACGAGAGGCTGGGCAACCTCAAGTCCGTGCTGGGCTGCTCCCTGATCGCCGCGGGGATGCTCCTGCTCACCAGGGCGCGCGCGTTTCCGGGTGGGTGGGCGTTGCTCCCGACGCTGGGGGCCTTCTTCGTGATCAGCGCGGGGCCGCGGGCGTGGTTGAACCGCGTGGTGCTCTCCCATCCGCTCATGGTGTGGGTGGGGCTGATCAGCTTCCCGCTCTACCTGTGGCATTGGCCATTGCTTTCGCTGGCGCACATCATCGTGCCGTCCAAGCCGTCCGTCGCGCTGCGGCTCGGCGCCATCCTGGCCAGCTTCATCCTGGCGTGGTTGACCTATCGGCTCCTGGAGCAGCCCATCCGTCACGGCGGGCGCGGCGGGGCCAAGGTGGCGGTGTTGTGCACGCTGATGTTGCTGGTGGGTGGCGCGGGATATGCCGCCTATCACCAGGACGGAGTGCCCACGCGCGAGATTGTGACGCTGAATCCCAGCGCCAAGTCCCTGGTGCTGGGCGCGGGCGAGGAGCTGGTGGAGCAGGCCTGCGGCGTTTCCGACGAGGAACGCAAGGTGCTGCAGTCCTGCTACCGCAGCAGGGGTGGAGCGCCGCGTTACGCGTTGTGGGGCGACAGCAAGGCGCACGCACTCTTCTGGGGCCTGGTGCGGGAGTCCACCGACGAGCAACGCTGGCTGTTCCTGGGCAACATGGTCCCGGTGGTGAGCACGGCCAGCCTCTACCAGAAGGACGCCGAGGCCACGCGCGTGGCGATGAAGACGTTGCTGGCCCATCCCGACCTCGAGGTGGTGGTGCTGGCCACGGCCATCCGCGCGCTCTTCAGCCTCGCCGGCGACGAGCACGTGGAGGACCTGGAGCAGAGCCCGAACCTGCAGACCGCGTTCCAGGGGCTGAGTGAATCCATCCGTCAATTGCTGGCCGCGGGGAAAGCCGTGGTGTTCGTCATCGACAACCCCACGTTCCCGGATCCGCGCCGCTGCCTGACGGGAAGAATCACCGCCATCCCCGCCGTCAACCGTTTCCTGGGTCACGAGGAGAACCCGCGCTGCGCCATGACCTACGAGGGGCACCTGGCGCTCACGCGGAAGTACCGCGAGCTGGTGACGATGCTGCAGACCGCGCATCCCAGGTTGACGGTCTACGACCCCACGCCCCTGCTCTGCGACGTGAAGGCGAACCTGTGCCGGGCCATTGTGCAGGGCACTTCCCTGTATTCCTACACCGACCACATCTCCGACGTGTCCAACACGAGGATCGCGCGGGAGCTGTTGCCGCTCCTGGACTCGGTTTCTCGTCGGGCGGAGCCCCGCGCGGCGGCGGTTCCCTGACAGGCGCGTGCCGAATCACGCTGGTTGCGGCTGGCGTGTGCCGAGCAATGAAACCAGTTTGGCGGAATCCTTCCGCGCCATGCGGGTGAACATCAGGCGCAGGGGCACCCCGATGATCCGGGTCTTCAGCGACTGCTCCCGGAAGCGCACCAGCCAGCGGACGCGGGTGCGAGCTCCGTCGTCAATCGGCTCGAAGGTCATGGTCAGCATCATGGCTGGCATGGGGCCGGAGGCCTCCCCGTCGAAGGTCACGCTGTGCCACGGCCGCCACGCGATGATGCGCATCTCCTTGGTGCTCTCGCCGTGCGCGCAGTGCACCGCGCTGCCCAGCCCCTTGCGGCCCTGGGCGGTGGGCTTCACCGACCACGCGTCCAGCGACTGCCACTGCGTGGCCTTGTCGTCGTCAATGCACCAGGCCCAGGCCTCCTGGGGAGACAGCGGCACCTCAAAGCAGGTGACCGCGTTGGCTGTCTCCGCCGTGATGTCCCGGGCGCCGGACTGCTGCAGCTCGGCGAACGCGGCGTGCAGACAGCGCACCCCGCAGCGCACCTCGCCCAGGTGCTCGTAGCTCTCCACGTGGTCCATCCATTCCAGCGTGCCCATGCGCTCGCGCGCGGCTTGCGTGGCCAGGATGTATGCGCGCTTGCCCAGCTTCTCCGGCACCTCGTTCTTGAGCAGGCGGTGCACCAGGATGACGTCGGAGCCCTCGAGATCGTCGTGGCCGGCGAGGTCATGCACCAGGTACTCCCCGAAATGGATCATGAACTTGAGGTCCATGCGCGGCGCGCTCTGGCAGGCCTTGCACGTGCAGGTGGTGCTGCGCTCGACGTTGAACAGCTGCATGCGGAACGCGTGGTAGATGTCCTCCAGCGTGCCCACCAGCGCGGCTCCGTCGGGAAGCTCCTCGGCGGGTGCGTAGGCAAACACCGCATCTCCTTCCAGCTTGACCACCCGCACCGGCGCACGCAGGCCGGAGATGATGCCGCGCATGAGGTCCTTGAGGATGTCGTGCGCGTGCTCGAGCTCGCTGCCGGTGAGGAACGCGGTGTAGCCGCTGATGTCGGCGAGCAGGAGCCAGCCGGTGCCGCGTCTGTTGGCCATGAGGAACCCTCCCGTCTGCGTCGGAACGATAGGGCAGGTGCCCGGCATGACGTCCAGCGCTGCGCGGAGGCGCACCTCCCGGAGGCGCTACGAGCGCCCGATTGTCCTCGCGACTTCGTCCTCGGCTTCTCTTGCCACGAACGAGCCGGCGCGTTCCCAAAGGCGTGGGGTTGGGGCGTGACGGGTGGTCACCGCTGGAAACGCGGTTGCGCCCGGAGGGGAGCCTCTCGGCGGGTTCTCAATCATGATACCTCGCGCGGTAACAAGGCTGAAGACCCCTGCGGAGGCCACCGGTCCTCGGTCTTCCGACGTCACCCCCGTCACACCCCAACCCCACGCCTTTTGGGGCGCGCCGATGACGCGAGCAGACCACCGAGAGCGGTGAACGCCGTCAACAGGTGGTCCGTTACAGCGGTTCCCCGGTGGAGTTGACCGTGGCGGAGGTGAACCTGGCACCTGCGAAGCGATGGTTCTTGGCCCCGGAATCGCAGCCATTCTTGTCTGCGATTCCGCGGCCAAGGGCCATCACTTCCCCGGCCAATCTGACTGGGAACCGCTGTAAGCACCGCTTTCGTCACGACGGAACCGGCGAGTTCCCAAAGGCGTGGGGTTGGGGCGTGACGGGTGGTCACCACTGGAAACGCGGTTGCGCCCGGAGGGGAGCCTCTCGGCGGGTCCTCAATCATGATACCTAGTGCGGTAACATGTCTGAACGCCCCCGCGGAGGCCACCGGTCCCTCGGTCTTCCGACGTCACCCCCGTCACACCCCAACCCCACGCCTTTGGGGCGCGCGGATGACACGTGAGACCCGTACCGCGCGCCTTCTCCGACGCGACCGTCACGCCAGGCCGCACACCGAGAGGCTGAGGTCCCACAGGCCGGCGGCCAGCTTGTCGTCGCGGGCTCGCGCGTTGGTACGCGCCACCCTGCGGTCATGGAAGTACCCGCCGTTGTGGCGCGCTGCCTCCGCGCTGGTGGCCAGCCAGATGAGCGTCTCCGCGCCCTTCTCCGGGGAGCGTGCCACCAGCTTGCCAACCACCTTGACCAACGGCGCCAGCATCCCGCCGTTGTTCTGCCCGAACTCCGTGCTCACGAAGCCGGGATGGAAACAGTTGACCGTCACCGTGCCGCCGAGGCGTCGCGCCAGCTCCCGCGTGAAGAGGATGTTGGCCAGCTTGGAGTCGCCGTAGGCGGTGAAGCCCGCGGAGCGGTCCGGTCGACGTGCCACCGTGGCCAGCTCCAACCTGCCGACCTGGTGCGCACCGCTGGAGGTGTTCACCACCCGGGAGCCGGGCGTGGCCTCGAGCACGTGGGAGAGCAGGTGGGTGAGCAGGAAGTAGCCCACGTGGTTCAGCGCAAAGGTCATCTCCAGCCCGTCCACGCTGGTGCGATGGTCCATGAACACCGCGCCAGCGTTGTTCACCAGCACGTCCAGCTTCGGTCGGCGCGCCTTGAACGCTTCCGCCACGGCCCGGATGTCCTGGATGCTGGAGAGATCGCCGAGCAGGAAGTCCACGTTGGCGTTGCCGCTGGCGCTCTTCAGCTCGCTGAGCACGCGCTCGGTCTTCTCGCGGTTGCGCCCCACGATGGTCAGCGTGGCGCCCCGACGGGCGAAGTCCATGGCGGCGGCCTTGCCGATTCCCTCGGTGGCGCCGGTGACGAGGAAAACCTTGCCTTGCAGGTCCTGGGTCATGCGGTCTCCTTGGCGTGGCGGTTGGGGTGAAGTGAAAACGCCACGTTGGATGCCGCGGTCGGGCCCACGTTTCCAGAAACAAGATGAAGAAAGATGAAGCAGCGTCATTCCATCTGGAGGAGCTCCCGACACTCCTGCTCCCGGTTGGCCCCCGCGCCTGTGGTGCCGAACCCGCCGCCCTCATACATGCAACAGCCCTGACCGCCCCGGGTGTGCTGCGTTGCGTAGATGATGCAGCAACTGCCCCCGGAGCGCTCATTGCAGGACGTTTCCGTGTTGCACTGGTTGACCCCTCCCTCCCGACGACAACACGGGTCCTCCCCGTCGGCCACCAGCGCGGTGTTGTATTCCAGCAGGCAAGCCCGCGTGTCACCGGTGAGGCCCTGGGTGGCGCGGGCAAGCTCCAGCTCGGGATCGGACGCGTTGCAGGACAACATCGTTCCCACCAGCAACATCACGGCCAGCCACCACGTTGAACGTTGCGCCATCTCCCATCCTCCTGTTGGTCCGCAGAATCGCGTAGCGCGAAGCGCGGGGGAACCAACCGGAACATCGCTCCGCACCATGTCCGCGTTGCAGGGCGCCTGCGCAGCTCGTGCAAGCGCGCCTGCTCAACTTGAGCAGCCAGGACGGTCCAGCGCCATCGCCGCGCGCAAAACGTCCCGGTTCTCCTCGAGCAATCGCGCAAATGCGGCCGGCACATGGCTTGCCTTGGGGATGGACATGCTCACCGTCCTCCTCGCCTCCGTCCTGTGTGCAGCTCCCGCCAACTCCCACGCCCCGCGCGCGGTGCTGGTCCTGCCGGTGATGCCGGGACCGCGGGTGGAGGCGGAGCACGTGCAGTCGGTGCGGAGCGCGCTGCGACGACGACTGGGCCGCGTGGAGGACGTGCGCTTCCTGGACACGGTGGAACAGAACGTGTGGGTGGTGCAGGGGAACGCGCACAGCGGCATCCGGTGTGACGACGTGGAATGCGCCGCGGAGCTGGGCCTGGCCGTGGGCGTGCCGGAGGTGCTGATGGGCTCCCTGGAGGGCGGGCAGGACCAGTACGCGCTGCGCCTGGCCCGGGTGTCGACGAGGAGCATGAAGGTGCTGCGCGCGGCCCAACGGCACGTGAAGGTGGCGCCGGCCACGGCGGTGACCCAGCCGCTCTCGGAGATGGTGGAGGAGCTCTACCCCTCGCTGGGCGGTTGCGCGGAGGGCGCGCAGCCCGTGGCGCGGCTCGGCGCGGTCTCCCGCGTGACGTCGGAAGACACACCCCAGGTGAAGCCGCCGGTGCGGACCTATCCGCGCGCCCCCGACGTCACCTGGATGCTCCCGACGATTGCCGGGGTCACCTCCGCGTTGGCGCTGGCGGTGGTGATTGGCGGCGTGCCATTTGCGCTGTCGGCGGTGGTGATGCCGGCGGGCACGGCGTTCTGGTTGAACCACGGCATGGAGCTGATGGGCACCGGCCTCGACGAGCAGCGCGCCTGGGTCTTTGTCACGTTCCTGCTGCCGGCGTTGATTGGCCTGCCCATGGGACTGGCGGCGCCGGTGGCGGCCACCGCGGCGGCGTTTGGCGGCTGGTTCCTCCCCACGTGGTTGTGGCGTCGCAACAGCCCGGGCGTGGGCTGGGTGTTGGCCGCGGCGGTGCCCCCGGCGTTGTTGGGCGCGCTGGCGGTGGCGGGGCCGCTCTCGCTGGGCGGGCTGGCGGCAACGTCCTTCATTGCGCTGAAGGTCCCGGGTCTGGCCAACGTGGGCACCGTCCCGGTCATGCTGGGCGCCTACGCCGCGGCGTGGATGGGCGCCACCGCGCTCACGTACCTCACCGCGCTGGGCACGTTGGTGCTGCCCGCGGCGGCGGTGGGACTCGCGCTGTCACGGGATGATTCCCCGCTGCGCAAACCGGGCGAGGAGGAGCCGCTCCCGGTGGATGAGCTGTTGCAGGCGCTGGATGATGATCCCCGTCGTCGACCGGTGCGGTGACTGGTGGGCGAGGCCGGTGGCTCTCGGGCCGTGCGTTGGCTAGAATGGCGTGCATGGAATCCAGAACGCCGTCCACCTTGACTCCCGCCCAGAAGCTGCGCGCGGTGCTACAGCTTCGCGAGTCGGCGATGGAGCTCAAGGCTGCATGGTTCCGGCTTCAGCACCCGGAGTGGTCCGAAGAGCAGGTCAGGCACGAAGTGCGCAAGGTCTTCATGCATGCCCGGGACGACTAACCTCTTCCTGCTCTTCACGAGACCGCTGGATGAAGCCGGCATTCCGTACATGGTGACGGGATCGGTCGCGAGCACACTCTACGGCGAGCCGCGGTTGACACACGACATCGTCTTGTCGTCGACCTCAGCCGTTCCCAGGTCCCAGCATTGCTGGCCGCGTTCGACGAGCGACAGTTCTACGTTCCCCCAGAGGAGACCCTGCTGGAGGAAGTGCTCCGACCCACCCGCGGACACTTCAACCTCCTGCACCACCAGTCGGGATTCAAAGCCGACATGTACCTGGTCGGACGAGACGAGCTGCGCAGGTGGGGAATGGGACTGCGGCGACAGGTGTCGTTGGATGATGCAACAGTGTGGGTTGCGCCACCCGAGTACGTGATCCTGCGGAAGCTGGAGTATTTCCGGGAAGGTGGCTCCGGGAAGCATCTCCGCGACATCCACGCCATGTTGCAGTCCCTGGGGACAGGCCTCGACGTCGCCGAGGTGGAGCGGCGCGCCAAGAGACTGGGGCTGGAGCAGGAATGGCGGCGGGCGCAGAGCAGGTCGTAGTCTGGTCCGGATTCTGTTGCCGCTCGCCAACCCGTTGACAGTGTTCACGTCGCCAGCTGCGGCGCCAGGACCTGGAGCAGACGGCGACAGTGCTCCCGCGCCAGCGCCACCTCATCAAACGGGACCCGGTTCAGCGTGCCGTGGATGAACATCACCGCCAGGCCGTGCACGTGGACCCAGGCAAAAACCGCGTCGGAGAGGATGCCCTGCGCGTCGGTGGGCGGCCGCGCGCCCAGGTTGGTCACCGCGCGCAGCAGTCGCTGGAACGCCGGGTCCATCTCTTCCAATGGCCCGCAGCCTTCCGGGGGCTCGTGGTGGAAGATGATGTCGAACAGGGCGGGATGACGACGCGCAAAGAGCACGTAGCCCACGCCCGAGGCCACGAGCTGGTCGGCCGGGTTGTCCGGCGCCGCGGCCATCGCCTCGTGCATGGCCTGGTCCAGCAGGTGGGCCGCACGCTGCGCCAGCGCCAGGATCAGATGGTCCTTGCTTGGGAAGTGGTTGTAGGGCGCCGCGTGGGAGACCCCGGCACGACGCGCCACCTCCCGCAGCGACAGCTCCTCGAACGGCGTGGTGCGCAGCAGCTCCTCCGCGGCCAACAACAGCCGTTCACGGAGCTTCACATCATCAGCGCTGGCGCGGGGACGTGCCATGCACTCCGCTTACCGACTCCCGCCGCCTCGCGCAATCCACGACGCGGAACCACCATAAATTGACAGTGTCAACATGGGAGGCAAAAAAAGGGTCAGTACACGTCGCGGCCGGTGTTGCGCAGTTTCTCCAGCGCCATCTCGTAGGTGAGCGGGAGGTCCTGGGCGCGGATCTCCCAGTGGATGACCACGCCGTCCTCCGACCAGGGGCCCATGGTCTCGATCGCGCGCATGTGCTCGTCGCTGGTGACGAAGTTGTACATGGCCTCCTCCGACTCCCACAACGAGATGGTCCAGTCCTCGTGCAGGTCGCCGGCGGTGCGGGTGCCGTAGCCCACGAAGCCGGGCAGGTCTCCACTCTCCAGCTTCTCGCGGATGGGCGAGAACACCTCGAGGAAGTGGCGGTGCGCCTCCGGGTCATCCTTCACCACGAGATGCGTGGCGGCGGCCACGAAGGTGGTGCGGGAGGGGTCCTTGGGGCGGTTGTGCTCGCGGTCCCAGCCCGGGCCGTCGAAGGGGTTGTCCAGGACCGGTTTGCCTTCCTGCATGGCGCAGGCGGTGACGACGAGAAAGAGGACGGCGGTGATGATGCGATGGGTGCTCATGTGTGCTCCGGGTTGGGACGCACGATGCCGAACCACAGGTCCGTGAAGGTCCGGTCCATCCTGCGTGAGTGGAAATCCTGTCGACGTGCGAAACGCGTGATGCTGGCGCGCATCCCCACCCGGTGCTCACCGCCGAGGGTGGCCACCCAGACCTCCGAGCCGTCCTCGAGCTGGCATTGCACGTAGCGGTAGGGACCCGCGCTGAGGACCTGGCGGATGGTGCCGTGGTGCGTGGTGCTTACCGCGTCGCGGACAAAAGGCATGCCCGTGGACGTGGGCGCTTCCGTGCGCGCGCAGCAACCGAGAACCAACACCACCGCCACCACCAGGATCCGAATCATGCGCCCAGGATAGTCGCAAAATTGACAGTGTCAATGATGTGACTTGGTGGTCTGTTGGATGGTCAGAAAAATCCAATAAAGTCAACAAAGTGGAAGAAACGGCATCCTGGTCGTCGAGGTTGTCTCTGTCATGTTGTTGGTGCGGCGGTGAGCGTCCGGCTCGGATGTTGACAACGCGGTATCCCGGGGCTCGGATGGCTTCCCCCGGGGAGATCACCATGACCAAGATCCACAAGACCGATTTCGTGGGCCGGATGGATGGCAAGTCCATTGACGTGCGCGAGGCGCAGCGCAATCCGCAGCTGGCGGAGGTGAACGTCGGTCGCGCGGACCTCAACCACGACGGAAAGATCAAGGGCACCGACGAGGCAGCGCAGCTCTTCAAGGAAGTGGACCGCTTTGATTCCGACGGCAGCGCGCACTCCATTGCCGCGCTCACCCCCGCCGGTACTCCCACCAAGGGCGCGCGCCTGTTGGACGTGCTCAGCGGCCACATCAAGGCGGATGGCCCCACCAACGTGGGCGGCTCGTCGGGCGCCAACGGTGAGAGCGTGGTGCGCGCCGCCCGGATGCTGGTCACCGAGCGCGGACAGAACTACGGCGTGGATGATCCCTGGTTCAACCTGGACCCCAACCACGCGCTCCCCGCCAACGTCTCGCTCGGCGGGCTGAAGGGACGGTGGAAGTGCAACCTGTTCGCGTGCAACACCGTCTACGCCGCGGGTTTCGAGCCGCCGTATTACAACAACCGTGGTCGCGGCGAGTATCCGAACGCCAACCAGCTCTTCAAGTGGAGCGACAAGTACGCCGGCCAGTACGGCAACAAGACGCACTTCAAGCTGATGGGTGAGCTGGACCCGCAGTCGCTCGAGGGGGAAGCGCGCGAGAAGGCCATCCGCGACCTGCTGAGGAGCGCGCAGCCCGGGGACCTCATCATCGTGGACCACATGGGCACCGACGTGGCTGACGGAGGGCACTGTCGCGTGCTGCTGGGGGGAGACCTGGGCGACGGCAGCGGCACCCTCCAGTGCGCGCAGGCCAGCTTTGACGCCGCCGCCATCAAGGATGAGACCGTGCACAGCTTCACCGGCGAGGAGCGCATCTGGATCCTGCGTCCCAACCGTCCGCGCGCGGCCAACGGCGGCCAGCCCATTGCCTGACGGCGCCGCGCTCTCCCCACATCCACCTCCTTGACAACGCATCCGGCCGGGGCGTCTAGATACCCGCCCGACGGACGTCATCACCCGCGCGCCGGGAGGGGGACCGCATGTTCACCATCCGCGAATTCAACTTCGACACCAAGCATGAAGGGCCGGTGGAGCTGGAGGGCGCGGTCACCGCCATCAAGGAAGGCCGCTTTGTGTGGCTGGACATGGACGTGCGCGACCAGGACCCCGCGCGGGCCCACCATGCCATGGTCCAGTGTGGTGTCCCCGACGCCATTGCCCGCGACGCGCTGGCCGACGAGCCGGGTGGCAAGCTGAACGTGGGCGCCGCGGCGCTGCACCTGGTGATCACCGGCGGCAAGCTGACCGGCGAGAAGCTGACGCTGCAGCGCATGGACGTCATCTTCACCACCAACGTCATGGTGACGGTGCACCGCGGTGAGGTGGACACCTTCAACCGCATCCGCGCGGTCTACCGGGATGACTTCATCAAGTTCGCCAAGGGGCCCAGCTTCCTGGTGTTCGAGCTGTGGACGCACTTCCTGAGCAGCGTGGCCGCGCTGGTCAATGAGTTCTCCGACCGCGTCGACGACGCCAGCGCCGCGCTGGAAGGCGACGTCAACGTGGAGACCTTTGCCCGCATCCGCGCGCTCTCCAAGGCCGTGCTCACCATGCACAAGCACGTGGTGCCCGCCCGCGACGCGCTGGACACCATGTCCACGCGCAAGATGGTCTTCGTCAATGAGGCCACGCAGGGATTCCTCCTCAACATGGTCAAGACGCTGGAGCGCACCATGGAGGACCTCATGACCTGTCGCGAGGTGCTGGAGGACTCGCTGGACCTCTACATGTCACTGGTGGGCTTCAAGACCAACCAGGTCATGAGCAAGCTCACCGTGGTCACGTTTGCCAGCCTCCCGCTCTTCGTCATCTCCAGCGTGGCCAGCGTGGTGGGCTTTGGCGCCGACGAGGCCACCCGCGCGCCCTTCCTGGGCACCCTGGGCGTGGCCACCATCTTCATCCTGTTCCTGATGCGTCACTGGAAGCTCATCTGATCAGGTCAGCAGCGCCGCGGTGAACGCCACCGCCGTGAGCAGCGGCAGCGCCAGGTAGCCGCGCGAGGAGAGCGCGGTGGCCCGGTCGCGGTCGTTGTGTTGCATCATGCGCATCAGCGCCACGGTGATGAGCAGGTTGGCGCCCACCGCCACGTAGGTTGCGGTCATGATCTTGTCGGTGAGCGTGAGGTAGCCCACCGGCGGAATGGTGTTGGTGAGCGAGACGTGGAACATCACCGAGGCAATCAGGATGCCGATGGCCATGGAGAGCCGGTTGTCGATCTTCTCCAGCGTCACCAGCATGGAGAGGAAGGTGATGATCACGAAGCAGAAGATGGGCAGGAAGGTCTTCAGCGTGGCGGGCAGCCGGATGCGCGAGATCTTCACGTTGAGGTGATACTGCGAATAGACCTCGTTGTAGACGGGATAGCTGTGCTCGATGACCGCGGGCGTGGCGCTGCGCAGGTCCCAGCCCACGAACTTCACGTCGGGATCAATGCCGGTCTGCTTCTCATCCACCACGAACACCCAGTCACTGCTGGGACGCGTCTTGTGCTCCAGGATGATGGGCAGCACCTGGTCATCCCAGGGGTATTCCTTGAGGTCGATGTTGGTGTTGAGGTTGGCCAGCACGCGGTAGAAGAGCTCCTTGCCACCGTCGAGGGTCTGCACCAGCTCCATGGTGGCGCGGCCGTTGGAGAACTCCACCCCCGCGTCGTCCAGCGGCTCGTCGCTCTTGAGGTTCAGGTAGAAGTCCACGGTGTAGCTGCCCGTGGAGATGTCAAACTTGCCGATGCTGAGGATGTACACGCCAATGGCCACCTTCTGCGGTGCGCTGCGCTGGGGCTCCTCCTTCTCCTCGAGCTTCTCCGCGGCGGAAGGTGCGGCGGCGGCGCCGGGCAGCACGTGCGCGGCGGGTTGCTTCTCCTCCGCCAACGAGAGCAGCGGCGCCAGCAGCCCCACGGCCAGCGTGGCTCCGACGAGAAGATGACCGGTGACGACGAGGGGACGATGCTTCCGCGAAAGGGAGCGCGTGCGCATGGAGCGAACCTTGTCGCGCCAGGGCCCAGGCACGCAAGGTCGCACCGCGGTCAGGTGCGCGCCTACACCTCCACGACAAGCTCCGAACGGAACCCGATCCCCGGGCGATGCGGGTAGCCGCGCGGGTTGCACACCAGGCGGGTGCCGCGCACGCGGAAGTCCGAGGCCAGGTGGATGTGGCCGAAGATCCACGTCGACACGCGCGCGCCGTCCAGGAGGTGCTCCAGCCGGTTCACGCTGCTGGTCACCACCGCGGGGGCGCGGGAGGGCCAATCCCGGAGCGCGGCGCGCACCGGCGCGTGATGCGTCACCACCACCGTGGCGCCGGGATGGGGCCGGGACAAGGCGTCCTCCAGGAAGGCGCGGTCCGCGGCGTGGAAGGCGCGGGTGTCGTCGGGAATCACCGGGGCGCCGCCCGCGCCGCGGATGTGCTCGTAGTCGCTCAGCGCTTCCCGCGCGGTGGCCATGGCGGCGGGGGCCATCACCTCGCCCAGCGCGTGGAAGTCGGTCCACAACGTGCAGCCCAGGAAACGCACGCCGTCAATCGTCGTGGTGGCGCGGTCCAGCACGTGGATGCCCAGCGCCTCCCCGGCGGCGCGCAACACCGCGCGGACCTGCGGGTGCGTGCCACGGTAGTACTCGTGGTTGCCCGGCACGTAGATGACCGGCCGCCCACGCGCGTGTTGCGCGGCCCAGCGCAGGCCCTGCAGCCCCACCCCCACGTCACCGGCCAGCACCAGCACGTCGGCGTCGGTGCGCGCGGGCTCGTAGGGGCCGAACTCGAGGTGGACGTCGCTGAGGACCTGGAGGCGCATGCGTGACGTCGGTGTAACGGGTCATGGCCGGCGTGCCAACCGCAGTGGTCCGCTGGAGGCGGTACCAGATGGGCAATCTTGACGCAGCCCCCAACCTCCCACGTTGTTGAGCGGTACGGTTCGCCAGCCGTTACCATGCGCAGGCGGGGAAACCCCGAAGTCGTCCGGTTCCGGCACGGGCCGTCCATCTCGACGTGGCGGCAGGCGAAACAACCAACAAGCAGCGGGTGATGGCGCGGCTCGAAGGCGAGGGCGCGTCGCTGAAATCCAACGGGGGATCAATCATGCCATTGAAACGCATCCTGGGACCTGTTGGCCTTGCGCTCATGATGGCGTGTGGCGCGGAGGTTCCCGACGAGCCAGGCAACGTTGGCGGCGCGTTGGGGAATGCCGGCGGCTCCCGGGCTCTGACCACCGCGCCCACCGTGACGCTGTTGTCACCTCGTGACGGTGAACGGATGGCAACCACCAACGTCACGTTCCAGTGCTCCGCGGAATCATCCGAGGGGCTGCAGCAGATCACGCTGTGGTACGGAACACCTTCCGTGCAATCGCGCGTCTTCCGGGAAGATGCCAAGTCGGGCGTCGTGGTGGATGACACGACCCTCGTTGCGAAGAGTGCGAAGCGGAACTTCGGAGGGGAAACGTCCGTCAGCGTCGACGGGAACCCCGTGAAGCACGCGCTGATCCGGTTTTCGGGCCTCTTTGGCAGCGGAGTGGACCAGCTCCCTCCCGGCACCCGGATTGATGAAGCGCGCGTGGTGGTCCGCTGTGTCGACGCGGGCGACACCATGGTGGCCTACCGGCTGCTGGAGGATTGGACGGAGGGACAGACGACCTGGCTCGAGCGGAAGGCCGGTGTCCCCTGGTCAAACCCCGGCGCCAACGGTGCCGCCTCCCGTGACACGACGGGAATCGTCTGGAGCTGTCCCGCCGCGGGTGAGCGAGCGTTCGACGCCACGTCGTTCGTGCGGGCGTGGGCGGATGGCGCGCCCAATCATGGCATTGTGGTCATTCCCACCGGCGGTGATCTCACGCGCTGGAACAGCAACGAACACACCACGACATCCAGCCGGCCGCGCCTGGAGGTCTCCTGGGTGGAGCTGGGCGACTTCTCGCCCCGTCAGAGCGTGGCCGTGTCCGGCAGCTCCGCCACCGTGAGCTTCTCGGCGGCGCTCTCATGGAACACGCGGTACCTCTGGAGCTGCGAGGCCACCGACGCCACCGGCGCGCGGAGCCGGGCGCCGACGAGCTTCGAGCTCACCGTGGAGCAAACGCCCAGCGCACTCCGTTCCGTGGCCACCGCACCGGACCTGAAGGTGGCGTTCATCGGCGACCAGGGCCTCGGCCCCAATGCCGTTGCGGTGCTTCAGCTCATCCGTGGCGAGGGCGCGGACGCGGTGCTCCACCAGGGGGACTTCGAGTACGAGGACAACCCCGCCGCTTGGGAGGAGCAGATCAACAGCGTCCTCGGGCCCGACTTCCCCTATTTCGTCTCCATCGGGAACCATGATGAAGGCCAGTGGACCGAGTATCAGCGCCGGGCGTTGGAACGCGCCATCCGCGTGGGTGCCACCTGCGAGGGTGACTACGGCGTCATGTCCGCGTGTCATTACCAGGGTCTGTATTTCGTGCTCGTGGGTCCGGACATCATGGGCTCCGGGCATGACCTGTACATCCGCGACCGTCTCACGGCGGACGCGTCGCTGTGGAGCGTCTGCTCCTGGCACAAGCTGATGCGACTCATGCAGGTGGAGGGCAAGAACAACGAGACGGGGTGGGGCGTCTACGAGGAGTGCCGACGCGGCGGCGCCATTGTTGCCACGGCACACGCGCACAGCTACTCGCGCACGCATCTCATGGGCGACTTCGACACGCAGACCGTGGTGTCCACCGCCACCACGCTCACCATCGACCGGGGACGGACCATCGCCTTCGTCTCTGGCCTGGGCGGAAGGTCCATCCGCGCGCAGCGTCTCGACGGACACTGGTGGGCGTCGATCTACACCGCAACCCAGGGTGCAACCTACGGAGCGCTGTTCTGCACGTTCAACGTCGCGGGGCACCCCGAGCGCGCCGCCTGCTACTTCAAGGACATCCGGAACCGGGTCATCGATCAGTTTGGCCTCGAGGCCACGCCGGAGCGCGCGGTGAACCTCCTGCCCGTGGCAAGTGCCGGTGCCGACGTGACCCAGACCGACGTCCACGGTGACGGAGCGGAAACCATCACGCTGGATGGTCGCGCGTCCGTCGACCCGGATGGAACCATCGTTTCGTACAGCTGGCGGGAGGGCCTCACCGTGCTGGGAACCTCCGCAACGCTCACCCGGGCCTTTCCCGTCGGGCGCCACACCGTGACACTGCTCGTGGTCGACGACGATGGCGCGACGGCGAGTGATACCGTGGTGGTCACGGTCAACGCGGGCTCCGGGGGCTCCAGCTCGGCGTCGGGCCTCATCACCATCAGCCCGTCCTCGGGCGCCACCACCACGTCCTCCAGCGCAGCCGCGACATCGAGCACGACGTCGACGAACGCGTCCGGCACCACGTCCACGAGCTCCAGTGGTGGTGTCCTGCAGGGGCTTTGAGCTGGGAAATCGGGGCGCGCGGCGCTGCTGCGTCACGGGCGACCCCCTTGGTCACAACGAGCCCAGCGAAGGCAACGTGATTCAGCCCGTCAAGGGGACGGCACACCCGACGCCACGCGCAGCGCGTCCTGCCGGAGGATCTCCGCGCGGTCCTCGGTGATCAGCATGGGGATGCGTCGCACCGCGAAGGGCACCGCACCGGCGTGGCACGCCATCTTCACGAACGTGGGACACTGCGGCTCCAGCAGGACCCAGATGCGTTGGATCTTCTCCGCGCCCATGGTGAGGCCCCACTGCACCAGGCGGGCCCGCGCGGCCATGTCATAGGTGCGCGCCCGCTTCCACACGTGCACGAACACCATGGGCTGGGGCGCGCGCGCGTAGGCCTGCTCCAGGCGGGCGGATGCCGTCTCGACGAGGAACTTCACCGTGGCGCTGGTCATGTTGTCGGTGAGGAGCTCATCCACCATGCCCAGCGGCTCGGTGTACCAGATGGCCATCGACCCGTCGGGAGAGCGCAGGTGGGGCGGCTCCGCGAAGAACAGCGGCCCCGGGGAGGACAGTTTCTCGTCGACACCCATGCGCTGGCGGTAACACAGGGGACGTTCAGGCGTCCACGGCGTCTGGCGTGGCGGTTCCTGTACTAGGCTGCTGCCGCGCATGCTCCTGCTGGTCACCTCCCTGGCGCTCTTCACCGCAACGGAGCTGCCCTCCGCGGCGGTGCTCCCGGTCAACGTGCGCGTGGAAACCGCGGTGGCGCAGGAGATGGCCGCGCTGCTCACCAGCACCCTCACGCTCAAGCTTGCCGAGACGGGCGGGTACCGCGTCATTGGCGCCGACGAGGTGCTCAGCCTCCTGGAGCACGAAGCGGAACGGCAGCGCACTGGCTGCGCCGACGACGGCTGCCTGGCGGAGATTGCCGGGGCGCTGGGCGCGCAGCTGCTGGTCACCGGTGAGGTGGTGAGCGTGGGGCGGAACCTGACGTGGACGGAGAAGGTGCTGGACCACGCGCGCGGCGCGGTGATCCGCAGCGCCAGCATCAGCGGCCGCACGCTCCAGGCGCTGGCCAGCCAGGTGGACGAGATGGCGGCGGCGCTGGCGGGAAACACCGCGGCGCTGGAGCTGTCCGGTCCGCGCGCCCGGGAGCGACTGGGTTTTGTCGACGAGGAAGACCTGCGCGCGTTCAAGGAATACCGGGAGGAGCACCCGGAGCGCACCACGTCGGAGGCGCTCACACGCTTCGTGATCGAACGGAACCTGGAGAGCCCGCGACTCGCCGTGCTGGAGGGTGCGCTCTTCTCCGGCGCCACGTTCCTCACCATTGCCGTGCTGCTCCTGGGCACCACCAGCGTGCTGGGGCTGCTCCACGTGCAGAACGGGGGAATCAGCCTGGCCGCCAGCAGCGTGGCCTGCCTGCTTGCGCCGGTGGCGCTCCTGAGCGGTGTGGCGGCGCTGGTGGTTTCCGTCGTCGACGCGCAGGACCTGGGGCGCGTGAAGGTGAAACGCAGCGGGTGCTGTCGTCAGGACTCGGACATCCGCGACGCCGCCGAGCGCGACGCGGTCCACCGCACCGCCGCGCTGGCCGTGTTGCTGGGCGGGCCGGTCTCGTTCTCCGGGTATCTCATGGCGTTGTTGCTGTATCGCGCCGGGTCGTTGGGCGCGGGCGCCAGTGGATGGGGCACCACCACGCCCGCCATTGCCAACAGCACCAACAACCTTGGTCGCACCCTTGTCGACGGACTGGCCGCGTGGTGTCTGCTGTGCAACGTGGGGTGGTGCATGGTGATTGCGCCGTGGTCGCTCCTCGTGGGGACGCCGGTGGGGGTGGCGCTCCTGTTCCGTCCCGCCGAAGAGCCCCTCCTTGATGACGAGGGAGAAGCGCCATGATGTGTCTGCCCGTGCTGCTGGTGTTGGCGGCGCAAGCGGAACCCGCGCGCGTGGTGGTGCTCCCGCCCCGGCTGGCCGCCGACGCGCGCACCGAGGTGCGTTCCGCCGCGCCGGGGGTGGAACGCTCCCTGGCGGAAAGCCTGGCGAAGCATTCCGGTTTCCACGTCGTCAGTCGGCTGGAAATTGCCGCCATGCTGGGGAGCGCCGCGCGCGAGCAGCTCATGGGTTGCGACGCGGAATCCTGCGTGGCCGAGGTGGCCGACGCGCTCAACGCGGACTACGTGGTGACCTCCCAGCTGGGACTGGCGCAGGGTGTGTGGAGCTTCCAGGCCGCGCTGGTGCAGCGGAAGACCGCCAGTGCGTTGCGCCGTGCGGGCGTGAAGAGCCGCGCGTTGGATGGTCTCATCTCGTCGGTGGACGCGGTGGCGCGACAGTTGGCCAGCGGCAGCCGGGTGGCCGCGGATGCCGAGGACCTGCAGCGACGACTGGGGACCAACGACGCGGGCGTGCGCGAGCTCCGCTCCCGACTGGCGGAGACACCGGACGCGGACCTGACCGCGGTGTGGACCGACGTCGTTGTCGAGCGCAACCGCGAGAGCGACCGGGTGGCGTTGCTGGAGAGCGGGCTGCTCACCGCGGCGGCGGGGACCAGCATCCTCGCGGGTGCGCTGTTTGGCACGCTGTACGGCATCCACGTGGCCACCACGTTCCGCTTCGGGGACCCCGCCACCGTGGGCTCCACCGAGACGACGAGCGCGGCGCCTCCCGACGGGCCGTACCTGTTCCCGCTGCCGCTGGTCATCCTCATGCTGGTGCTCCCGGTGCCGATCTACACGCTCTCCGCGTTGCTGGTGGCCGCCGCGGGCGGGGTGGCCCTCTGGGATGCGTTGGACCGGGGACGCGTGCGCGTGGCGCGCAACGGGTGCTGTCGCGACGAGGAGCGGGTGCAGGCGGCGCAGCGGCCCGGCGTGGGACGGAGGGTGGCGCCGTACCTCACCGGCACCGCGGGAGCGTGCGCGCTGTTGTCTCCCATGACCGTGATGAGCTGCGGCGTGGCGTCGGCGCTGGGGTTCATGCCGTTGCTGTTCCTGGGGACGCAGTTCGTGGGGCCCACCGTGGCGCTGCCGCCGCAGGAATTCCGCCAGGCCTATGACGTCACGAACCTGATCGTGATCATCAACTGGGTGACCACCTCGCTCTCATGCGGCGGGGTGCTGCTGGGGTCCAGCCTGGGGCTGATGCTGACCGAGAAGTCCGAGCTCCTGGACGACGACGTGGCGCGGTGAGGGCACGCGGGGCCGAAGTCAAAGGCCGAGCACCACCACGCCGCCGACCATGCTTACGACTGGTGCGTTCACGCGGCGGAACGGTGGTCCCGCGGCACGATTCCGATGCGATGGAGCCCACGCCCGGGGTGCCACTGGTACCCGCGCACCAGCCAGGCTTCCGGGTTCACCGGCTCCAGCCGCCCCGTCCGGGGATTGCGGCGGAGGTCCAACGCGCCGGGCTGGTTGATGTGCGCCGCCATGCTGTCCAGGTTGTGGTTCGCGCCGGTGAGCACGCGGATGTCCTGCACCCCGGCTGCCACCGCGGCGTTGATCTGCTGTTGCCACACCGGGCCGTTTCCGCCCGCGGCGGACAGCGGCACCGCGTCGTCGTCGATAGAAGTGACCAGGCGGACATGGTCGCTGCGCTGGACGATGTTGCGGAATGCAGCCCGCGTCTGCTCCGGATCACCGGGGATGTTGGGATTGATGAGCGTGACATTCCCCAGTCGCGGATTGGTGGGATCCGCGGCGTAGGCGCGCAGTGTGTTGAAGCCGTTGGAGTGCACGGTGACGTCGAGGGGGAGGCCGATCTCGTGCGCCAGCTCCGCGGTTTCCCGCAGCTTGCGCAGCTGCTCCTGGTTCACGTGGGCGTTGCGTCCCGCGACCACGCCGCCGTCATTGTCCAGGACCGCGTCCACTTCGCGGCCCGAGGTGGTGCTCATGTTGTGGCGGGTGTCGGCGAGCTCCTCGTCGCTGCGCGGCCCACCGCGCGGCCCATGGATTCCTGCCAGGCCCACGTTCAGGCGCCCGTTGCGCAGCGCGCGGTCCAGCGCCGCCATGCCGCGCTGCATGTTGCCGTTGCCCAGCGCCCGGGCCATCCGGTCCGCGATCTCCCGCGCACGGTGCGCACGCTGCGGTCCCAGGCGCCGTGCAATCTCCGCCTCGACGCGTCGGCGTACCTCGGGGTCGGGTTGGGGTTGGGGCCGGGGCTTGGTGACCACGCCGTTCTGCGGTTGTGGCGCGTTGCCAACAATCCCACTGTTCGAGGCCTTGAGCTGGTCCTGGGAGCTGCGGGTCTCGGCGTCCAGCGCCTTGAGGGCCTTGTACTGCTCATTGCGCGCGCTCGCGGTCTCCAGGGCGGGTGGGATCGACGACGACTGCCGGGCTGCCGACGTGGAAGCCACGGTGTCCGTGTTGTCGGGGGCGTCGAATCGCCGGTGGAGCTGGTCGCGCAGGCCGCTGTTGGCGTGCACCGCCACTTCGCGCGCGGCGGCGGAATCGATCTCCCGGCGCGGCGCTGACGACGTCGACGCGTGCTCTGGCGGTTGCGGTTCTCCGGTTGCGTCGCGGGTCTCATCGGTGCCGGCAACGCGCGCGGCCGGACCGTGGCCGTTGGCAGCCGCGGCTCCATCCACGTCCTGGCGACGAGGGGGCGGTGGCGGCGGGCGGAGCGGGTTGAGGACGGTGTCGCTCACGGGAGTTCCTCCTTTGTCAGGGGATTCGGCCGGAGGCGCGGGCCCGGTGCGTCCGGGGTGGACAGCTGACCGACGGTCAACCGTCTCATCGGTGAAGGGGAGGAGACTCCGCTCAGCGCGGGCGAATCCCACCCGTCGCCCTGGCCACGTCGGAGGACCTCGACCTCGTCGGCGCGCACGCGAAGGGCAGCGCGGGAGCGTCACCGCCACCACCACGCCCGCTTAGCGCCACTTCGCAGGAGAAGAACGCACCACGAACAGGACCGCCGTCACGACGACGACGGCTCAGCGGAACAGGATCTCCGGGTCCTGCTGCACCTGCGCGCTCACGTTGGCCTGCGCGTCGGCGTCATGGACGAAACACGGGCCGTGGCTCTTCAGGATGAACCGCACCAGCGACGCCAGGCGCGCGCGGGCCGGCTCGGAGCACTCCTGGTTCACCTCGTAGCTGTTGCCTTCCACCACCACCGAACCCACCGCGGAGGCCACCGTCTCACCGCGGGCCAGACGCGCGCGCTCGTCGAGGGCGGTGGCGGCGCTGTCGCAGAAGAGGAGCCAGTGCACGCCGTGACCGCGGTCCACGTGGATCACCGCCGGGTCCCGCGTGGCGTGGGCAATCACGTCCTGCAGCACCGCCGCGGGCTTGCCGGAAGGCGTGAGCGAGAAGTGCGTGATCATGGCGGAGAGAGGTTGGTGTGCGCCGCGCCCATGATGACGTCGGCGTAGGCCGCGCTGGAATCCGCCGCGGGTGCCTTGAAGCGCGCCAGCTGGGTGTGCGAGCCCCCGGTACCACGCAGGCCGAAGTGCGGCTGCGGTGCCTTGGGAACCGGGTGCCCGTCGTTGGTGACCTTGAAGGCCTCGTTGTTCCAGCCGGTGTCCCGCTCGACGTCGAAGCGGCCCGCCACGCCGCTGCCGCGCAACAGCACCGCCTTGCTGGCGTGGGGTTGCGGACGCATGGGGCTGCTGGGGTCGCCCTGCGGCTTGATGCGCACCATGCCGCCGTCGGCGGGATGCACGTAGATGTCGTGCGGGACCACGTTGTCGTCGGGACTGGTGGTGCGCGTGCCGTCGGCGCGGACGTAGGTCTGCTCCATGGCAATGAGCGGGTCCGCGGGGTTGGTGGTGCGCCCTCCGTCGGTACGCGCGTAGACCGGCACGCCGTCCTGCTCACCCACCTGGCGCGGACGCATGGGCCCCTTGAGCGGCTCCCGACGATGCTGGAACCCCGCCGCCAGCAGCTCCGCGTGCAACGTGGCCGCGTCCTTGCCTTGCAGCTCCAGCGCGCGCACGGAGGCACCGGCCTTGCCCGCCGCGTACTCATCGAGGCGCGCCGACACGCTCTGGAGGAAAGCGCCCGCCTCCGGGGATGCGTTGGCGGGAGCCAGGTCCCACACGCGCCCGCTCTGGATGTCCGAGAGCGCCTTGGCCGTCACCGGGTTGGCGCCCGTGGCCGCGGTGGTTGACGACGTGGTGTTGACCGTCTGGTACGCGTCGGTGCGCGGCGCGCTGGCCTTGTCCCCGACGGACGACGTCACCCCGGGCAACACGTCCCGGGTCACGGGCGGCGTCACACGCGGCGGCTGGACGTGGGCGGGGATACGCACGAGGGACGTCATAACCCGGCGGCGCGGTGCTGCTCAAGCAACAGCGACAACGCCCGTCGTCATCTGGGGCGCGTCCTGGCGTCGCGACGCGACCACGCTCAGAAGTACGCCTTGAACTGCAGGAACGCGCTGGCCGGCGAGGTGCCGAACTCACTGCCGAGCTTCAGCGGCCGGGTCGGGTCGCCGGTGGGGGTGCTGGCGGGGCGCTCGCCCAGCGTGGCGTAGGCGCCGGCGGCAAGCACCGCGTCGTCGGAGAGGCTCCACGTCAGCGAGGGGCCCAGCAACATGCTCTGGTCCCCCAGGTTGGCCACCGACGAGCAGCCCACCGTCAGCACCGGCAGCAACTCGAAGCTCGCGCTAAGCGCACCGTAATACCGGCCCAGCGCCCAGATCTCCCCGCGGGCGAACTCCGGGCGGCGCGCCACGTCGTAGTAGTCGGACGGGCGCTCTCCGCCCAGCGTCTGCACGTAGAGCTCACCCGAGAGCATCAGCCCGTTCTCGAACCGGCGGTCCACGCCGAGGGCGGCGCGCAGGTAGGGACGGCGGAGATCCGCGGGCAGCGTCACCGTTCCCTCCGCGCGCACGCCAAAGCCCAGCAGCTCTCCCGCGGTGTCCGCTCCCAGCACGGCCTGGCGGTGGACCTCCGCCGCAAACACGCCCACGTCGACGCCGAACACCGTGCTGCCCACGTGCGCGGCGAGCACCAGGCCATCCAGGTCCCAGCTCCCCGCGTAGGCGGCCACCAGCGTGAGCTTGTTGGAGGTGCCGGAGTAGACGTCGGCGCGCAGCGCGTCCACGCCGGGCTTGTACTCGCGGTCCACCACCAGCGGATGGAACGGTGCCACCACGTCCAGCGGCGTGAAGAAGAACGTGGTGCCAAAGCTCATGGCCTGTCTCCCGACGGTGAAATCCAGGTTGGGAAACCGCAGCGTCAGCGCCGCGCGGTCCACGCGCACGTTCATCCCCAGGCCCGACGAGCTCACCAGCGTGCGACTCAGCGTGATGGCCTCCGGCTGCGGCGTCAGCCGCGCGGACGCCCCCGCCCCGACGCCACCCGCGGGCGCGCCGTAGGCGGTCACCAGGTTGGGATGCACCACCACCCGCAGCCAGTCGCCCACCGCGGCGTCGAGCTTGAGGCGCACGTCCAGCAGCGCGCGGCCCTGCGGGTCCTGCGGCAGGAGCGCGTGCTCATAGGGAAACACCGCCACCAGGAAGGTCTTCACGTCGCCACCGGCCTCCAGGCTCACGTGCTCGTTGGCAAGGACCTCCAGCGCCCGCACCGGTGACGACGAGAGATCCAGCGCCAGCGCCACCGTGACCGCAAGGGGCGCCACCCGCGTGACGACGGAAAAACGTGGCCGGTCGCAACCCATCCGCCCTCCGGAGAACCCCAGGAAACCGGGGTCGACTTGACGAACTGACCAAATATAGCAAAATGGTCAGTATGACCAAGCGCCAGACCTCCCCGAGCAAGAAGTCCGCGCGTCCCGTCGTGGAGCCGCGGGAGGCCATGCAGGGCGCGGTCCGCCTGTGGACGGAGCGGATCTCGCGCGGCGGGCACGCGTCCCAGAAGGAGCTGGAGGCCCAGTCGCAACGCTTGATCGACACGTATCTGCCGGCGCTGGACCCCAACGACCCCAAGACGCGCAAGCGCAACCGCATCCTGCGCGCCGCGGCGGATCACTTCGTGCGCAGCGGCTACCGCAAGACCAGCATGGATGACGTGGCCCGCGACGCGCACGTGGCCAAGGGCACGCTCTATCTCTACTTCCCCAACAAGGCGGAGCTGCTGATGGCGGCGCTCTCCGACGAGAAGGCGCGCCAGATCCCCCGTCTCATGGGGATGATGAAGCAGGAGCTCTCCGGGCCGGAGTTCCTCCGCCAGTGGCTCCTCAGCTCCCTGCTGGCGCTGCAGGAGATGCCGCTCACCCTGCGCATGATGAGCGGGGACCGCGAGATCATGCTCGCCTTCGAGGAGCTGAACCGCGAGATGCGCACCGACATCCTGTCCTTGCAGAAGGAAGCGGTGGTGAGCTTCCTGGCCACGGCGGGGAAGGGGCGCTGGAGCGCGCCGGAGCTGGAGGACGCGGCCCAGGTGGTGATGGCGCTGTTCTACGCGGCCGGCCCGCTCTTTGAACCAAAGTCGCGCGGCGAGGTGCCGGTGGAGCGGTTCGCCGCCGCGCTGGTGAACATGATCGTCGACGGGATCGTCGGCGGAACGCGGGGGAAGGGAGCAGTGAGATGAAGACGCAGATGGCGGTGAGCCGGTTGCTTGCGGTGGTGACGACGTTGCTGCTGTCCTGGAGCACCGCGCCCGCGCAGGCCATGGACCCGACCTTGGCGGAGATCCTGCGCATCCAGGACGAGAGCGCGCGGGGCTCCTCCAGCGTGGGCACCATGACCATGCGCATCAAGACCGCGCAGTGGGAGCGCACCCTGACCTTGAAGACGTGGAGCCAGGGCACCAACAAGACGCTGGTGCGCATTGAGGCGCCCGCCAAGGAGAAGGGCACGGCCACGCTGAAGGTGGACGGGGACATCTGGAACTACCTGCCCAAGGTGGACCGCACCATCAAGGTGCCGGGGTCCATGATGTCGGCGTCGTGGATGGGCAGTCACTTCAGCAATGACGACCTGGTGCGCGAATCCCGCTTCACCGACCACTTCACCTGCCAGTTCCTGCAGAAGGCGGATCCCGCCGCGGGGCGGCACCACCACGTCGTGGAGTGCACCCCCAGGCCCACCGCGCCGGTGGTGTGGGGCAAGGTGCAGCTGCGCGTCCGCGCCGAGGACAAGCTGGCCGACCAGGTCACCTACTACGACGAGAAGGGCGCCCTGGTGCGCACCATGACCTTCTCCGGGTTCGACGTGGTGGGTGGGCGCAAGATGGCGCGACGCATGCAGCTCACCGTGGCCGACCGCCCCAACGAGCTGACCGAGATCCACTACGACGAGATCACCTTTGACGTGAAGCACCCCGAGCAGACCTTCACGTTGCAGGCGCTCAAACGCTAACGGGTCCTAAACAGGAGCGGAGACGCACGTGGGTACCTTCCGGTTGGCCTGGCGGAACATCTGGCGTCACAAACGTCGCACCGGCATCACGCTGGCGGCGCTCAGCCTGGCGCTGGTCTTCACCGTCCTCTACGGCAGCATGATGGAAGGCTACATGGTGAACATGGAGCAGGGCGCGCTGGACTTCGACATCGGCGGCGCCCAGGTGTTCGCGCCCGGCTACCAGGACAAGCCTTCCATCCACACCCGCATGGCCGACGCCGCGGACATCGTGCAGCGGCTGGAGCAGCAGGGCATCCCAGCCGCGGCGCGCCTGCTGGCCTCCGGGCTGGTGGCGTCGGGAGAGGCGTCCGCCGGTGCGCAGCTCCGGGGCATTGACCTGGCCCGCGACACCCGGGTGCTCTCCATCAACACCCAGCTGAAGGAAGGTCGCTGGCTGGACGGCGCCGACCCGCGTGGCGTGGTGCTGGGCGTCAAGCTGGCGCGCGTGCTGGGCGTGAAGCTGGGCGACGAGCTGGTGGTGCTCTCCCAGGCCACCGACGGCAGCATTGCCAACGAGCTCTTCACCGTGCGCGGCGTGCTGCTCAGCGTGGGAGAGGCCACCGACCGCAGCGGCGTGTTCCTGACGGATCAGGCCTTCCGCGAGCTGATGTCCTTTGACGGCGGTGCGCACCAGGTGGTGGTGAAGCGCCCGGTGGAGATGCCGCTCCCCGTGCTGGCGCAGCGCGTGATGGCCGCCGCGCCCGCGCGGGACGTGCAGACCTGGCGTCAGCTCAATCCCATCCTGGCGACGATGATGGACTCCGTGCGCGGCATGATGGCGTTCATCTTCTTCATCGTGAACATTGCCACCGCCATTGTGATCCTCAACGCCATGCTGATGGCGGTGTTTGAGCGCATCAAGGAGTTCGGCATCCTGAAGGCGCTGGGGGCGGGCGCCACCGACGTGCTGAAGCTGATCTACGCCGAGAGCCTCCTGCAGGTGGTGCTGGCGGTGGGCGTGGCGCTCGTGGTGGGAACGCCCGCGCTCTGGTACCTGAGCGTGTACGGCGTGGACATGGGCGCGCTGGCCGGCGTCTCCGCGATGGGACTGGCCATGGTGAGCAACTGGCACGCCGTGGTCAGCGTTCCCGGCATCCTGACACCGTTCCTCATCATGCTCGTGGTGGTCTCCGTGGCGGTGCTCTATCCCGCGCTGAAGGCCGCGCTCATCCAACCGGTGAAGGCCATCCACCACACCTGAAGACACGGAGGAGCTCGTGGGTCCATTCATGTTGGCCTCCATGGCCTGGCGCAACCTGTGGCGGAACACCCGCCGCACCGTGATCACGTTGTCGTCGATTGTGTTCGCGGTGTTCGTGGCGGTGATGGGCACCGGGGTGCAGGACTCCAACTGGGAGGAGATCGTCAACACCGCGGCGCGGCTGGGCGGCGGACACGTCACCGTGCAGCACCGCGAATACCAGGATAAACCCACACTAAGCAGGACCGTGCGCGCCGCGCCCGAGCTGTTGGAGACGCTGGGACGTCAGCCGCACGTGACGCGCGTGGTCCGTCGCGTGGTGGGGCAGGTCATGCTGTCCACCACCTCCGACAGCGCCGGCGCGGGATTCGTGGCCTATGACCCCGCGCGGGAAGACGAAACCACATTGTCGGTGCTGAAGACCCTGCACCAGGGCCAGGCGTTCACCTCCCCCGACGACAAAGGCATGGTGCTGGGCGTCCGCCTGGCGCAGAACCTGGGCGCGGAGGTGGGCACCAAGGTGGTCTACACGCTCACCGACAAGCAGGGCGAGATCGTCAACGGCATGGCGCGGGTGACCGGGATTGTGAAGACCGGCTCACCCGGCGCGGACCTGGGGCTGTGCTTCCTCCCGCTGCGCGCGGTGCAGGAGGTGCTGGGCTACGCCCCCGACGAGAGCACCCAGGTGGCCGTGTTCCTCCATGACCAGCGCGCTTCTCCCGCGGTGGCCGAGCGCGTGGGGGCGCTGGTACCCGGCGTCGCTTCTTTGACCTGGAAGGAGACCCAGCCGGACCTGGACAACCTCATTGCCGTCAAGAAGGGCGGCATGGTGTTCCTGGAGGTGCTCTTCATGCTGCTGTGCGCCGCAGGCATCTTCAACACGCTCTTCGTCAGCGTCATGGAGCGGCTCCGGGAGTTCGGGATCCTCGTCGCCATTGGCATGAGCTCCGCGCGACTCTTCCTCATGATCATGCTGGAGAGCCTCTGGCTGGCGCTGGTGGGGCTGGTGGTCTCGGTGCTGGCGCTGGCGTACCCGTACCACTTCATGAACACCGTGGGCGTGGACATCTCCCAGCGCGTTGGCGCGCAGCAGGCCGACGTGGCCGGCGTGGGAATGCCCATGGTGCTGAAAGCCGCCATCTACCCCGAGAACGCCGCGGCCATTGCGGTAGCGGCCATCCTCGCCACGCTGACGGCCGGTCTGTACCCGGCGTGGCGCGCGGGACGCGTGGAACCCGTGGAATCCATCAAGCTGGTGTGAAGGAGCACGTCATGGACGCACCCATCGTCGAGCTGAAGCAGGTCACCAAGGTGTATCGGCAGGGCAGGGTGGACGTGAATGCGCTGCGCGGCCTGGACCTCAAGGTCCACCCCGGTGAGTTCACCGCCATTTGCGGTCCCTCCGGCTCCGGCAAGACCACCGCGCTCAACCTCATGGGCGCGCTGGACCGGCCCACCTCCGGCTCGGTTGTTGTCGAGGGGAGACGACTGGACACGCTGAGCCGCAAGGAGCTTGGCCGCATGCGCAGGGATCGCATTGGCTTCGTGTTCCAGGCCTACAACCTGGTGCCCGTGCTCACCGCGTACGAGAACGCCGAGATGGTCATGGCCATGCAGGGCGTGGACGCGCGGCAGCGTCGGGTCCGCGTCATGGAGCTGCTGGCGCGCGTGGGGCTGTCCGGCATGGAGAATCGCAAGCCCGCGGAGATGTCCGGTGGTCAGCAGCAGCGGGTGGCCATTGCACGCGCCATTGCCGCCAGCCCTGCCGTGGTGCTGGCGGATGAGCCCACCGCCAACGTCGACAGCGAAACCGCGGAGAAGCTGCTCTCGCTCATGGAGGAGCTCAACCGCGAGCGCAAGGTGACGTTCGTGTTCTCCACCCACGACCCTCGGGTCATGGAGCGCGCGCGTCGCATTGTGCATATGAAGGACGGGGCGGTGACGCGCGAAGAGATGCACTGAGGGTGTCCGGAATTCAGTCACCCTGTCCGGAATTCAGACAGGTCCGGACCGTCCTCCCACGCGATTTCCGTCGAGAACCGGGTTGGCATTGCGCGTGCTCTGCGCTCCCACGCCCCCCCGGCCCCAAGAACAAACCAGCCAGGCGGCGTGGCCACAATGCCTGGCTGGGGGGCTAAGAGACAGTGGGGGTTGGCACGGAGATAAGCACCGGAATTGCCAGATTCCGACCGGGAA
>JBFMGU010000122.1:0-31468 GCA_040752415.1 Myxococcota bacterium
TCCAGCCAAACATGCGGCGAATCGGCAGGGCGGACGTCACCTCCCTATGATGCCTGCGAAACGCGCCTCGCCGCCCAGAAATGAGCAGGACGTACCCGTTTCTGATGCCTGCCAATCTCATTGGCGGAGCCAAGAGCGTCGTCCCAATTGAGCCGCACCCAACACATTCCGCAGACCACCTCCCTACCGCCACCCAGGTAGAGCCCTGCCGACGATGACGTCGTGAAAGTGGTCCACGAGGGCAGGGCTTGGTGAATTTCCAGGTGCAGCCTCGGCTGCCGGCGATACCGACGGTCGCCTGATCCGCATCACGTGGGACGGAAGATTGGTACTGGGGAAGGGGGCGAGTGGACGCAGTGCCACAAGCTTGGGGGGATTGGTGTTCGCCCGCCTCGCCGACATGTACACGCTGTTCTCACGCAGCCCCGTTCTCACGCTTCCCCCTCGCGCCCGCACCGACGGGTGGCGCGGTCACGGTCACGGCCGCGTGCTTTGCGTTGGTCCTCCAAAAGGGTATCAGGGCTTTCCGCCGCGTGTTCTCGGGGTTCGACTCCTCGGCGCGGTCATGAGGAAAACATGCTCAAGCCGGTTGACATCACCAGCCTTCTCCATCGCGTGGAAAAGCCCGCGCGCTACCTGGGAGGTGAAGCCAATTCCTCCCGCAAGGACCCGCTCGCGGCGGAGGTCCGTTTCGCCCTGTGCTTCCCGGACGTCTACGAGATTGCCGAGAGCCACATTGGCATCAAGATCCTCTACCACCTGCTCAACTCCCGCCCGGACACCGCCTGTGAACGCATCCACGCGCCGTGGACGGACATGAGCAACGCCATGAAGGAGCAGGGCATCCCGCTGTTCTCGCTGGAGAGTCACCTGCCCGCGCGCGCGTTCGACGTGCTGGGCTTCACGCTGCAGTACGAGCTTGGCTTCACCACCGTGCTCCACATGCTGGAGCTTGCCGGGATTCCGCCGCTGGCGCGTGACCGTGGCCCCGACGATCCCCTCGTGATTGCCGGTGGACCGGTGGTCTACAACGTGGAGCCGCTGGCGGACTTCCTGGACGGTGTGCTGCTGGGTGACGGCGAGGAGGCCGTCCACGAGGTGGTGGAAGCGGTCAAGCGTACGCGCGGCAAGAGCCGGGAGGAGAAGTGGGACGCGCTGGACCGCATTGAGGGCATGTACGTGCCGGCGCACTGGAGCGTGGAGTACCACGACGACGGGCGCATCAAGTCCGTCACGCACCTCAAGGACCCCGCGCGCAAGTCGACGAAGAAGCGCGTCCTCAATGACCTCTCCAAGGTCGACTACCCCACGAAGTTCATCGTCCCGCACCTGCAGGTGGTGCATGACCGGGTGGCCGTCGAGATCCAGCGCGGCTGCACGCAGGGCTGCCGGTTCTGCCAGGCGGGCTACATCTACCGTCCCACCCGCCAGCGCGACCCGCAGCAGGTGCTCAAGATCGCCGAGGCGGCGGTGCGGGAGACGGGCATGGAGGAGTGGGGCGTGCTCAGCCTCTCCGCCGGGGACTACGCCTGCCTCAGCGGCATCCTCGGCGACATGGTGGACAAGTTCGCCCCGCAGCGCGTGAGTACCGGGCTCCCGTCCATGCGGACCGAGACGTTGACCAAGGAGCTGGTCGACGTGGCGGGGCGCATCCGCAAGACCGGCTTCACGCTGGCGCCGGAAGCGGCCACCGACCGCATGCGCAAGGTCATCTCCAAGAACAACGTGGAGAAGGACCTGGTGCAGGCCGCCGACAACGCGTTCGCCGCGGGCTGGGACCAGATCAAGCTGTACTTCATGATCGGCCTGCCCACCGAGACCGACGTCGACACGCTGGCCATCATTGACCTGGCGCGGCGCATGACCGAGCGCGGACGGCGGCTCAATTCCAACGCGCAGGTCACGGTGAGTGTGAGCTCGTTCGTCCCCAAGAGCCACACCACGTTCCAGTGGGCCGGTCAGATTGGTGAGGAGGAGATCCTCCGCAAGCAGACCCTGCTGCGCGACGCGCTCCGCAAGGTGCGCATCCCGTTCAAGTACCACGACGCTGGCGCGTCCATCATGGAAGGCGTGCTGAGCCGCGGAGACCGTCGACTGGGGCGCATGCTGCTGGAGCTGCACAAGCGTGGTGCGCGGTTTGATTCCTGGACGGAGCACTTCAGCCTGAAGCAGTGGCGGGAGTGCCTGGCCGCGGTGGGCCTGAGCGAGGCGTTCTACCTGCGGGAGCGTGGCCTCGACGAGATCCTGCCGTGGGACCACATCGACAGTCGCATCATGAAGAAGTACCTGGCGCGCGACTGGAAGAAGGCGCTGGAAGCCGCCGACGTCACCGACTGCGTCACCGACCGCTGCCACGCGTGCGGCGTGTGCGACTTCGAGACCATTGACCTGGTGACCTACCAGCGCGTCATGGACGACGACGGACACAAGGTCCCGGTGCGCATGGAAGGCCCGGCGCGCCACCCGCGCAACAAGAACCTGCCCATCCTGCCGCTGGCCAGCCGTGAAGCCCCGGTCCTCTCCGACGACGAGATCAAGGACCTGGGCCAGCGCACGCGTCCCGCGCCCACCGGCCCCGGCGCCGACGTCACCGCGGCGAAGATCCGCATCCGCTACACCAAGCAGCATCCCAGCGTGTTCCTCAGCCACCTGGAGACGATGGTGGGCTGGCTGCGCGCGCTCCGTCGGGCGGAAGTGCCGGTGGCGTACAGCGGCGGGTTCCATCCCAAGCCCAAGGTCAGCATGTCTCCCGCGTGTCCCACGGGGACCAGCTCCCGCGCGGAGTTCATGGACGTGGAGCTGCGCACCCCGGTGGACGCGGGCGCGCTCAAGGCCGCGTTCCAGCGACACCTGCCCAAGGGCGTGGAGGTGCTGGATGTCGTCGAGCTGGCCAAGGATGCGCCGCCGGTGCAGTCGCACATTGACGCCATGAAGTACGAGGTGCAGCTGCTGGAGGCCATGGGCGTCGACGTCGACACGCGGCTGGAAGGTGCGCTGGCGCGGTGGAGCTCGGGGGAGGGCGGCAAGATCATGCGTCCGTCGAAGGATGGGCCGCCCAAGCCGGTGGACCTGCGTGCCAGCGTCGAGAGTGTGCTGCGCGTGGGGCCCGCGGCGGCGGCGTTCACCATCCGTACCGTCGAGGGAAAGGCGGCGCGGCCTTCCGAGGTGCTGCGCGGCATCCTGGGTCTGACCGACTCCGAGCTGGAACGCGCGCGCATCGAGAAGGTGGACGTGCGGTTCAAGGACGTCGTCGGGACCGCGGGGACCCGTCCCGCGGCAGCGGGCGTCTGACGCAAGGTTGGGGTGGCGCGAACGTTCGCTGGAGCTGGCGCCTGTGCTGGTCTCCGCTTGTTCGTGTCGCGCCCACCGCTGACGTGAAGGCCCGCGCTGGAATTGCGCGCACCCCGGGCTGGACGGGCACAAGCCTGTGATTCCACGTCGTCAGTGAACTGGACTCACCACGCGGGTGAGTGACACGAGCATCCCTTCGCACGCTGGCGAACGTCACCGTGGTTGACTGACGAACCAGCGGCTTGGCGCGTCTGCCTTTCACCGGCGCCAACGGTGGTGGGCCTTGCCCCTCCCCGCGCTGTCTGGTCTGCTACCGCGCGTTCGTTGGGACCCTCCCAGCGAGTGCTGTTTGAGTTGAGACCTGGCCGGCCAACCGGCGATCCACGAGGAATGCCCATGTCACGAAGAGCCCATTTGTCCAGCCTGCTCCTCATCCTGGGGCTGGCCGCGTGTCCAACGACAACCTCCACGTCGGAAGACGACGCTGGCCCCGGCGGAAGCACCTCCTCCACGTCGTCGGGGTCCACCAGCTCTTCCAGCAGCTCGTCGTCCGGAATCATCACGGAGTCCAGCTCCACCTCCGGATCTTCCAGCGGAACCTCCGGCACCTCGAGCTCGTCGGGCGCCTCTTCCACTTCCAGCGCTTCTTCGTCGGGAAGTGGTTCGGGCACGTCCTCGGGAACGGCGTCGGGTTCCTCCAGCGGGACGGCCACCAGCAGCGGCGGCGGCTCCACGTCGTCGAGCAATGGCGGCACGTCGTCCAGCAGCGGTGATGTGACCTCGTCCAGCAATGGCGGCACGTCGTCCAGCAGCGGTGATGTGACCTCGTCGAGCAATGGCGGCACGTCGTCCAGCAGCGGTGATGTGACCTCGTCAAGCAACGGCGGCACGTCGTCGAGCAGCAACGGTGGCGTTTCGTCGTCGAGCAACGGCGGTACGTCGTCGTCGTCCTCCTCTTCTTCTTCTTCTTCTTCTTCTTCTTCCTCGTCGTCCTCGTCGTCCTCGTCCTCGTCGTCCTCGTCGTCGTCCTCGTCGTCCTCGTCGTCCTCGTCGAGCGGCGGAGGCAGCGACTGCGGCAATGGCAACATCGATGCGGGTGAGGAGTGCGACGGCGCCAACATTGGCAGCGCGCTCTGCTCCGACGGGACGACACAGCCCACCTGCTCCACCACCTGCACCTTGGATTACTCGGGGTGCCCCGACACCACCGGCATGCTGTGCGACACGCCCGACGACGTGACCGGCGCGACGTTCCCCTATCAGCTCGTGGGCACGTTTGATGACGACCCGGCTGACGGCTTCAGCTGCGCCACCGCACCCACCAACGTGGTCTGGTTCGAGTACACCGCCGGCGTCACGGGTGATCACGCCATCTACGCGCTCAACAACACCACCACGTCAGCGTGGTCGCGCCTTGCGGTGATCGAAGGGGTTTCATGTTTGTCGTATGGCGCGGAGTTGGCGTGCGTCACCAACGAAGAGCTCTTCGCCTCCGCCACTGTTACGCTCACGGCGGGCTCGACGTACCTGATTGCCTTCTTCACCGACGAAGACCAATACACCATGGTGGATCCCGCCGTCTGGATTACGACTCCGGGACCCTGTGGCGACGGCAACATCAACACCGGCGAAGAGTGCGACGGCGCTGACGTTGGCGGCGCGCTCTGCTCCGACGGAACCACGCCGCCCCGCTGCACTGCCTGCACCCTGGATTACTCGACCTGCCCTGTCCCCGCCGGCACGGTGTGCACTGCGGCTGACGATGTCACCGGTGCCACCTTCCCGTACGCCCTCAGCGGAACCTTTGATGACGACCCGGCCGTCGGCTTCAGCTGCGACAACTCGGCCACGAACGTGGCGTGGTTCGAGTACACCGCGTCGGTTTCCGGTCCGCACGATATTTCCGCCACGAACGCCACTGGGGACCTCGCGTACTCACGACTTGCCGTGGTGGACGGGAACTCGTGCACTGCCTACGGCACGGAGTTGGCGTGCGTGACCAACGACGCCAGGACGGCTGCCGCCATCGTCGCGTTCACCGCGGGATCAACGTACCTGATCGCGTTCTACACAGACGGGGATACGTACAGCATGGTGGACCCGACGATCTCGATCACGCTGAACACCACCTGCGGCAATGGGACCGTCGACGCGGGTGAGGAGTGCGACGGCACGAACATTGGCAGCGCGCTGTGTTCGGATGGGACCACGCTGCCGGCGTGCACCCCGACCTGCGCACTCGACTATTCGGGATGTCCGGTGCCGCCCGGCAGCGTCTGCACCACCGCGCAGGACCTCAGCGGCGCAACGTTCCCATACACGTTGGCGGGCACGTTTGACGACGATCCCGAGACGGGCTTCAGCTGCGCTCCCGCCACCAACGTGGTGTGGTTCACGTACACGGCGGCGGTTTCGGGCGACCACGTCATCGACGCGGTGAACACCGACACGTTGGCGTACTCACGCCTGGCAGTGCTGGAAGGTGCTTCGTGCTCGCCGTACGGCGCCGAGGTGGCGTGCGTGACGAACGAGGGCGTTGACGTCACCGCGACCGTGACGCTGACGGCGGGCGCCACGTACCTCATCGCGTTCTACACCGACGGGAACGCCTTCACGATGGTGGACCCGACGATCTCGATCGCCGCTCCCGGCGTCTGTGGCGACGGCAACATCGACGCGGGGGAGGAGTGTGATGGCACCAACGTGGGTGGCGCGCTCTGCTCCGATGGGACCACGCCGCCGAGCTGCACCGCCTGCACGCTGGACTACTCGGGGTGCCCCATCCTCCCCGGTGAGATGTGCACCAACCCCGACGACATCACCGCCGCAACGTTCCCGTACACGCGCACAGGGACCTTCGGTGATGATCCGACGGCGGGCTTCAGCTGCGGCGGGCAGCCTACCAACGTGGTCTGGTTCACGTACTCGCCAGCGACGTCCGGCCCGTACACCATTGACGCAGCCAACGGCACCGCCACCAACGCGTGGTCGCGCCTGGCGGTGCTGGGGGGCACGGCGTGCTCACCCTACGGGACGGAGCAGGCCTGCGTGACCAACGAGGCGCGCACCGCCTCGGCCACGCTCTGGCTCACCGCTGGCTCAACCTACCTGATCGCGTTCTTCACCGACGAGGACCAGTACACGATGGTGAATCCGACCATCACGGTCACCCTGAACCCCTACTGCGGCGACGGCAACATCGACCCGGATGAGGAGTGCGACGACGGCAACCCGAACGACGGAGACGGCTGCCAGGTTGGTTGTACGTTCACGTGTTTCAGCGGCCAGGGTCCTGAGCGCGTGGCGGTCAACAGCACCAGTGGCCAGTGCTACGGCGCGTTTGATGGCGTGCAGATGACGTTCGCGGACGCGGAGCTGTTCTGCGAGTCCGCGGGTGGCTACCTGACGACGATCACCAGCGCGGAGGAGCAGGCCACGGTGCAGAGCCTGGTTGCCGCGGGACACAACCCGTGGATCGGCGCATTGGACGACGCCAATGATTTCGACGGGGTGTTCGCGTGGGTCACCGGCGAGGCGTGGGGTTACACCAACTTCCAAGCGGGTCAGCCAGATGACGACGTGGGATTCGGCGGCAACGGCGAGGCCCTGCACCTCGTGGATTCCAGCGGTTTCTGGAACGACACGAACCCGGGCATCAACACGTTCGTCACCGGCGTCATTTGTGAGCAGGCCCGCTGCGGCAACGGACTGAGGGAGCTGACCGAGGCCTGCGACGACGGGAACGGCATCAACGGCGATGGGTGCTCCAATGTGTGCGAGGTGGAAGCTCCTGGCCGCCTGGTCATCAACGAGGTGGACTACGACCAGGCCGGTACCGACGCGATGTCCTTCATTGAGTTGCTGAATGTCGGGCCGGGGCCGGTGGACCTGACCAATCTCGCTGTCGTGTTGATCAACGGCAACGGCAATGCCCAGTACGCCCGGTTCGCGCTCGGCGCTCTGGGGTCGGTGCCCGGCGGTGGCATGGTGGTCATCCGCAACTCGACGGTGTCCCTGCCGGCAGGGGTGTCCTTCATCGACGTCACGGGTGACTTCATCCAGAACGGCCCGCCGGACGGCCTCGCGCTGGTGGATGACAGCACCCAGACCGTGCTGGACGCGCTGTCCTATGAGGGGTCCATCACCGCGGCGACCATCAGCGGGTATCCCGGGACCTACTCGCTCGTGGAAGGGAATGCGTTCACAGGCGCGGACACCAACGACAACCTCAATGCGCTCGCTCGGTTCCCCAACGGCACCGATAACAACGATGCCGCGACGGATTTCGCACTCCGGTCTCCGACCCCGGGTTTGCCCAACGAGTGACAAGAAGTCGCGGGTGAGGTGACCCTGGCGGGTGCGACCTTTGCAGTCCCGTTGCGCAGGAAGCGCACGCCGCCAGGGTTGCCTGCGGTTTTCCTAGTTCCCCGAAACAGAACGCCACGGTGACGTCGCCGGCTGAAGCTGTTGGGCTTCCCGGAGATGTCGCTGTGCGTCCTCCTCCCGACCCATCCGGCGATACACGATGCCCAGGTTGTTGTGCGCGGGCTCCATCCGCGGGTTCAACTCCAACGCGCGCTCATACGACGCCGCGGCCTCCGGCCAACGCTCCGCGCCCGCATGGATGTTGCCGATGTTGAAGTGCAGCTCCGGGTAGTTGGGCTTGTCCGCCACGGCGAGCTGGAGGTGCATGAGCGCCATCTCGTCGTTCCCGTCCCGACGGTAGATGGCCGCCACCTTGCTGTTGGCGAAGTGTGACGTGGGAGCCTTCTCCGCCGCGTCCTTCCACAACGCCACGTCGTCCTTCCACACCTTGTTGCGCTGGAACGACGAAACGCTGAACACGAGCACCACCGCCGCGACGACGCCAGCCACAAAGCCACGTCGCTGCGCCAGGTGACTTCCCATCCATCCGACGAGAACAGCGAGTCCGAAGGACGGCAGGTAGAGGTACCGCTCGGCAAAGGGATATTCGCCCAGCACCGGTGCGTAGAGCGCGGGGAGCAGGAAGACGGTGACCCAGGCGAGTCCCAGGAACACCGTGCGGTTCCGTCGCCACGCCAGCACCAGCGCACCCACGTACGCACCCACGACAAGGAACGCGAGCACCACCGGCGCGCCCGTCGGTGCGGGCATCACGTGGATCACGCTGAGCGGATGCGGCACCACCACCATCCACAGGTGCTTCGCAAGCAGGACCACCACGGATAGAACCTTCTCGACGGGGCCCATGCTCTGGACCAGCTGGGTTGGCGCGAAGCTGCCCATCACACCCACGCGCACCACCAGGTACATCACGGTGACGACGACAAACGGACCCATCCGCAGCACGGTCTCGCGCGCCGGCCGGCGCACCACGGTGACATCCCAGAGCACCAGCGCCGCGGGAATCATCAGCGCGGTCTCCTTGCACAACGTGGCGAGCGCGAAACCCAGCGTGGCGACGACAAACGGAACGCTGCGGACCCGGACGGCGCGCGCGTAGAGGAGCAGCGTGGTCAGCGCCAGCACGGAGAACATCAGCTCCGGCAACCCCGCCACCCAGGCCACCGCCTCGACGTGGACGGGATGCACCGCAAACAGCGCCGAGGCCAGCGCTGCCCAGACCAGGTGCTCGTTGCCCAGCAGACGAAACATCACGCGGAACACCAGCGCCGTGGCGACGACGTGGAGCAGCACGTTCAGCAGGTGATACGCCCACGCATCAAACCCCGCGAGGTGCCACACCGCCATGTACGCCACGTGCATCAGGGGTCGGTAGTAGTTGGTGCGGCCGATGTCGATGAAGCCCCAGACGTGGCTGGAGAAGATGGTGCGCAGGTGCGCCGTGTCCGTGATCCACGGGTTGCGCAGGACCTGGTTCTCGTCGTCGTAGACGAAGCCGTTGAAGAGCGTGTTGGCATGCACCGCCGCCGCCAGCACCACCAGCGCCACCATCACCAGCCAGGGAGACCAGGCAGGGCGCAACACGGGCTCAGTCCACGCGGTTGAGCAGCGGTTCGTTCGCCATGAGTCGGCGGATGTTGGCAGCCACCCCGTCCGCAAGACGCGCGAACGACTCCTCCGTGGAACCGCCGATGTGCGGCAGCGCCACCACGTTGGGACGTGCGTAGAGCGGCTCCGCGGGATTCCAGGGCTCCTCCCAGTGCACGTCCAGCCCCACGCCGCCCACCACGCCGGCGTCCAGCGCCCGCTCCAGTGCGCCCCTGTCGACGATGGCGGCCCGCGCGCAGTTCACCAGCAACACGCCGGGCTTCACCTGCGCGAACACCGCGTCGTTCAAGAGCCCGCGCGTCTTCTCGTTGAGGGGACAGTGCAGGCTGATGACGTCGACGGAACGCCAGAATGCGGCCCAGGCGTCAGGTCCGCTGGTGGAGCCCACGGAGATGACCTGCATGCCCAGCGCGCGCGCCGCGTCGGCCATGCGGGAACCGGACCGACCCAGGCCCACCACGCCCAGCACCTTGCCGTTGAGCTCCCGTCCCAGCGGTACGCCCACGCGCGCTTCCGCGAAGGACCGTTGCGCCTCGGGGAGACGTCGCGCGAGGGCGAGCATGAGGAGCAGGGAGGTCTGCGCCATGGCGTCGGCGTTGGCACCGGGGACGTTGCACACCGGGATGCCGCGCGCCCGCGCCGCTCCCACGTCAATGAGCTCATAGCCCGCCGCGGATTGCTGGATGAGCTTGAGGCGCGGACATGCGTTGATGACGGTCGCGTCGAGGTGGGCGTTGGAAGGGACCAAGACGTCGGCGTCACAGACTTCCTCGACGAGGGGGCGGGTGAGGTCGCGCACGCGGATGGACGCGCCCGTCGGGAGACGCACCCGGATGGCGTCCACAATGGGCAACCAACCGGTACCGCAGAACACCAGTTGCATCTGGACCACACCCTTCTTGCGCGTGAGCACCGCGCGGGGCCGGACGTTACCGCAGCCGGACGCCCGGGGACCCCATCCTCTCGTTGTCGGAGTGGCCGGAGCGGCCAGTGGATCGGCCGGCGCGGTCAACGCCCGGGCATCCCCCGTAAGCGAAAACCCTTCCCGTCTGCGGCGTCACGGCCGCCCGGGAGGAACCCATGAACCACCACGTCATGAAGCTGGGATTGCTGGCGGGACTGATGACCACCGCGTGCATCACCCCCGCGGAGCAGGAAGAGGCCGCCGCGGAAGCCGCCGCCGAGATGGAGACCGAGGAGGCCGTGGTCTCGCCGTCACCCGCGTTCTACGGCGACCCCGCCGCCAACGCGGTGTTCTCCATTGACATCTCCCACTGGGAAGGGCCGATGGCGCAGGTGGAGATGGACTGCTTCTGGAGCTCCGGCGTCCGTCACGTGGTCTCGGGGACGCAGGTGGAGGAGATCACGCGCCAACAGTTGGACATGGCCATCTCACGCGGCATGACCGTCGACGCGTACGTGTACCTGTATTGGGACCGACCCATGGCCGCGCAGGTGCGGGAGGCGTTCCGGCGCGTGCAGGGCTTTCCCATCGGGCGCATGTGGCTCGACGTGGAGGAGAACCCCGGGGACCTGGGCTGGCGCGCGTTGGAGGAGCTGGTGCAGCAGGCGGTGGATGCGTGTGACGCCGAGGGAACGGCGGAATGCGGCATCTACACCGGGCCGGGCTTCTGGCGGACGTACATGAACAACACCACGCGCTTCGCGGAGCTGCCGCTCTGGTACGCCTGGTACAACGACAAGACCGCGCTCTCCAACTGGAGCACGGAGAGGTTCGGCGGCTGGGTCGCGCCCGAGGCCAAGCAGTGGGCTGAGGAGGCGCTGTGCAGCGTGGGCGTGGACAAGAACAGCATGCGGGTGGTGACCACGCCGTCGGTGGTGGTGGACCGGAGCACGCCGCCCGCCCCGCAGAGCGTCCCGCCCGCGCCCACGAATCTCCTCCCCGCCGACGGAAGCGTGGTGAGCGTGGACTACGTCAAGCTGATGGCCGGTACCGTTGCGCACGCCACGAGCTACCAGCTGGCGCTCGAGCACTGGAATGGCACGTCGTGGGTTTCCTACTACACGTGGACGCGCACGCTGCCGTTCATCAAGAGCAACCCCATCTACCGCGACCGCGTCTTCCGCTTCCGTGCACGCGCCAAGAACCGGTACGGCTGGGGCGCGTGGAGTGGTTGGGTGGTGTTTGACTACGGCACGCCTACTGGCCCGCGTCCCGACGTCATGCCCGCTCCCGAGCCGGAGCCCGCGCCCGGTTCCGCGCCCGCTCCCTCGCCGAGCGGAGCGCCCACGGGGCTGGCCCCCGACGGTGTTGCGCTGAGCACCTCCTCGGTGACGCTGTCCTGCAACGCGCAGTCCGACGCCACGCGTTATGAGTTCGCCATCGAGTACCAGTCCGCGGGCTCATGGCAGACGTACACCAGCTACCTGCGCACCTCGCCCACGGCCACGTTCTGGCCGCAGATCCACAACACCGCCTACCGCTGGCGGGTCCGTTCCCAGGCGGGCGGCACGTACGGTGCGTGGAGCAACTGGGCGCAGTTCGACTACCGCTGACGTTGCGTTCCCATGATTGCGCGGCGCTGGTAGCGTCGAGAGCATCATGCCCGTGGTCCCCTGCATCTCGGCAGGCGCCTTCCGTAAGCTCCTGGATGCGGCTGAAGCGTTTGGCTGCAACGTGGCGGAGGTCCGCGCGGCCGCGCACGTGGATGCCAAGCAGGTCGACGACAAGGACGCACGCATCCCGGTGGAGCGCCTGCACGCGCTGTGGGAAGTGGTGCTGGAGCGGGTGCCTCGCGCGGACGCCGCGTTGGTGGTGGCCACGCACTACGCGCCGGGTGACTACGGGCTCGTGGGTTTTGTGTGCGCCAACTGCGCCACCCTCGGTGAGGCGATGCAGCAGATGGTGCGGTTCTCCCGGCTGTGGACCGACGAGCCGGGGATGAAGCTGGACGCCGAGGGGACGGTGGGCCTGGTGTATCCCGCGCCGCGCGCGGACCGTCCCGGATTCCGCATGGCCAACGAGGCGGCACTGGCGGAGATCCTCCACGCCGCGCGGACGCTGACGCAGCAGGATCTGGTGCCGGCACGCGTGGCATTTGCCCACCCCGCGCCCAAGGACACGCGCGCGCATCGCGAGTTCTTCCGCTGTCGCGTCGACTTTGGTGCGCCCGCGCACGACCTCTCCTTCGGTGCCGGCGCGGTGTCGATGTCATTGCCCAAGGCCGACCCGCAGCTGGGCGCGTTCCTCCACGGCCTTGCCAACGACGCGCTGGCCAAGCGGCACGAACCGGAAACGTTCATGGACCAGGTGCGTCAGCGTCTCGCCGAGACCCTGCAGAAGGGCGTGCCGGAGCTGCCGGAGCTGGCAACGCAGCTGGCCATGAGTGAGCGGACGCTGCGTCGACGACTGGAAGAGGAAGGCACTTCATTCCGGGAATTGCTCGACGACACACGCGCGCGGCTGGCCAAGGGATACCTGCAGGATTCGAACATCCCGCTCAGCGAGGTGGCATTCCTGTTGGGATTCTCCGAGCCCAGCGCGTTCCACCGCGCATTCAAGCGTTGGACCGGCATGACCCCCGCTGCCGCGCGCGCGGGAAGCAACGCGACCAGCGTGTAGGCCATTCCGGCCGCTTGAACTCCACGCGCTTCCAGCGTTCTGATGTCGCCGTGCTCAATCCCGCCCCACGTCCCTGCACCAGCTGTGGCAAACCGTTCCCCGGCGACACCCCCGTCTGCCCTGCGTGCGGCGTCTGGGTTGGTACCGTGGCTGCGTCGGAGAAACCGCCGGCGCCGACGACGGCCACTCCGCCGGGCGCGGCCCAGAAGCCCGCCTTCCGCGCCGTGAAGACGCTGGAGCCCGACGAGCGACCCCAATCGTCATCGTGGCTCATGGAGAAGGTGGTGGGCCCGGCGGTGGTGCTGGTCCTCATCCTGGGCGGGTACGGCATCTATTCCCGTTATGCGCAGGAGCACCCGGACCTCTGGGTGGTGAACACGTCGGATGACGTTGTGACCGTGAAGCTCGACGGGAAGGTGGTGGTGGACAAGCTCCCTCCCATGACGTCGGAGTCCGCGGCCGGCGCACGGCGGGTGACGTTGTCCAAGGGGGAGCATCGCCTGGAGGGCATCACGTCCAGCGGCACCACCGACGTGAAGATCGTGGTGCGGAAGAACAGCAAGGGCTTCCTGTTTGCGCCAGGACACTCCCAGTCGCAGTGTTTTGCGCTCGTCACCACGGCGTACGGGCAGTCGGTGCGCGCGGGGATTGAGCCGTTGGACATGCAGCAGGCGCTCTGGGAGATGCCCAAGTCCGTGGACCGCTGGCTGGAGGAATCTCCACCCACGTTGCTGGTGCAGAAAGGCACGCCGGCCACCCACGACGACGCGCTGCGGATGCTCCCGTGCGAGAACGGGCGGATCTCCGCGGAGGTCATCCGTCGCTACGAGCTGCGTTGATCACCGCGCGCAGCGGAAACCCACCCCGGCATCCTTGTCCGAGGGAGAGAGGCGCACGCGATTGGAGACGCGCATGTGCTTGGCGCTGTAGTACCAGCCTCCGCCGCGCGCCTCCTTGCCCCCGGTGGGATAATCCGACGCGGTCCATTCCCAGACGTTGCCCAACATGTCCTGCAGGCCGGAGGGCGTGGCACCGGAGGGATGCGTGCCCACCGCGCTCGTTCCCTCGGCAGCGTCGTACTGCGCGCGGGCCGTGGTGACCGGGGCGTCGCCCCAGGGACGGGTGCCGCCGCTCCGCGCAGCGAATTCCCACTCCGCCGCCGTCGGGAGACGCGCGCCCGCCCACCTGCAGAACGCCTGCGCCTGCGACCAGTCCACGCAGTTGATGGGATGGTCGCCACGACGTCCGAAGTTGCAGGTGGGACGGTGCGTGGAGGCCGGCGCGCAGGCACCCGCGTCGACACAGCGCTGGTAGGCGTCCGCGGTCACCTCCACGGCGGTCAGCTCGAACGGGGCCACGTCCACCGGCGTGCGGGTCTGCTCATCGGGCTCACACTCGGTGTCGCCGGGCGCGCAGCCCATGGTGAACCGGCCGCCCGCAATGGCAACGAACCTGAGCCCGCTGCGCGGCTCCACGTCGGGGGACGAGGCGGGCGCGGGCGCAGCAGCCACGACGGGAGCGGACGAGGTCACCGCACCTCCGGCCAACACGTACTGGCCAATCATGCTGCTGGAGGTCCACGGTACCTGGCGCTCACCGGTGCGGGTGGCGACGTCGCGGCGGACCTCCTTGAAGACATCCTCGATGTCCTTGCCCGGCTGGTCCAGGTGCTTGAGCAGGCTCTCCGTGAACACGCCGTGCTTTCCCGGTTCTCCGTCGTCAGCCACCGAGCCGGGGGACGTGGCGAACGCAATCAAGGAGCCCTTGCCCGCGTTCACCGACGCAAGCCCCCCGCCCGCGCTGCGCGTAGCGCGGAAGGGGTTGTCACGACACGCATCCAGCACCACCACGTTCACCTGCAGCTCGCGCGCGGCGAGCCCGTCCATGAGGCGCCCCAGCGCATAGCTGTTCCACTTCACGTCCTCGGCGCGCGTGGCCTGGAAGTCCACCGGGATGAGGTAGTTCTCCCCGTCGATCTGCAGGCCGTGCCCCGCGTAGTAGACCATGCTCACGTCGCCACGACGCAGGTCTGACACGTATCCCTCGATGGTCTGGGAGAATCCGCGCGCGTCCAGGTCGTACGCCTCGGTGACCTGGAAACCCAGGGTGCGCAGCTTGGCCCCCACGGCCTGCGCGTCGTGCGCGGTGTTGGTGAGGGGCCGCTGGCGGTAGGCCTTGTTACCAATCACCAGCGCGCGCTTGCGCGAGGTGGCCTCGGTCTTCTCGTAGCTGATGCCCACCTGCCGCGAGGGTCCCGACGACGCCACCGCACCCGACAACACCAGCGCCGCCACCACGCCCAGCCGCTGCATCCACCGCCTGTTCATCCGCGCCTCCCTCCAGGACACCGTGAGCCTACCACCGGAGCCCGGCGCGCGGTGACCCGCGGAGCAGGGAGATGCCGACGTCAACACCGCGAGCTCCGTCGGCGCGGACGTCGGCTTGACCGGCAAGCGCGCGCTCAGCGCTTCTGGTCCTTCATCCACGACTCGAAACGGCGCCGCACCTCCTCGCGGGAGACGTGTTCCTTCTGCGTGGCAATGCTCCAACGATTGCCCCACGGGTCCAGCACGCGCCCAATGCGCTGTCCGGAGAACTGGTCCTCCGGGGCATCCAGGGCCTTGGCGCCCAGCTTCACCGCGTGGGCACACGCCGCGTCGACGTCGGGAGCGTAGATGTACAACGCGCCAGGGAAGGCCGTTCCGCCAAACGGCTCGCTGACCATGAGCAGCGAATCTCCCACCCTGACCTCGCTGTGCAGCAGCGCGCCGTCGGGTCCGTCATAGCGGTCCACCACCTCACCGCCGAACACCTTGCAGATGAACTCCAGGCACTGCGCGGCGCCCACGACGGAGATGGAGGGAGTGACGCGGGGATGGTCCACGGATTGGAATGCAGGCTTCATGATGGTCTCCTTGGTTGACTGAACCTGCGTGCAGTATGGTCCCGCGCTCCTGGACCCGGCTTGTAAAAAGGCGACAGCGCGCATGACGACGTTCCCCAGCGACGTCAAAGGCATCCTGGACCCTCGCGGCGCCTCCGGCCGCTTCACGCTGGCGCGCCATGCGCCGTGCCCGGAGCTGGCAGTGTTCGTGGAGCACCACTGGATTGTGCGGTGGAACATCCCGGCGGGGGAGACGTTCCGGCAGGAGACGTTGCCATTCCCCTCGGTGCACCTGGTGTTCCAGGCGGGAGCATCCGGGCTCCAGGGCGTGATGACGCGTCGGTTCACCACGGACCTCGTTGGGCGCGGGCAGGTGGTGGGCACCAAGTTCAAGCCGGGCGGCTGGTACGGCTTCTCGTCGAGCTCGCAGGATGCGCTGACCGACCGGCTCCTGCCGCTGGAGCAGGTGTTCCCCGGTGACGGCGCAACCCGCGAGCGTGCAGTGCTCTCCGACGAGGACGACGCCCGCCAGGTGCGGTTGGTGGAGGCGTGGCTGCTGGGGTTGTCGCCCAAGCGTGATGAGCTGGCGGAGCTGACGGGCGTGCTCGTGCAACGGGTGCGGGAGCGACGGGACATCGTGCGCGCGGAGCAGTTGGGGGAGCACGCGGGTTGGAGCCTGCGCACGTTGCAGCGCATGTTCCGTCGCTACGTGGGCGTGGGACCCAAGTGGGTCATCCAGCGTTTCCGTCTGCAGGAAGCCGCGGACCGGCTTGCGCGGGGCACCGCCGGCGACGGAGCCGCGCTGGCGTTGGAGCTGGGCTATTTCGACCAGGCCCACTTCGCAAAGGACTTCAAGGCGCTGGTGGGGCAGTCTCCGTCGTCGTACGCGGCGCGGTGCGCTGCCAAGCGCGCTGAATGAAGCAGGACACAGCCGGCACTGAACGGTCCACCGACCGCGCGGTAAATCAAGACGAAGTCCCGTGCACCAAACACGACCCCAGGCCGCGCACGAATTGCATCGATGTCGGCGCGTTCCACGTTGTTTGCGCGATCCCCGACGGCCCAGACGAAAGCGATGCGAAGTGATTGCTCAAGAGGTGAAATCACTTCGCTTCGTTTCGCGCGCGCTCAACGATAGGCTGGGACCAACCGGTGTCTGGGACCCGCGGACGTAGCGTCGGAGACTCAGAGAGTTTCACCAGACTTGGAGGCTGCTCGATGAGCAGGCGTGTGCCCCGGTCCCTGCACGCGACGCTTGATGCGACGGTGGCAGCAGGCGCCGACACGGTCGAGGACAGCGGCGGCGGCGAGCGCCCGCTGGTCGCCAACGTCCGGCGGCGAGTCCCTCCGACGACGCACGCGAGGCAACGCGCCTGTTGGATCTCCGTCTTCATCACGGCGTGGGCGTGTGTCGGTTCCGCGTTTGCGGGTGAAACCGCCGTCTTGCCAACGTTGGCGGTGTTGGGACTGGAGGCACGGCAGGGCGTTCACCAGGACGTCGCACTGCTCTTGACGGACAACCTGGTCAGCGCGCTGCGCAAGTCCCGTCGCTTCTCCCGGGTCGTGGCGTCGGCGGAGATCCAGGACACGCTCAGCTTTGAGCTCCAACGGCAGGCCATCAACTGTGACGCCACGTCGTGTATCCGCGAGATCGCTGGCGCGCTGGGTGTTGACTACATCGTGACCGGCAACCTTGGCAGGCTGGGGGGCACGTGGCTCTTCAATGCCCGGCTCATCAACATCCGCACGGCGGTCGCGGAAGGAGCCGTGAGTCGCCCCGTGGAGGGCAATGACGAAGGGGCGCTGCTTGGCGCCGTCGACAAGATCGTCGTGGAGTTGCTCGCGGACTCCAAAGTGCCCCCGGCTCCGGCAGGCGCGGAGCCAGTGCCATCTGTGCCGGTTCCCGTCATGCCCAACCGCAGCGAAGCCGCTCCGCAGGTACCAGCGAAGACCTCCGGCACCACGGCCGAACCATCAGGGGGACCGGGCAGAACCTCCGGACCGACGAAGCGCAATGTGCCAGCGCAGGTGGTCCGCGTTGGGGGAGCGGCTGGGTTGGTGTTCGCGGTTGCGGCGGTGGCGGTGGCGGCGGCGGGTGGCGTTGCGTCCGGCGGCCTCTACGCGCTGTACACGTGGGTACCCGGATTCGTGCAGCAGCGCGATGTGTTCCAGGTCCTGATCTTCGTTGGCCTCGCGGTGCTTGGCCTTGGCGTCGCTTCAGCGTTGTTAGCCTCCGCGGCGGGCGCCGCCGGAATCAGTGCTTCATTCCTGCTGTGAACATGGGAGGTGGCGAGATGCGGGCATTCGTGCGGCACAGCTTGTTGCTGGCATCAACATCCACGCTGGGCGCCCTCTTCGGGTGTCTGGGGGACGCGGCGTGCAACAAGGATGGAGACTGCCTCAACGGACAGGTCTGCGACACTTCCGCGCGCCGCTGCACCAGCGCGGTGAGCAGCTCCTCGGGTGGAGGCTCCTCTTCCCAGGGGTCCACCACGTCATCGTCGGGTGATTCCTCCAGCGCCTTCAACAGTTCAACCGGTTCCTCCTCCACGTCCTCCACGACGTCATCCGCTTCCTTGACCTCGTCGAGCGCATCGTTGTCCTCAAGCTCCTCCAGCGGTGGCATGGGATCCACCAGCTCCTCGGGCTCTTCCGGCAATCCGGGCTCGTCGAGCGCGTCCAGCACCGCCAGCTCATCCAGCAGCGGAAGCAGCACCACATCAGCGTCGCTGACCAGCTCGTCCAGCTCCACCGGCTCGTCCAGCAGTGGCGCGACCGGGTCGAGCTCATCCTCGGGTCAGGCGAGCAACTCGTCGAGCAGCGCTTCATCTTCCAGCGGCGGTGCCACGACATCCTCCAGCACCACCAGCAGTTCTTCGTCGAGCGGAGCACCTTCTTCCTCGACGAGCTCATCCTCGGGTGCGCCGGTGCCGGCGTGGGCCGACTGCAACGCCGACGCGATGGATGGCGAGGAGACGCCCCTTTTCTACAACTCCGCGCACTGCGGGGCGTGCAACGTGAGCGTGGATGAACCGTTTGCCCCTACCGGCTTTGGCTACTGCGACGCGGGAACGCCACGCCTCCTTGGCTGCGAGCTGGGCTGGCGAGCCAACGTCGACGGCACCGCGTGCGACGTGTGTGACTCCTACCTGGGCGGAGCGGATGTCCCGGACAACGGGCTCGACGAGAACTGCACTTCCGGGGATAGCACCGCAGATGAGTCGCGCGGCTTCTTCGTGGACGCGGTGAACGGCGAGGATGCGGCGGACCGCGGCACCCGGGCAGCTCCGTTCCGCACCCTGGTTGGGGTCATGGACTACGGGTGGCCGGCCAGTCCCAACAGGAAGGAGCTCTACCTCGCGGCAGGGACCTACGCGGACACGCTGGTGGCTCCGCAGGGTGCGCAGGTCCATGGAGGCTTCATCAACAACAACGGAACCTGGTCCCGCTCCAGCGACCGTTCGCTCACCGTCATCACCGCCGGGACGGGGTTCGACTTCCGTCACCCTTCCACCACCACCCCCGCGCTCTACGTCGTCGACACGCTCACCATTCGCCAACCGGGCGCGGGCCCATACCGTGCCATCCACTACGCAGGCTATGTGCGGCTATACGTTCAGGAGGTCGACATCGAGTTGCAGGGCAACAATTGCTACGGCGTCTCGCCCGAGCATCCCGCGGACCAGGGTGTCATCGAAGGCTACGTGGGCATCTTCAACGTGAACGTGGCCGGGCCGCCAGAGTGCTACGCGCTGGGTGGCGCGGACCCGGGGTACGGCGTGTCGACCAACGTGCAACTTCGCGCCTACGGGGTCAACTCCTCGGCCCAGTTCGGCAACTCCTATCCCGCCGCCAGCACCTGGACATTCACCCGCGTGACGGCGCCACGGTTCATGGCACAGAGCACCACCAGCACGCGAATCGAGTTGTCCTCGTTTCCGGCCACATGGAACAACTTGGGTAACGACAACTACGCGGACATCAACGATCCCACCTTCCTTGCCTACCGGAGCACGCTCGGTCCAACCCGCACCAAGTGCTCGCTGAGCTCCATCTGCGTCGCCCACGACGTGTCGCTCACGGGCGCCAGCAGCGACGGCTGGATCTACATGGCGTCATTCCTGGGTGGCTCCCTCGACGTGACTGGGAGCGTGGTGGACATCGGCCTCATCCACAACGCGGATATCCAGGGAAGGGGGCCTTCAACGGGGTATCTCAACGGACACGAGATCCAGGACTCTCACCTCTGGCTTAGCGGCAACGAGGCCATCCAGAGATCGGCTTCCTACTTCGACGTCGCGGTCTTCGAGCGAAACCGGGTAAGAGGCGGTGCGGTGTTCAACCCCACCATGACCCTGATCCGCAACAACGTGTTCCAGGGGTCGAGCACCGGAGCCGTCGTCACGCTTTACGGCGACAACTATTCGGTACCCACGTTCACGTTCTCCAACAACACCGTCCTGTCCACCGCCGGCGCAAGTTGCCTCGGCGTGAGGGCCTCGGGACCCTTGCAGACGCTGGCGTACAACAACGTCGTGGCGTGTACCTCAACGACGGCGGGAAACCGGGTTGCTCTCGAGGAGTCCGACACTTCAGCAGAGTTCCTCGGCATCCAGAACAACGTGCTCGCGGGTGTGGACGTGCTCTTCAAGGACGAGGGCGCCACCAGCATCAGCAGCCTCACGGTCCTCAACACCTCCGCCAGCCTCAATGCCGACGGCCGGGGTGGCAACACGAAGCTGCCCAGCGCGGATGACGTGCTGTTCGTGGACCTGCTCAACCTTGACCTGCGTGTGATGGAGAGCAGCCCGGCCGTGAACGGCGGAACCAACACTTCTGAGGAAGCCAAGGGCGGCGTCACCGAGGACATTCTCCTGCAGGCTCGCCCGTGCGGCTCTGCCCATGACGTCGGTGCGTATGAGCATTGCACGGGTCCTTGACCGCGTTGTGGCAAGCGCCGTGCCTGAGATCACCTCGTCGCAGATCGCCTGCCGCCGAACGGAGGCACTCCGCCCGACCGGTCAACTCTGCTCCGGTGGGCGGCGGGTGGCGCGTCCGCCGGTCGGCGATGTCCATCCCCACAAATTCGCCACTGGCCCCGGGACCCAGCGGGGAGGGTGTGCGTCGCGCAAACGCTGCGCGAATCCCAGCGAAGCGCTCGCTCATCACATCGTCGCGAACGCGCGAGGTTGCACTTTGGCCACGGGCCATGCTCTGTGGCTGGCTCGAATCCAGGGGGTGCGGGTGGAGAGATGTGGACTCACAGCATCCGCTGGAAGCTCGGTGCCTTCGCTGCGGTCCTGCTCGCGCTAAGCTTCGTGGTCGCGGGCGCGGCCTATGCGTTTGCGTCCCGTCTGCAGGGCGACGCCGCGGTTCTCAACACCGCCGGGCGGCAACGCATGCTGTCCCAGCGCATGGCACGCGATGCATTCTCGGTCGTGGCAGGCATCGACGAGGCGGAGGCGCGCGCGTCGCTTCGTAGCGCTGTTGAGACGTTTGACCAGACGCTGCAGTCACTGATGCGGCTGCAACCCGGCACCGCGGCGGACGCCGCCGTTCTCTCCAAGCTTCAAGACGTGGAGCAGCGCTGGAATCAATTGAAGGCGGCGGTCCTGGTTGTGGCGGCGACGCCACGGGCAAGCGAGGAGCTGCAGCGCGCCATGGTGAATGTCCGACCCGCGGTGGAAGCGCTGGTTCAGCAACTCGACGAGACCGTGGCCATCTACGAGAGCCTGTCACGGGACAAGGTGAACCAACTGCAGCGAATGGTCGGCTGGGCGGTGTTGCTCGCGTTGCTCGTGGCCATGCTTGGCTGGGCGGCCACGGGAGCCCTTGTGATCGCCCCCGTGAAACGCCTCGTGGCGAGCGCCATGCGGCTTGCGGACGGGGACCTGGACCAAGCACCGGTGTTCCAGGGCTACGACGAGGTGGGCGATGCGGGCAGGAGCCTGCGTCTGGTGATCGACGCGCTCAACAGCATGATCACCAGCATCCAGAACGTGTCGACGGAGATGGAGCGCACGTCCGCCCTGGTGCGCGCAGGAAGCAAGGCGGTCGTGACCAACGCCGAGCAACAGACGAACCTGGTGGACCACATGATCACGCTCCTGCGCGGGGAGGTCGACGCGGCATTCCGACGCATTTCCGACGACGTGAGCCGGCTGGCCTCGGCCGCGCGGGCGGGAGCGTCGGCCACCCAGGAGCTTGAGCGGGCGATGGGCGAGCTCGCGGAAGGAACCGAGGCGCTGTCCAGCTCCATCGAGCAGACCGCAAGTGCCCAGGGAGAGCTGTCGACTTCCATGCAGTCCGTGGGGGAGAGCGTGACGGCACTGCTTGGTCAGATGGATGTCACGGAGGCCGCATTGCAGCGCATCAGTGGATCATTGACGGAGGTACAGGTCAGCACCGGGGAGACGGCGCGGCTTGCCGAGGCGGTGATTGATGACGCGCACGCTGGCCTGGTGGCAGTGCAGACAACCCGTGCCAGCAACGAAAGCATCCGCACCGTCACCGACGAAGGAAGGAATGCCATCCGTTCGCTCGACCGCCGCTTGCAGGAAATGGAGGGCATCATGGACGTGATCGAGAACGTTGCGCGTGAGACGAAGATCCTCTCGCTCAACGCAGCGCTCATCGCGAGCCAAGCGGGGGACCAGGGGGAGAGCTTCGCGGTGGTGGCGCAGCGTGTACGCGGGCTTGCCGAGCGCAGCGCGCGGTCGACCTACGACGTGGCCGAGCTGCTTGGTGGAATCCGCGCGGACTCCCGGCGGGCGGTGGAAGCGATGACGCGCGCGGGGGAGCAGGTGGACCAGGGTGTTGCGCTCTCCGGCAACGCGGTAGATGCGCTGGACAAGATCGTCGTCAGCGCGCGGCGTTCGACAGAGAGGGTCCAGGGAATCGCCCGTGCGTCCGTTGCGCAGGCCAAGGACAGCCGGTCCGCCGTGGCCGCGATGGAGCTGGCGCGAACCATGTGCGCACGAATCGCCTTGGCGATGGAGGAGCAGAGCAAGGGTGGAGCGACCATCAGCGGCGCGGCGGACAGGATCGAGACCATTGCGCAGCAGGCTCGCGACGCGACGAATCAGCAGGTTGTGGCCATTGCCCATATCCGCAAGCTCGGCGAGGAGGTGGGTGTGATGGTTCGCGGCGTTGAGCAGGTGGTGGAAGGGCATCAGCGGGCTCGCACTGAGCTGCTGGACACGGCCGGGATGGTGGTCGCACTGGCGCGCGACACGTCCGCACAGGCGCGCAAGACGGATGTGACCATTGACGAGATGGCCAGCCAGACGTCCGCGCTTGGCCAACGGGTGGCGCGGTTCCGCCTCCGCCGGGCAACCCCACTTGCAGGGTGACCCAACTCCCACTGGCGAGAACCGGAGGTTTTCAACAACCCTCTGGAACGTCGAGTTGACCCCTGACCCGCGGACGCCAAACCAGGAGCACATTTCGCAGTTAGCGCACCGTGACCCGGTGGACGACGACGGGGACCACGTTGGCGGCCAATGCGTCGCGCACGGTGGCGTAGTGATAGCGCACCACCAGGTCATCACCGGGCTGGCATGCGGCCACGAGCACCCACGGTTCTCCTGGAACCAGGCGTTCATCCGCCAGGACCAGTGGCCCGTGTGGCGTGGTCTCCAGGGTCCGTCCCAGCGACGTCAGCAGCTCACTGTGCAGCTCGCCATGCAGCTCCACGTCAACACGTCGGAACAGGTCACCCGTGGGAACCCTGTGACCCACACGCGTGGCGGCTAGGCTAATCACGCAGATGTCTCCCAGGCGCTCCACGTCCACCGTCAACGCGCGTTGCAGCATCTCCACGTCGTGCGCGCCGGGGAAGGCATGGCTGCCTTCGGGCATGTGGCAGTCCACGCACGTCCTGGTGCTGCCGCTCTCCAGCCATTCCCGTACCGTACCCTGGGAGAGCTGGCCCCGATTCAGCGGGTGTTCCTCGAGGAACGCGAACTCGTGACACTGGGCACACAGGTTCTCGTCGAGCACGGGATTGTTGCCGTGGGCCTCGCCGTTGCGGACGTGACAGGCCGCGCAAGACACGCCCTCCGACGACAACGCGGAGTCCCGCTGTTCCACCAGTGGTGCATGGCAGTTGACGCATCGGTCCAGGGACTCCTTCTGGAGCGCCACCTGGAACAAGGCATTGCTGAAGGATTGCGCGTGTCGGGACGTTTGCCACTGCGCAACCGTTTCCTCGTGACAGTCGACGCAATCCGCGGCGCTGACATTGCGGCCTCCCACATCCAGCGGGGCCTGTCCGCGGGTGAGGAAGGGGACGCCATCGCTGCCGCCGGCGGTCGTCACCAGCACCAGGAACGCCGCAGGGACCCTCACCGGAGGATGCCTCCCCACTCCACCACCGTGAATCCCCGACGAACCGGAGCGGTTGGCAGGTGCGGTGGGCGCAGCTCACGGGGAGCATCCAGGCCCGTGAAGTCCATCATGACGCGAAGCACCACGTCGGGCGTGGGAGTGATGTGCAACGGGGCCACCATGTCGACCAGCTCGGGCGGCAGGAAGCTGATCAGGAAATAGGGATGGCCGCGCAACTGGGCCGACCAGTACTCGACGAAATCCACGGACTCCGTTTCATTGAGGCCGAGACGGGCCAAGACCTCCGTCAGGAACCGTGGGACCTCACCCACCGCCACCACGAAGCCTTCCTGGGGTGGTGGCAGGAGTACGGATGTGCCGCGCCAGTACAGGTAGCGGTGAGATGAACCGTCGGATGCGGTGAGCACACCGTCGTCGTCGATCCAGACGCTGAAGCCACAACCCACGAGCTCCGGGACCGACTCGGTGACGTGGATGAGGGGATCCAGTTCCACGCGCGCGTGCATGGGTGTTGCGGAGTAGAGGTAGATGAGTGGCTCCGCGAAGGTCGGCACCCGGAGAGACTTGTTCTCGCACTCCACGACCTGCCCGAACGCGTCCACCCAGTAGGCCACCGGGTGCCGAGCGAAGAAGCCGCTGTCCTTCATGTCGTGGGCCTGCAGCTCCGGTTGCGCAAAGAGCAGGAAGCCTTCGTCCACGCCGCGCTTCAACTTCGACCACGCCTGCTTGTGCTCGTCGAGAAGCGTGCGCGCCCGTGCGTGGTTGGGGTCCCGGTGCACCAGGAACGCTCCCAGTTCCCTGTGCTGCTTCCACGGCTTGAGTTCCCGAGTGTCGACGGTGTTCGTGTACTGGGCGCCCTCCGGGCCCATTCCCTCGCGCTTACCCGGCTCGCGGAAGCAGGTGAAGGAGTCACCATCCACGCCGAATTCCAGGAGCTTCATGATGTCCTGGTACTCGTAGCGGGAGGCGCTCCCGTCGCTGTGCTGGAGGAAGAGCCACGGTCCCTTCATCCGCACCTTGCCCCAGCCGGGAACCGTGCCTACCGGTCGCGCGTCATTCGGCACCAAGCTCACAACGCCATGGAAGCCGTGTTTCAGCCCGCCCATCGGTAGCTCACAGGGGCCGGGGCCAAGGCCGGTCACCACGTCGTCCACCCGGTCCCGGATGGTCATCCCCATCTCGCTGAGGAGGTGGCGGAACGCTTCGTCATCGGGAAACGGATCGGACACGGCGCTCAGGAGGATGGCGTGGTCACCCACCAGCAGCAGGCGCTGCAGGGAGAGGACGTGGCCATCACAGAGGCCTGCCACGCAGCGCCGGTCGGTCCCCCACGCCGTGGACTGGACCAGCATCAGCCTGGCTCCACGCCTTCGTATCGACGTCACCACGCCCACCTCCATCACGGTGACCTCGTGGTGCAGCTCACGCTGGCCCTGCTGGATGTGCTGTTTGCGCTTTTGAGAGGGCTTGCGGGTGGTGTGCCATTGCACTTCCAGGGGGTTGTCCGACGTTGCAGGCTGTCCCCGACACGCGGGCCGCGGAAAGCGGATCCTAAACTCTTCGTATTCCCGGACCGCGGGCGGGGGCTGCGCGCTGACCACGGGGCTGGGAGCGGCGCCCGACGGGGAGGACGCATCCGCAAGGACCGCCGCATCCGGTGCCGACGGGGCTGGTCCACCTCGGCATCCCATCACGCCAAGCAGCATGGTCACCAGGGCGAGGAGTCGCCTCATGCGGCAAGCATCGCATCGACCCGAAGCGTTGGACATCAAGCGCGTCCGCCCCGTCCGTTCACGGCTCGACGCCGCTGCTGTCCCAGGCAGACAGCGCGCGCGAAATCGCGCGAGCAACGATGGACGTCGTTGCACGTTGACGGAGCCGCGCCACAGCACCTGCGGCGTGGTGCGCTGCCAGGCGCACGGAGTGAAGCACCACCCGCCGACGCCAACGCAGCCGCAAACACGCAACACCCGCGTGCCGCATTCCGCTGACGACGACGCTGACGCCCGCCGGGTTGCCGTTCCGACGGGGAGAGGTACATCGAACCACATTGACGCACCCTGAAGCGGCAGCGCCCTAGCTGCCTGTTTGTGCGACCTCCAAGGAGCAGACCATGGCAGGCAATCCTGAACGTGGCGTCGGCAACGGGAAGAACCAGCGCCCCACCACGGGGCAGAGCGGCTACCAGGATCCGCGGTTCAGTGCGGGGACCCGTGAAGCAGGCGGGAGCCCGGAGCCCGCCAGCAAGGTGACCGGCAATGAGTACCCCGCGCCCAACATCACGCCGGGCAATGAGGGCTTCCGCAATCCGTCCGAGGAGCAGTTCGGGCGCCAGGAAGGAGAGCCGTACCGCAGCCAGGGACAGGGCGCGTTCGCAACGTCGCCGGGCGGTGGCGGTGGGGTCGTGGAGGGATTCCAGCCGCGTCGCGGCGAGGTGGGTTTCGGCGAGGAGGTCCGCGGCGGACCGGAGCCAACCAGTGAAGCGCGCGAGCACGTGCGACGCATTGGCTACATGGCGCGCGACCGCCTGGTGAAGACCGCCAATGATCGAAAGAGCACGTTCGCCCACCAGCTCGATGGCGTGGCCTCCATGCTCGACGACGTCACCAAGGCGTCCGGTGCCGAGGCGGGACCTGAGCAGAAGCTGGCCAGCACCGCCGCCAACGCCATCCGTCAGGTGAGCCATTCGCTCAATTCCCGCTCCGCCGAGGAGATCCTGGACATCCTTGATCACGAGCTGCGCGCGCGTCCCGGCGTGGCCATTGCAGGATGCCTGGTGCTGGGGTTCCTGGGCGCCCGCTTCCTACGGACCTGAGGAGGACGTCATGGTGCAACGCCATTCACGGGACTTTGGTCCCGGATACGGAGAAGGCCGGTACACCTACCGTGGCGACGGCGGCGACGACTCGGAACGGCCCGTGGGTGAGCTGGTGGCGGAGGCGGTCCAACAAGGACAGCGCCTGGTCCGGGAGGAAGTCCACCTCGCCAAGATCGAGCTGCGCAATGAGGTGGAGCGCGTGCGGCAGGTGGGCACGTCCATGGCACTGGGCGGCACGCTGCTGATGGCCTCCGTCTATCTCTTCCTCTTCGGCATCTGCTTCGCGTTTGGCGCGGTGATTCCACTCTGGCTGAGCGCGTTCATCGTCGGCGCCATCACGGCGGGAGTGGGCTACTTCCTGGTCAAGGGTGGCATCGCCCGCGCCCGCGCCATGCGCGTCAGCCGTCAGGAAACCGTGGATACCATCAAGGAGAACCTGCCATGGAAGAGCGCGAGCGCGAGGGAGCACGGCACAATATCCAGGACGCAAGGGAACGCCTGAGCGAGATCGCCGGGGAGCTGAGTCGTCGGGCGTCCCCGGAGTACGTCCGCGGCAAGGCCAGGGAGGCCATCGTGAGACAGAGTTACGTCGTCAAGGATCGCGCGTTGGACAACCCGCTGGTGCTGGGGCTTTTCGGCGGACTGCTGGGCGCGGCGCTGGGCGGCTTCTACCGGAACCGTCGTCACCGCCATGAGCTGGAGTCCTATGGCCTGGGCGAAGGCTATGGCTACGGCTATCCGCGCTCTCGTCGGGGCGCGGGATACGGCGGCGGCCTGGGGACGTCACCGTATGAGACGGGGCGCGTGGGGACCTACCGCGGTGACGTGGGCTACCGCGAGCACGACGTGGGCTACCGCGGTGGCAAAGCGCCCAGCGACATTGGCGCGACCGAGCGCGGCATCAAGGCGAAGGTTGGGGAGAAGGCGGAGGAGCTCAAGGAGCGCGCCCAGGAAGCCATCTCCAACGTGGGCTACAAGGCCAGCGAGATCAAGGAACGCGCCGCGGAGAAGGCCGATGAGCTGCGTGAGCGCACCGGCGTGAAGACGGGCGAGCTGCGCGGCCGGGCCATGGAGATGCGGGAGAACATCCCGTCCTTCGAGGAGGTCCGGCACCGGGGCAGCGAGTTCATCCACTACCAGATGGAGAACCAGCCGCTGCGCCTGGCACTGGGGGCGCTGGCCGCGGGCGCCGCGCTGGGTTTCCTCCTTCCCGTGCTGCCCAAGGAGCGGGAGATGGTGGAGCCGCTCCGCAGCCGCGCGCGGGAGCGCTTCCAGAACCTGGAGCAGAACATCAGCGGCAAGGTGGAGCAGAAGCTGGGCGAGGTGGAGCGCAAGCTGGGCGGTGAGCAGCAGGAGGGGCGTCACGACGTGATGTGACCCTGGCACAGGGAGCTGTGGTCCGTCAGGCCAGTCGGCGTGAGCCTTCCGTCACGTCGGCTGGCTTGTCTTTTTCCACGCAGACAATAGGGTCACGCGCGCTCCAACGGAGACCGTGGCCGTGAAGAAACTGCTCCTTGCCGGCGCCCTTCTGCTCGGTGCCGCAACGCCGCCCGCCAACGCTGTCGACGACGGGGGAACTCCTCCCGCGCCTCCGCCCGCCGGGGTCTTTCCCTATCCGCACACCATCGCCACGCTGAAGAACGGGCTGCAGGTGGTGATGGTGCCTCGTCGCGGGTCCGGCCTGTTGGCCTATTACACGCTGGTGCGCGTGGGCTCCCGCAACGAGGTGGAGCCCGGCCGCAGCGGCTATGCGCACTTCTTCGAGCACATGATGTTCCGCGGGACGGAAAAGTACCCGCAGGACAAATACGAGGACGTCATCAAGCGCTACGGCGCCAACAACAACGCGTACACCGACGACGATCTCACCGTGTACACCATCTTTGGCCGCGCGGAGGGGCTGGAGAAGTTCGTGGAGATCGAGGCGGACCGCTTCCAGAACCTGAAGTACTCCCGGGCGGCCTACGAAACCGAGGCGAAGGCCATCCTGGGCGAGTACAACAAGTCCCGCTCCGATCCCGACGAGAAGATGTACGAGGAGCTGTGCAACGCGGCCTTCACGCGCCACACGTACAAGCACACCACCATCGGCTTCGAGGCGGACATCCGCAGCATGCCGCAAGGCTACGACTACAGCCTGGGTTTCTTTCGCAAGTACTATTCGCCGGACAACACCACCGTGATTCTCGTGGGGGACTTTGCCCCGGAGCGGGCACGTGCCCTCATTGAGAGCGCGTACGGAGGGTGGCGCGGTCGCGCGGTGGAGCCCAAGACGGCCAGGGAGCCGCCGCAGCGCGCGGAGCGGAAGGTGGAACTGCCCTGGGACCGCCCCGCCCAACCAAAGATGATGATGGGCTGGCACACGCCGGAGGCCACGCCGCGCACGGCACGGGAGCGCGCGGTGGCCAGCCTGCTGCAGGAGCTGGTGTTCGGCTCCACAAGCCCGCTGTACCAGGACCTGGTGCTGGACAAGCAGATCTCCGACGAGCTGGATGCATGGTCGCCGGACCGTCGGGAGCCGCACCTGTTCGTGGTTACCGCCAGCGCGCGTGACCCGGCCCGGCTCCCGGAGATCCTGGCGGCCATCGACGCCGAGCTGAGCCGGGTGGCCGCGCATGGTGTCGACGAGAAACGGCTGGCGGCGGTGAAGAGCCGGGAGCGCTACGCGTTTCTCTCGTCGCTGGAGCGGGACAGCGCGGTGGCGGACACGTTGGCGAACATCCTGGGCATCACCGGGAACCTCCAGTGGCTGGATCAGCAATTCACCGCGCTGGACGCCGTCACCAACGACGACATCAAGGCGTTTGTCGCGCGCTACCTGGTGCCCGCGAACCGCACGCTGGTGACCCTGCGCGTGCCCGGGGAGGGCGAGTGATGAAGCGCTTCCTCCTCGTCACCTCGTGCGCGCTCCTGGTTGCCTGCGGCGGCGACAAGGCGCAGAAGAAGTCGACGCCTCCACCCGTCGAGAAACCCGTGGCGCCGATGCCGGAACCGCCCAAGGCCCCGGAGCCCGTGGTGGTCACGCAAGCCGACCCGAGCTCCCCCGTGGTGGCGGTACGGCTGGTGTTCCGCAGCGGCAGCGTCGACGATCCGCCGGGTCAGGAAGGCATCACCGCGTTGCTGGCCGGCGTCATGGCGGAAGCCAGCGAGAGCATGGATGCGGCGCAGCTGCGGAGGGAGTTGTTCCCATTCGCCACGGACGTCGTCTACCACGTGGACGCGGAGGCCACGGTCTTCCGCATGCGTGTGCACCGCGACGTGGCCGCGCGCGCGTTGCCCCTCCTCTTCGACGTGCTGGCCCACCCCCGCATGGACCCGCGCGACTTCCAGCGGCTCAGGCAGGACGCCATCACCGACATCGAGCATCGACTGCGCGAGGGTGACGACGAGAGCCTGGGGAAGGCGGCGTTGGCAACGTACCTGTGGCAGGGCCATCCCTACGCGCGCATTCCCGAGGGTACCGTGCAGTCCCTCAAGGCGCTCACGCTGGACCAGCTCAAGGCGCACCGCACCCGCGTGTTCACGCGCGCGCGATTGGTGGCGGGACTGGGCGGTGGATTCACGCCCGAGGTGGAGACCGTGTTCCGCGATGGCGTGGCGCGACTGCCGGCGGGCACGTCGTGGGAGTCGCTGCCGTTGCCGGAGCTGCCGCGACTGCAGGGGTTGCAGGTGCACATCATCCAGAAGGATGCGGAGGCCACTCCCGTCGACATCGGCTTCCGGCATGGGCTGAGCCGTTCCCACCCGGACTTCATTCCGCTGATGGTGGCCACCAGCGCGTTCGGCGAGCACCGGCAGATGGGCGGGCGGTTGTTCATTCGCATGCGCGAGCTGCGCGGTCTCAACTATGGCGACTACGCGTATCTGGAGCACTTCCTCCAGGAGGGGTCGGAGACGTTGGCGCTCACGAACATTCCTCGTCGACAACACGCGTTCACGGTGTGGGTGCGGCCAGTGGAGAAGGACGACCGCGTGTTCGCGGCGCGCCAGGCGCTGAGGGAGCTGCGGAAGCTCGTCGAGCTGGGGCTGACGTCGGAGGAGCTCGAGCGCACGCGAAACTTCCTGAAGGGCTACACGTTGCTCTGGGAGCAGGGAGTGAACCGCAAGCTGGGGTTGGCCATTGACGACGTCATCAACGGTACCCCGCAGTTCCTGGCCAGCCTGCGCGCGCGGCTGGAGACGCTGACGCTGGAGGAGGTCAACGCTGCCATCAAGCGACACCTCCAGGCGGAGGACGCCGTGGTGACCTTCCTGGCCGCGGATGCACAGGAGCTGAAGGCGTTTCTGCTCAGCGGTGCTCCCAGCCCGCGCCACGACGAGAAAACGCGCATGCTGGATCCCAGGGAGCAGGAGGAGGACCGGGCCATTGCGTCGTATGACCTCAAGCTGACGCCGGAGCGGGTGCGCATCATCCCGGTCTCGGAGCTGTTCGAGCGGTAGCTCGCGATTAGCGCCAAGCCCCAGGGGCGCGAAGCTTTGGGAGTGCGTGTGCAAGCGCCCGTGCTGTGACCCGGTAGAGCGGGGGCGCGCAGCACCGCTTTGAACTCGG
>JBFMGU010000123.1:0-31168 GCA_040752415.1 Myxococcota bacterium
GGTCACGGGAGCGGTGGCGTTGCTCTTCGCGGCGTGGCTGCACTTCTTCTGCGCCTCGCTCATCGCCTTTTGCAGCGTGCCGGGTGGTGCGGTGTTGTGCGCGGTGTTCCTCGTCGTGGCGGGGGGGCTGGGGCACCTTCACCGCGTCACGCTCCGGGAACCTTTCCTGGCACTGGGCGCGCTGCTGGCGGCGCTGGCGGCCCTGGCCCTGGCGCCCACGCGCGAGCACCGGGTCATCCTCCTCGTGGTGGGGCCGCTGGCGGTGCTGGGGATGCTCTTGCTGGGCCACCTTGCCGTGCGCGCCGACCTGTTGCGCGCGCAGGTGACGCGGTTGCGGGCGGCCATCCAGGCGCAGGTGCTGCTGGAGCAGGGGCGTGAGGCGGAGCGGCTGACCGGGACGCTGGAAGGCGTGCTGGGGCGGAACCACGACGTCAGCAACATGGTCATGAGCGCGGCACTGAACTCCGAGGCGCTGGTGCGGCTGCTCGCGGCGGAGCCGGGCAAGCAGGACCCCGCCGAGCTGCGGGAGATTGCGCAGGACCTGCTCTCGTCGCTGCGGCGCATCAAGGCGCAGGTGGAGGACGCCAAGCGCGTGGGCCGGGAGCGGGCGCGCGCGGTGTTGCATGACGTGGTGGTGGCGCCCGTGGCGGAGGAGGTGCGGGAGCAGCTGGGCGCGCAGCACCCGCGGGTGGACATCATGCTGCGGGGCGAGGACGACGTGGTGGCGTGCGTGGCGGGTGGCGAGGAGGCGCTGCGGGGCCTGCTGGAGGAACTGGTGCGCAACGCGTGTGAGGGCGCCGGCGGCTTCGTGGCCACCAGCGTGGAGGTGTCCTGGCATGCCCAGCCGCCCGCCGCGGTGAAGATCCTGGTGCGCGACAACGGCCCCGGCTTCCGCCCCGAGGAGCTGGAGGGCGTGATCACCCCGCTGGAGACCACCAAGCCCGGCGCCCTGGGATTGGGCCTCTACACGGCGGAGAAGCGCGTCCGCGCCAGCGGGGGATTGCTCGTCCGTCGCAATGTTCCCGAGGGAGGAGCGCTGGTGGAGGTGGTGCTGCCGCGCGGTCAGCAGGCCTGAGAGACGACGTGGGTAGGGAGCGCTTCAGCGGCCAAACGCGCCGGGCGCGAACATCATCGGCCCCCGCTCCCGCTCGAAGGAGACCTGGAACCCGAAGCGGAACGTGAACACGTCCTTCCCCTCGAAGAGACCCTCGGGGGGGTTGGGGAAGGGGCCGGCGGCGCGCGCGGCGCGGACCGCTTCCTCGTCGAGGTCTGGTAGCCCGCAGTAGCGCTCCACCACCACGCGCACCACGCGGCCCTGGCGGTCCAGGGTCAGCTCCACCGTGGTGGTGCGCTTGTGCGCGCGTTGCAGGCGCGGGTCGTCGCGCTGGCTGCGCAGGGCGTCGTTGGGGCGCCAGTGACGACGGATGGCGTCGGAGACGCGGTTGAAGAACGCCGCGTACTTCCACTGCTTGGAGTTGAGCAGCGTGCCGGCGCCTTCCGGGATCTCGTCGAGCGCGTCATTGGCGGGAGCGCCGCCGGCAATGCGCGAGGCCGCGCTGGGAGATAGCGAGAGCTCCACCGGCCCCGAGGGTCCCGCGCCTTCCCCTTCGCCGCCGGTGCCCTCCGCGCCCTCGTCGTCGGGCAGTTCGCCGCCGGCCTGCTCCTCCTCGTCGGCGCCCATGGCTCCCGCCACCGTTCCGCGCTGCCCGCGCTCCGCCGCACGCCACATCTCCATGAGCCCACCGCCCGCGTATTGCTCCTCGGTGGTGCCCAGCCGGTTGAGACGCAGTGCCAGCTGCGAGGCAGCCGTGGTGCCGCTGCGTCCCCCCTCCGGTGCGCTCTCCTCGGACGGGACCTCCTGCTTCTCCGCGGGTGCGTTCTCCTCGTCGACAAACTCCTCCGCGGGCGGCGCCTTGTTGGACGTCTTCCGGGCGCGGGTCTCCTGCTGGACCTTGCGGTCGAACTCGCTGAGGTAGCGCGCCTCGTCGGGCTTCTGGGCCACCTTGGGTGGCGGGAGGCGCACCACCTGGCCGTCGGGGCGGGGATCCTCGCGCTTCTCTTCGACGGGTGGCGGGCGCGGGGCCCGGCTGGACGGGGCGTGTGGCGTGTTGGGATCCGCGACGGTGGAGGTGGCGGGTTGGGGCGGGATCTTCTGGAACGTGATGGTGATGGGCTCCCGACGGGGCGGCGGAGGCGGCGGAGCCACGGGGAGACGTTGCACCGCGTTCACCAGCAAGAGGTGCAGGGCCACGGACGCGCCGAGCGCCACCCACAGACTGGGGCGCGGACCACGTCGTCTTCCCGGGTGCTCCTGCACATCCATCCCACGACCCATGTTCCCGCCCCCCTCGCTCGAGGGGAGCCGGGTTGTTCTACACCGGGACGTGCTAGCGTTCCGGCATGCGCTTGGCGTCCACCACCGCGGCGGCCATCCTGACGATGGCGTGGGCAGCCTGCAGCCCTGCCACCAGCGGCACCTCCACCTCCACCAGCTCCGCCTCCTCCACCAGCTCCGGTGGCAGCACCACCTCCTCCGACAGCGGCAGCACGTCGGTGTCCACGTCCACGTCGGGGGCGAGCACGTCCAGCACCAGCTCCACCAGCGCAACCTCGTCCACCAGCGTCAACACCACCAGCACCTCCAGCACGTCGAGCACCAGCGCTTCCAACTCCAGCGGCGGCACCACCGTCGAGGAGCAGCTGGAGGCCATGCTGGTGGTGGGCCTCAACGGGTACGCCATGCGCGAGGAGGACGAGAACCCGGCCATCTTCTTCAGCGGCACCGGCTACCCCAACGGCCTGGAGGACCCGGAAGTTGCCCGCGAGGATCCGGTGGCGCCGGAGTCCGCGGGGCACAGCGTCGACGCGGGCGCGGAAGCGGTGGCCGCCGCGGAGGCCCAGACCGGCGCCGACGCACCACGCACCTTCCACCTGCTGACGGCGTGGGGCCGGTTCGCGCGCGCGGTGGACGCCGGACCGGGCGTGCCGATCACCAGCGCGGTGACGACGGACACGGGCGCGTTGGTGGTGACCCGGCTGCTCACATTGGATTCCGAGGCCAGCGTGGGCATCACCCGCGGGACCGACCCGCTGCGTGCGCTCGAGGTCGACGTGGATGCGCCGGGCGGCCTGGGCGGCGCGTTCCTGCGCGTGGTGCTGCACCCGGACCTGCACACCGGCAGCGGGGACGCGCGCGAGGGCGTGCTGAGCCTCTCCAGCGACGTCAACGGCACGCCTGACGACGTGGAGCTCCCGTTGAACGCGAGCGCGCTGCTGGTGGATCACCTGGGTGCGCCGGTGGCGGACCGGAGCGTGATGGTGCGCGGGTTCCAGCAGCGCGGCGACGACGCGGATTGTGTGCAGGGCTTCATGGTGGGGCACTGGGGCGTGCGGGCCATCTCCAGCGACGGGCGGCGCCTGGGTCGTTTCGTGGGGCGCTACCTGGCGGCGGATGGCACGCGGCTGGGTCTGGTGCGCGGCATCTGGGGTGAGATGCGGGATGGCAGCCGGCCGTTCTACGCCAAGGTGGTGGCGCCCGACGGGATGTACCTGGCGCTGATGGCGGGCACGTTCGACAACGCGGGATTCACCGGGCAGCTCCACCGCACGCGCACCACGGTGATGGGAGCGGTGGCGGGTCGACGCGCGTTCACGGCGGAGGCGGGAGAGAACCTGGGTCGCTTCGTGGGCCGCTGGAGCCAGCTCTGCGGCGAGGTGACGGGCGAGCAGTGACGACGGAGCGGCAGTGGGGCACGGTGGTCTACCTGCTGTGCTGCATCCTCTACGCGGGGCCGCTCCTCTCCGAGGCGTACCTGCCACTGGTGGACCTGCCGCAGCACATGCACCTGGTGCAGGTGAAGCGCGACATGCTGCTGGGCGGCGGCACCGTGGGGCACTTCCGCCTGGCCGAGCCGCTTGCTCCCTACTGGGTGTTCTACGCGCTGGCCACGCTGCTCTCGCTCGTCGTGGGCGCGGAGTGGGCGGTGCGCCTGCTCTTGGCGCTGGCCCTGGCGTTGACCCCGCTGGCGGTCCGGCACCTCGCGCGCACCTGGGACCGGGAGACCGCGTTCACGTTGCTGGCCTTTCCGCTCGCGTGCTCGTTCTCGTTCTGGATGGGCTTTGCCAGCTTCGTGTTCGCGGTGCCGTTGGGACTGCTGCTGGTGGCCGAGATGTCCCGCTGCGTGATGGATCCCGCGCGCTCCCGGCGGAATCTCACGTTGCTGGGCATGGTGCTCTACTTCACGCACGTGCAGGTGCTGGCGCTGGCGGGCCTGTGGTGCGTGGTGGTGACCGCGCCGTGCTGGCTCTCTCGACGACGTGATGTGCTGCACGCGTGCCTGGCGCTGGTCCCCGCTGGAGTCCTGCTGGTGGGGTGGCTCTTCCACGCGCAGCAGTACGCGCCGCCGGGCTCTCCGGTGGATCACGTGCCGCCGGCGGAAGCGCTCTCGCAGTTCTGGCGCAATGCCATGGGAGTCAGCGTCCACAACGCATTTGTCGACGGGACCGACGGCTGGTCCATGGCGGCGGTGGCGGCGCTGTTGCTCTTGGCCTTCGCGTACCGGCCGGAGACGCGTCGCGCACCGTCGGTTCCCTTCGCCGCGTTGGCCGCGGTGGTGGCCACGTTGGTGGTGTACCTGGTTTCTCCGTCGGGGACGCGGTGGCAGCACCTCATCAGTCAACGCTACGTGGGGCCCATGCTGCTGTTGGCGCTGGCCGCGGTGCCGGCGTGGACGGTGCGGCACCGGACGGCGCAGGTGCTGTGTGCCGTCGTGGCGGTGGCCACGGGGATCAATTTCGCGGTGCACCTCAAGCGGTTCAGCGCGCAGGTGGGACCGTTTGACGAGGCCATCCAGCACGTGAAGCCGGGCACGCGCACCGTGGCGTTGATGCTGGACAACACCAGCCCCGTCATCCACGGCTACCCGCTGCTGCACTACGGGGTGCTGATGGCGGCGCGTCGGGACACGGTCCCGGCGAACGGCTTCGGGCGTTTTCCGCAGGTGCCGGTGCAGCTGGTGGACCGCAGCGAGGTGCCCGCGCCGTCGGAGTTCGAGCCGCAGGATTGGGACGCGGATGCCATGCTGGTGGCCTATGACCACGTCCTCATCCGCAACCGGCCCGGCGAGCGGTTCGACGCGCTGGGGGCGCACGCCGCGGAATGGACCACGTCCTTTGACCGGGATGGCTGGGTGTTGCACACGCGCGTCTCGAGGTGGAAACGCCCGCAGCCGTGATCATGGCGCGGTCATCAGCCGCTGCAGCGCCGCCTCCACGCGTGGTGAAGCCTCCGGTCCCACGCTGTTGGTCTCCTCGTAGTGATCCCACGCGTGACACAGGTACGGTGCGCGCTCACTGACCTGCCACTGCCACGACGGAACCAGGTACCCCACTTCGTCATTGGCCAGGCTGAGCACCATGTTCACCACGCCGCCCATGCGCTCCTTCAGCGCGGTTGGCGGCGCATCCTCCAGCCGCGGCGCGCGACACAGCCGACACGTCTCACAATCACAATCCGCGTATCCGCCCGGCGGTGGCGTCTCCGGACAGGGGACGGCGGGCTGGCTGGAGGTGCAGCTGTCCTGCGCGGGGCAGTGGTCGTCGGGGACGGGTTGCAGGCCCAGGCCGCGCGCGGGTCCACGCCCACGGCGGATTCCGGGAACATCTCGCCGGGCACACCCGCCATGCGCCACGGACCGAGCGCGAGGAAGAACACCTCGGTGCGGATGCTGGCGGTGATTCCGCCCAGGCCCAGTTGCGAGGAGTCCACGACCTGCCCGGTGGCCTCGTCGAAAGCCTCACGGTCGAAGATGCCGAGGCGGAAGGCGCTGGTGAAGATGGGATTGTCGACGGGAATGAAGAGTTCCTCGGAGCGGATGGCCAGCGCCGCGCGGGTCACCGTCTGGAGCGGTTGTCCCTGCATCACCTCGAGCACCTTGTCGGCGAGCAGCTCACCGTAGTCGCGGGTGCGGGCGTGGGTGCGGGAGCTGTCGGGACGTGGGGTTCCGTCGCGGGCCACGAAGTCCACGTGCAGCGGAGCCATCAGTCCGCCCACGGTGCCGTTGAGGAAGATGGTCATGCCGCCGCGACCCGGGAACGCGGGCCGCAGCGTGGTGGCCGGGAGCCCGCCCTCGACGGCGTCACGCAGCGGTGAAACGAAGTCGCTGGACAAGAGGTTGTTGCGGTCGCCTAGCACCTCCGGGTGATTCCCCCAGTTGACGACGGTGAAGATGGTGGTCCCGTCCCGCGCGCGCGCCTCCACGACGTTCACCGAGTCGTCGAAGATGAAGGGCACCCGTCCGTCGTGGAGGAAGCCCTCGCGGCCGGTGGTGGTGTGGAACAGGTGCAGCTCCGCGGGCGCCAGGGCGTCCACCGCGGCCGCGGCAGCGTCGACGATCTGCGCGACCACGAAGGCGTTGTGACCCGGCAGTCGGCCCGGCGTGGAAGGGACCGGATCGGCGCGGCCCCATTGGCCAATGGTGTCGACGCTCTCATGCGTGTGGCTGCCGGCCACGGCGAGGTAGTCCACGTGCAGGTCGGGGCGCTTGACGGGCAGCAGCGCGCGCGCCCGCTCCACCTCGTTGTGGAAGAGGCCCACCACGTCCAGGCTGCACACCACGGCGGTGGTGCCCTCCACGCGCAGGGCCAGGCAGCGCACGTCAATGTCGTCGTGGATGCCGAGCGCGGGGCGGTTGTTGCCGTATCCTGCGATCCACGCGGCCTGGAATGCCTCGTCGCCCTCGGTGCCGTCCGAGTCGGGGCCGGGATACGTGCCGTCGTCGGTGGCGCCGTCGCCGTCATCGTCCATGCCGTTGGTCGCTTCGTCCGCAGGCGTGGTCGGGTCGTCGAGCTCCGGCGTGTTGCCCGGGCAGAGACGGTCGGTCCCGCAGTCCAGGAAGAAGTCGTGCTTGCCGTCCCGCTCGGTGCCATCGACGTCGGGGGCCAGGTGGCGTGCGTCGCCGGGGCAGATGCCGTCCCGGCCGCAGTCATCCAGCACCGTGGGGAAGGTGCCGCAGCGGGGCCAGCTTTCCGTGAGCTGGACGGGGTCGCAGTCCTCCGCGGTGAGGTAGCGCGGATTGGGAATCTCGAAGCCACGCGGTGCCACGCTGCGACGGGCCGCACCGGCGAGGATCGCTCCCTCCACGCTCACACTTCCGCTGCTGCCGGAGCCTCCGTCGGGACGGGGGGAGGGCGGACCGCAGGGCCCACAACCGCCGACGAGAAACGCGGACACCAGGACCACGCCACCACGCATCTCTGTCACTCCTGGTGCACGCGCCCCAGGCCGCTCACGTCTTTGCGCACGGTCTGCGGATTCCCCACGTAGCTCACGTTGCCCATGCCGGAGATGGAAGCATCCAGCAGCTCCGTGGGCGCCACGCTGGCGTTGCCCGCGCCGTTCACCTGCACGAAAGCCCGACGCACCGGCAGCGCCTTGGCATCCAGCGACCCCGCCCCGGAGAGCGAAGCGCGCAGCTCCTCCGCCGTGCCGCGCAGCCTGGCGTTGCCCGCCCCGGCGATCTCCACCGTCAGCGTGCGGACGTTGGCCTCGACGTCGATGGAGCCGGCGCCGCCGATGCGGACGCGCAGCGTCTCCCCGGAAATTCCACTCAGCGTGAGCTCACCCACGCCGGCAATCTCCGCATCCTCGACGAGCGGAGCGGTCACCTCCACGTGGGGCGCGGTGCGGAACCGGAACCGGCCGCCGGTGGAGATCACGAGCGTGTCACCTTCCACGCGGGTGGTGACGTTGGGGAGGTGCCGTTCCTCCGCCGTGACGCGCACGCCGGTGGTTGCTCCCTGGGTCACGGTGACATGCACCGCGCCCTCGGTCCGGATGCGCGTGAACGACGTCACCGCGCGCTCCTCCGTGCGCATCGGACCGGCCGGCGGCGGCTCCTCGTCGTCGTCACGGAAGACGGTCGGGAGCTGGCTGAGCACCATCACCGCGCCCACCACCACCGCGGCGTGGCCGCCGAGCAGCAGGAACGAGGTGGGAACCAACGAGAGCGCGGTGAGCGCGAAGGCGCCTTCCAGGTGGTAGCCCAGCACGTCGAACGCGGGTTGTCCGCGCGCGCGCTCCGCGCCGGCGATGAGACGCACCCCGGTGCCGGAGAGCTCGTGGCGCGGGGAGCTCAGCGCACCGACGAGGATGGCGGCACCCGGCAGCACCACGCCGGGAAGCGCCATGACGAGACCGGTGGCCGCCAGCGCCAGCCCCGCCCGCGTCTGCGTGCTCGAGGCAAACGCGATCCACCGCTCCACCATCGGGTCCAGCTCCTCGTCGACATCCTCGGTGGACATGGGCTGCGCCCGCGCCACCGACGCCTGGAAGAGGACCCCGATCATCACGCTGAGCAACCACCGACGCATGCTGCCTCCACACTGACGGCTCGCAGCGGAGTCCAGCGACGGCACCGGCGTCAACCAGCGGGCCGTCTTGAGCGGAGTGTCGAGGGACGTCGGTCAGTTGTCCGGGTCCACGCAACTCCGCCGATCAACCTACGCCCGCGCACGCACCGGTGGGCACGTGGGACCGAGAACGACATCGAACTCCAACGGAGAGAGCTTCCATGGCACTCAGTCCCCTTCGTGATGTGGCCCAGTCCTACGGCATGAACCTGCTGGAGATGCTGGCCCAGGGCATCACCCCCGGCGTCGACAATCCCAAGCAGAACCAGCCCGAGCCCGAAGCCCCCGCGCCCCAGGCCGCTCCGCCGCAGATGCGACAACCGGCGGATACCGGCACGCAGGCGGGCGCCCGGCAGATGGCGCGTGGTCAGGGAACGGGTCTCGAGCAGCGGATGCGCAACAGCTATACGCCGGCGCCGTCCCTGGAGGCCGTGAGGGAGGGGCGCGCTTCCCTCTCTCGCGGCGTGCAGGGAGACTCCGTCCGCCACCTGCAGGAGCAGCTCAACCGGTCCGGCGCCCAGCTTGACGTCGACGGGAAGTTCGGTCCCAAGACCGAGGCCGCGCTGCGCCAGTTCCAGCAGGGCCAGGGCCAGGACCCCAGCGGCCGCGCCGACGCCAACACGCTGAGCTCGTTGCAGAGCGCCTCTCCGCAGTCCACGCCTCCGTCGAGCCGTGCCCCCAGCCGGACGCAGCAGCGCCAGCCCCAGCGCCCCGCCGCGCAGCGTCCCGCCCGCAACCAGCCGCGCCAGCCCACGCGCACCGGGGAGACGCCGCGCAACAACCCGCGCCAGCCCGCGCAGACCGGTGAGACGACGCGCACCAATCCCACGTCGACGCGCGGCAATCCCCCCAACGGCACCGCCACGTTTGACCGCGTGAGTCGCGCGGGCCAGCGGAACCAGATGGTGGAGGGCCGCATCACCGTCAACGGGCGCACCTACAACTTCCGCAGCGGCGGGCACGGTCGCGGCAACCTGCCGCCGGGGCAGTACACGGTGACGCGTCACATGGACCAGCGCAGCGACCGCAGCATGAACGTGGGTGGCGTGGGGTACTCGTTCGCGCTCAATGACAAGTACGACCCGCGCGTGGGCGCCAACCGCTCCCTGCTGCGCATCCACCCCGACGGCGGCACGCCGGGCACCATGGGCTGCATCGGCATCGTGGGTGACGCGGCCACGCAGCGTCGGTTCCGTGAGGACATGCTGGCGGAGCTGCGTCGCAACGGCGGTCGCTTCACGCTGACGGTGCGCTGAGCTCAGCAGGTCCTCCCACCCGCGCGGTGAGTTGGGAACTGAGCCAGAACAGTGTGCCCGTGTCGGCGGGGGCGGCGAACACCCAACCCCCCACGTTCACGCCACCGCGCTCGCTCGCCCTCCTTCCCCAGACCCGGTCACCGTCGTCACCGAGCCGGGGAAGGGGGGCAATCGATGGGCACAGCCGCCCTCTTTCCGACGAGAAAATGCCCCAGACCAATGCGTGGCCCCCCTTCCCCGCAACGGTTGACGACGGTGAGCGGGTGTGGGGAAGGGGGGCGAGCGAGCGCAGTGGCGTGAACGTGGGGGGTTAGGTGTTCGCCGCCCCCGCCGACACGGGCACACTGCTCCAATGCGCCGCTACGGCGTCACCATCACGTCCACCACCGCGCGGTCCGACGTCACGCAATTGTGGAACGTGGCGCTCAGGTAATACCGGTAGGTCCCGGGTTCCGACGGCGCGGTGAGCGTGGCGGCATACGTTCCGTCGGGGAAGTTCTCGTTGACCGGCGGTGACGGCGGGAGCAGCCGGCCACTGGTGCCGGTGATGGGCTCCACCCACAAGGTTTCGTCGGAGTGCTCCGCGGTGTCGGTATTCTTGCTGAGGTCCACCTGCAGCGTGAAGCTGCCACCGGGTTGCACCGTCGAGGGCGTGGCGCGCGCGTTGGCGAGCAGCGGCTTGTCCCGACCGGGACCCAACGGCCGCATCAGGATCACCGCCGCGTTGTTCTCCGCCGGATTGCACACCAGCGCGCCGTAGAAGTAGCCGTCCGCAAAAGTGTGGAAGCCCTTGTTTGTCGACGTGGGAAAGCGCAGGTCCAGCCGGCCTTCCGCGTTGCCGTGCGCGCCGTAGGCGTACGCGTTGTGGTCCGGCAGGTAGATGCCGCCCTCTTCCACCGACGCCACGCTGTCCAGCACCCGCTCCTGCGTGGCGAAGTCCACCGTCCACACGTAGAAGTGGCCCCACGCCGCGGGCGGGCCAAAGCAGAAGCTCGACTCCAGGAATCCCGCGTCGGGGAACTCCGGCGGCGGACCGGCGTCCACGTCGTCGCGGTGGCTCGTCGCGGCGTCAGGGGAGGGCGCGCCCGCGTCAGGGGTTGCGTTGCTGGCGGTACAGGCGGAGAGCAGGAGCAGTGCTGCCAACGTCATACGCATGAGGTTCCTCCGTCAGTGGACATACCCGCCCGCGCTTCCGCCAGGATGATGGCAGCGGTTGCAGGAGGGATCTTGCACCGGCGCCTCCATGCGGCTGAGCACGCCGCCGTCGCGGTTGATGGTCCACGCCTGCAGCGGCGCGGTGAGGGGATGGTGGTGGAAGAAGTTGCCGTGGGGATCCGGCGCCATGGGAAGCGTACGGCCCTCCGCATCACGCACGACGACACGGAATGGCGTCACGCCCAACTCCAGCGAACCCGCCACGCTGAACTGGCCCTGGTGACAACACAGGCAGTCGGTGCCGTGGCGCTCGCGGGTGACGTCACCGTCGACGCAGGCCCTCGCCGCGTCGGGGGGAGCACCGCTGTCGGGGGTGGCCACGTTGTCATCCGGCGCGCACGCCAGCGCGGTGCACAACAGCAGGGGAATGATCCGTGGCACCACGACGTTGTATCGCCCGCCCCGGCCGGCTGACGAGCGCGCGGCCCCCCATGCTGACGGTGCCGCTGGAGATCACGCGCGCGCACAAGCTGGAGCGGAGTGACGAGGTGACGCGACCTGCACGGCCCCCCGCCCAATCGCTACCACGAGGTGCGCGCGGCGGGCCCGGGGCCGCTCACACGTCGCGTATGGTTGTGATAGCTGAGGCGCCATGACCCGTTATCTCTCTGGCATCCAGGCTTCTGGCATCCCCCACATCGGCAACTACTTCGGGGCCATTGAGCAGCACGTCACCGCGTCCAAGGAGCTTCCTCCCGGCGACAGCGCGTTCTTCTTCATCGCGGACTACCACGCCCTCACCACCATCTCCGACCGCGAGACGCTGCGTCGCTTCGTGCGCACCATTGCCGCCACGTACCTGGCGTGTGGTCTGGACGTGAAGAAGGCCGTGTTCTTCCGTCAGAGCGACGTGCCCGAGGTCACCGAGCTCACCTGGTTGCTCGCCACGTGCACCGGCATGGGTCTGCTGGAGCGCGCGCACTCCTACAAGGACAAGGTCGCCAAGGGCCTCTCGCCCAACGTGGGCCTGTTCACCTATCCCATCCTGATGGCCGCGGACATCCTCATCTACGACTCCGACGTGGTCCCGGTGGGCAAGGACCAGCAGCAGCACGTGGAGATGACGCAGGACATGGCGGGCTACTTCAACCAGCGCTTCGGCCAGGGCAAGGAGCTCCTCAAATACCCGCGCTGGGTCTTCTCGCGCACACCCACCGTCCCCGGCGTCGACGGGGAGAAGATGAGCAAGAGCTACGGGAACACCATTGACATGTTCCTGGAAGGCAATGAGCTCAAGAAGGCGGTGAACCGCATTGTCACCGACAGCCGCGAGCCCGCCGAGCCCAAGGAGCCGGAAGGCATTCCCTCGCTCACCATCCTGGAGCTGTTCCTCAACGACCAGGAGCGCCAGGAATGGCGCGAGCGCGTGCGCAAGGGCGGTGAGGGCGCGCCGGGATACGGGCACATGAAGAAGGAGATCATGGCGCGCATGGATGCGCGGTTTGGTCCCGCGCGCGCCGCGTACAAGCGGTACCTGGAGGACCCCGTGGCGGAGCGGGAGATGGAGGAGATTCTCGTCGAGGGAGGCAAACGGGCGCGCGCGGTGGCGCGGGAGGTGCTCGCGCGGTGCTACGACGCGGTGGGAATCACCAACCGCGCGCGGCCGTGAGCGTGGGCATGGAGCGCCTCGAGAAGAACCTGTTGCGTGAGGTCTCGCGGGCGTGTCGCGACTTCACGCTGCTGGAGCCGGGGGACCGCGTCATGGTCTGCCTCTCCGGCGGCAAGGATTCCTATGGCCTCCTGCACCTGTTGCGCGAGGTGCAGCGTCGGGTGCCGTATGAATTCTCGCTGGTGGCGGTGAACCTGGACCAGGGCCACCCCGGCTTCCCCGCGCACGTCATCCGCGACTACCTGGAGGCCGAGGGCGTCGAGTACCGCATGGTGAAGCGGGACACGTTCTCCGTCGTCAAGGCGAAGGTGCCGGAGGGGAAGACGTACTGCTCGCTGTGCTCCCGGCTGCGGCGGGGCATCCTCTACAAGACCGCCAGCGAGCTCGGGGCCACCAAGGTGGCGCTGGGCCACCACCGTGACGACGTCATCGAGACGCTGCTGCTGAACCTGCTGTACTCCGGCCAGCTCAAGGCCATGCCGCCGCGGCTCCGCTCCGACGACGGAAAGAACACGTTGATCCGTCCGCTCCTCTACTGCGCGGAGGAGGACCTGGCGGAGCTGGCGCGGCTCAAGCAGTTCCCGGTCATCCCGTGTGACCTGTGCGGCAGCCAGGAGAACCTGCAGCGCAAGCAGGTGAAGAAGCTGCTGGCGTCGTTGCACGCGGAGAATCCCGCGGTGAAGGGCAACATGCTGGCCGCGCTCTCCAACGTGGTGCCCACGCACCTGCTGGATGGCCGGCTGCGGGAGCTGTTCGGGGTGGACCGCCTGGACTCCGGTGGCGACGAGATGCCGATTGACGAGGTGGCCACCACCGACGAAGCCTGTGCCGCGCCCTCGGCTCCGGCCGGTTCTCCGTCGCTGCGCGTGTTGTGAGCGCGCCCCGTCATCGACGTTTCACCGGGGCTGCACCAGGTTCTTCCCGCTGAGCAGCTCCTGCACGTGCACCACGCCGCCGTGGTCCGCGTAGGCCAACATCCGCGCGTCGCGGGAGAACGCGATGTTGCTCACGCGGTGGTCGTGCACGGGCCAGCGTCGCAGCTCGCGACCGTCGGGGATCTCATGGAGCCGCGCGGTGCCCGACGCCACCATGACCAGGAACTTTCCGTTGGGGCTCAGGTCAAAGGACGGGATGGAGCCCTTGGGGACCTCCACCGACGTCACCGCCTGCTTCTCCGCCAGGTCCCAGACCTCGATCCGGTCCGGACGCGCGTGCTGCACCGTGTTCCACACCGCAACGCGTCCCGCGTCCGGCGCCAGCGAGAGGTGCTCGTTGTATTCCCGGAGGAACACCTCGGACAGCGTGGTGCCGTCGAGGACGGAGACCATGCGCACGCGGGTGGAGGCATCATCCATGAGCTCCGCCACCATCACGCGCCCACCGTCCGCGCTGAGCGCCACCGCGGTGGCACGGATGGGAAGCGTCTTGAGGGGCACCAGCTTGCCCTCGCGCAGGTCCAGGAGCCGCAGGTCCGGTTGGGGTTTCTTCCACGGCGCCGCCATGGCAATGGCCACGCGTCCGGTCGGCGCAACATCGGCGGAGTGCACCGCGCCCGGCGGAGCGTAGGTCGTGCGCACGTCCGACCACCGGCGGTTCCGGCGCGAGCACACCGTGTATTCCAGCAGGCCGGTCACCAGCAGCGTGCCGTCACTGAGAAACCCGTAGCCCACGAGGTGGTTCATGTTGTTGAAGTAGTCGCCGTGGAAGCGGTGGACCGCGGTGCGCTTCGCCAGGTCCCAGACGTAGGCCTGTCGCTCGTCGTCGGCGGACACCAGGAAACGCGAGTCCGGTGAGAAGGCCACGCGACTGACATGGAGCGCGTTGTCGTGTCGCAGCACGCTGGCGGCGAGCGCATGCGGAGGCAGCTCCAGGGACCACGGTTGCGTGGCGGAATCCGGGACGGCCTCCTTGCCGTTGTGCGACACGCGCCACCCCTTGGGAACGGCGTAGACGTGGAATTCCTGACGGAGCGCCAGGCCGCGGGGGCCACCGCCCTCGGGGGGAATCATGCGCACCTCCGCCTTTCCGTCGGACGCGGAGAACTCGTAGCGGTCATAGGGCGGCCCGCCCGTGCTCAAGGAGACCAGCAGCAGGTTCTCCGAGCGGAAGTCCACCCTGGTGGCCAGCGCGGCAAGCGCGTTGGTGATGTTCGCGCGGATGCGCTCGGCGCGGGTGTCGTCACGTCGACCCGAGCGCAAGGTGTCGTGCGCGACCTGCTGGCCAAGCTGGGTGTGAAGGAACCTCCGCAGCGCCTTCACGCTGCTCCACACGTGGACGTGGTCGTAGTACCCCTGGCGCCCCATCCCGGACAGGGAGGTCACCTGGTGGAGGTCCGGGACTTCGTCGTACGGGATCTCACGGGCCTGACCCGTGGACGCGGTGGTCGACGCGACGATGATCCCGCACAGCAAACCCGCCAGCGACATGTTCCACCCCAGCGAACAGATGGCGAGCCGGATCATGCGCACGACGACGGGAAGTCTCAAGCGGGAACGACGACGTCCCCCCCGTGAGGGCGGTCAGAACCGGTTGGCCAGCGCTTCCAGCAGCGCGGGGTTGTCGCCGTCGGTGCGCGCGGTGCCCAGCGGATTGGTGTCCGCCACCGCCACCACGCTCCCCAGTCCCAGCGCCTGGTACGCCATCACCACGTCGCCATTGCCCGCGCGCGCCACAACCTGCGCGGTTCCCGACGTGGTGATGCTCGCGGTGTACAGCACAGCCAGCTGCTCGGTACCCGTGGTCAGCGGCGGCACCGCGGTGACGCTGAGCGTCTCGACGGTGGTGGTGTCCGTGCCGCCGTCTGCGTGCATCACCATGTTGACGCCGAGAGCCTGGAACAGCGCGTTGAGCTGGTCGGGGCTGCCGTAGCAACCGTTCTTGCAGTGCTCCATGAACACCGCCACGCGGCCGCCGCGTGACAGGAAGGTCTGCAGCAAGGACACCTCACCAGCGGGCAGGTCCTCGCGGGGGTTGAGGAGCACCACCAGGGCGTTCTCGTCGGCAACGTTGCTGGGAAGGGATGTGTCCTGCGCCACCGTGAACCCGCGCGCGCGATAGAACGTCTCCACGTCGTCGGGATGGTACACCGCGGGGTGTCCGCCTCCGCCCGCGCCCTTGTACAGCAGGACACCCGTCCCGACGGTGCGCACGGCACCCCCACTGCTCGAGCTGGTGGTGTCTCCGCCGCCCGGCGCCGGTCCGTCGTCGGGACCACCGGAACAGGCACACCAGACCGCCAACGTCAGCATCACGCTCCAGACCGGCTTGAACACGTTCGTCCTCCCATCCTCGTGACCACGTAGCCTCTCGCACCGGGAGACTCGTCATGTCCAGGCAACGCATCCCCCATGGCGACGGCGGCACGCCCTGGGCTGGAGGAATTCCCGGGGCAGGGAGGGCACGTCGTCATGTCGCGCATGAGGCAGGATGCCTCGCCTCTGTCGTCGGAATACGCTGCTTGCGCGTTGGCGTTGTGTTCTCCCGGAGCACCTCTGCCATGGGAGGAACCCTCCGGCGCGATGCGACTCCACCTCTCCCTGCTGAAGACAGTGATGACGCTTGGCGTGATGGGCGTGCCGTTGATGGCGCATGCCAGCCACCCCGCCGTCCAGGAGGCCACCCGGGCGTACGCGCGTGGCGCACCAGCGCAGGCGCTGAAGGCGCTGGATTCCGTGGAGGGCGATCCTGCGCTTTCCGAAGAAGACCTGGTCCTCCTCCACTGGTACCGCGGCGCCAGTCTGCACGCGCTGGGACGCTACCGGGAGGCGGATGACGCGTTTGACCACCTTGTGGCGCTGCGTCCTCTCTACGAGCCCAACAAGTTGGAGGCGTCACCCGCCCTGCGGAAGGCATTCGCCGCGCGCGCGGAGCTCCACCAGCGCCATGACGGCGTGATCCTGGGTGCGCCACGTTTCGACGGACCGTGGCTGACCATTCCGCTGTGGCGTCACGCGGAGAAGGTTGGCTTCGTCGTGGTGCAGGTGCGCGCCGCGGAGGACACCAGCTTCGTGCAGCATGCGTTCCGTGTGGAGGGGAACGTGGCGCGGGGATTGATCGTGGACCGCGAGCTTCTCTCGCGCTCGAGCAACCGGGAGATGATCGAGCTGGTGTTGGAGGCCCGCAGCGCCACCCAGGTGCCACTCGCGCGTTCCGGAGACCCGCGTCACCCGCTCATCCTCGCGGTCCCGGAGTCGCAGCGACGTGCGTTGCTGGACCATCTCGACCCGCCGAAGGTCGTGACCGCGCCGGATCCAGAGCCCGTCGTGGCAAGCCCGCCGCCTCCCGTTGCGGTCACGGTCCCGCCAACGCCGCCGGTGCCACGTCGGGATGGCCCACCTTTCGCCCTGGGGCTGTCAGGCCTGTTGCTGGCGACGGGTGGTCTGCTCGGGTCCGCGGCGGTCCTGGGGCTGTTGGTGTCCGCGACAAGCTACGCGCTGATGTTCCTGCATCCCCGCTACGCCGGTGCCCAGGTCTCCACGTCGTACCGCGTGCTCTCGGCGGCGTGGCTGGCGGGAATGGTTGCGGTGGCGGTGCTGGTTCCCGTCGGGCTTGGACTGGGGTCCGGTGGCGTCGGAGCGGGTGTGGTGGGGGTGGGCGAGTTGCGCTGGGAGGATGAAGCGTGCTCGGACGTCACCGAAGTCACCTCGCGTCAGTGAAGCTCGCGGGCCTCCGTCAGTTCCACGTCTGCACGGATGCGCACGGTGAAGGTGTCGCTGCCGCCGGTCTCGTCGTTGACCAGTTGGATCTGGTGACGACCGGCATCCAGCTCCAGCCCAATCAGCGGCGTGAACCTGCCGGTATCGCGCCCGTCGACGTAGACCCGCGCCCAGGGATGACTCTGGAGGTTCAGCCGCCCCCGTCCGCGCCGTCCGGCGCCGGCCAGGTCCACCGGAGCAGGCAGGAGGCGCGGCGGCGTGGCCGTCACGAGCAGCGGGTCCGGTTCCGCGGCACGTACCGGAAGCGGTTCCTTGACGACGTTCGCCGCGGCCACGCTCTCGTGGTGCTCCGGCGCTGGCGTGGTGTCGTTGCCTTCGTGATGCGCGGGGCGGGAGTCGCTCTCGTTGTCATCAAGGTCGAGCTGGGTGGCCAGCAGCGCGGTCACCGCCAACCCCAGCGCGGCCGCGAAGGGCTTGCGGGTGCGCCACGGGTCGGGCCTCCGCGCCTTCGCGGGCAATGGGGGCGGTGACGCGCGTGGCCGCTCCGTGACGACGTGCGTGCCGTCCGGCTCCAGGTCCTCGCGGTGGGGACGGCGGCGCACCAGCTCGCTGAAATGGGCGTGGGCCGCGCACTCGCGCTTCAGCTCGTCGGGGAAGAGGCTGGCCAGCAAGACCGCAACATCCTCCGCGGTACCCACCGGACCAAGCTGGCGGGTGGCGTCGCCAAGGGCCGCGGCCAGCGCCTCCGAGGAGCGGTAGCGGCACAACGGGTCCTGGTGCAGGGCGCGTTGCAGCAGGTCCGCCAACGGTGGCGGCAGGCGCTCGTGCAGTCCGTCCAGCTCGGGACTGGGTTTCGTCACCACCTCGCGCCAGGACGTGGTGTCCTCGGGAAGCCGGCGGAAGCGTCGGAGGGTCAGCGCTTCATGGAGGACCACCGCCATGGCATAGGTGTCGACGTCCTGCGTGACCGGCTTGCCCAGCACCACCTCCGGGCTGAAGTAGGCAGGCTTGCCCACCAGCGTTCCCGACCCCGTCACGGACGCGTGGTTCGCCGCACGCGCGATGCCGAAGTCCACGAGGTGCACCATCCCCTCGTAGCTGATCATGAGGTTCTCGGGGCTGACGTCCCGGTGGATGATGTTCATGGGCTGGCCATGCACGTCCCGACGCTGGTGCGCATGGACCAGGCCGCGCAGTGCCTGCTGCATGATGTAGAGCGTGAGGTTCGTCGGCACGGAGCGTTGGCTGGCCGCCGCCCTCGTCATGATGCGGTCCAGCGGCTGACCGGCCACGTAGTCCATGGCCAGGAAGTACGAGGTCCCAACGCGGCCGAGGTCGATGACGCGGATGATGTTGGGATGGTCCAGCTCCGCGGCGAGCTTGGCTTCACGGATCAGGCACTGGATCACCCAGCGGTCGTCGCACAGGTGCGGGTGGATCCGCTTGATGGCCACCTGCTTGGAGAACCCCGCGGTCCCAAGCGCCATGGCGCGATAGACCTCCGCCATGCCCCCGGTGGCGACGCGCTCCAACAACAAGTACCGGCCGAACTTTTCCATGGGCCATCCGCGGTGAGCGTCATGCGTGGCAGCCGTCGTGTCGCTCCGTGGTGACGTGGGCTACCAGCAGAACATGAAGGGCTCTGACACCCGTGAGACGGTTCCGTCGGCCGTCACCGTGCCGTCGGACCACGTTCCCTGTCTCCAACACCGTTGCGTCAATCCGCTGCTGGTGTCCGAGCTGAGCAGCATGATGTCGTTGGTCTGCCAATCCGCGCGCAGCTGCACGAAGAGGATGTCCCCGTCGGCGGGCGGCAGCAGGACCGGGTTGCCGTGGCCCTCGGCGGCGGTCCACGTGGCGGTGGTGACCTGCGTGGGCGTGGCCAGCTCGTTGTAGGCGAACACGGCCCGGCCGGTGGTACCCGCAAACGCCACGTCGACGCCACGCACGTCATGGGCCCGCACGGGAACGGCGGCGGGACGCGCCAGCCACGCCGTGCCGTCCCAGACGCCGCGCTCGACATATGCGTCGGCCGTGATCACGCCCACCGCGACGTTGCGACTGCCGGGCGTCGGGTCGGACGCGGCGGTCACCCACAGGGCCTTGCTGGGCAACGTGTACGCCGTGGTCTCGGCGCCCCACGACGCGCTGAAGACGCGGGAGTGCAACGTGCTGCCCGCGGCGCCCCACAGCAGCATGACGTTCCCCGTGGCGGACTCCGCAACGAGGTCAAAGCACGGGGTGCTGCTGCCTACCGGCCGCGCGGCGGTCTCGATGCGGCTCTTCCACTCGTCGACGCCATTCCAACGAAGCGCGTGCAGCGCGTTGCCGGAGGCGCCGGTGAGCACGGCCACCATGACGTCGTTGGTGCCGGGCCGCGGTTCCGCGCGCACCCACAGCCCCACGTCATCCAGCGCCACGTCGGCAAGCTGGTCGACCTCGTCCCAGCGGCCCTGCGTCCGGCGACGGTACTTGAAGGTGGGGGTCACGTCGGCAAAGACCACCAGCGCATCGCCCGTTGTCGCCTCGAAGGCGAGGTCGAAGCGTCGGGTGTTGGAGCGTGGTCCTCCGACGATGCTGCCGAGCGCCGCGCTCCAGGTCTCTCCCCAGCTCGCGCCGTTCCAGGTGTGCACGGTCAGGTTTCCGTCGTCATCCAGGGCGCCGAGCACGGCCTCGTTGCCACGCGGGGATGACCGGAGCACCACCCAGGCAACGTCGGTGGACGTCGGCGGAAGGTCCACTTCCGCGGAGAGGTTGCTGCCGTCCCAGACGCGATAGCGTGGAGGCGTGGTGGCGGTTGCGTCGTAGGCCGCCAGGCCCCAGGTCCGGCATTGTCCGTCGTGACACCGCGCGCCCACGGCACAAGCGGGGCTCTCGCCGCAGCGCCCACCGGAGGAGCTGGAAGCGCTGGTGGAGCTCGACGCGCTGCTGCTGGATGTTCCCGCGGTGCTGGAGACGCTGGCGGCGCTGCTCCCGGACGAGCTCCCGGCGCTGCTGGAGGCGCTGGCACTGCTGCTGACGGAGGCGACGGTGGGGGAGCTGCTCGACGACGACGCGCTGGAGCGGCCCCGACTGGACGTGTTGCCGGAGCTGTTGGATGACGACGCTGCAGAGGAGACGCTGCTCGACGAGACGCTGGACGCGCTGCTGCCGGACGACGGCGCCCCACCGCTGGCCCCTCCGTCCGCCGGACCTCGGCCGGAGCGGCCGGACAGGCACACCCCCGCACCGTCGGATTGCGGCCGCGTGGTGTCGCACCGGTGGAAGGCCTCGCAGTCCGCGTCGGAGTTGCACGGCTGCGACGGAAGTCGACACCCGCACGCCAGCATGGTGGCGACCAGCCACGGCAGACGTGACACCGTCATGCGAGCTGTGTTGACAACGCTCATGAGCCGTCCTGCGGCGGGGGCGCTTCATCAACAGACGCAAGCGTGAGCGCATTTGCCGTGCGACGTTGTCCTGTCCCGTCACGGACGCGCTTCCGTCGACACGGCGGGAATGATGCGCACCGCTCGCCGCACGACGGCGTAGCCTCGCCCGGGCCTGCTGTTACGCTTGTTTTCGTTCAGGTTGACCTTGGAAGTGACGGGCCCTTGGCCGCGGAATCGCAGGCAGGAATGGCTGCGCCACGGAATCCGTCGATAGCGTGACCCACGGGGCATTGGTTGTCGTAGCGGGTTCAATGGTCCGTGGCGCAGCCATTCCTGTCTGCGATTCCGCGGCCAAGGGCGATCACTTCACTGATCAATCTGAATGGGAACCCCTGTAGGCGAGGCTGGGCGCCGCGCCACTCAGTCATTCGGGTAACGCGGGCCCTTCCCCTGTTGCGCCTTCTGCTCGGTGGCCTCGTACTCCGCGCGACGCGCGAACGTGGCCTTCGGGTCCACCACCGCGAGCTTCTGCGAGACGAGCATGTGCCCCGCGTCGAGCCAGATGGGCCCGGTGCGGTCGATCATCGCCACGTACTCGACGTAGCAGGGCTCCGGCCCCGACCCCACGGCAACCGTCTCGTCGTGAACCAGGCGGATCTCGGTGGCCGTCTTGAGGAGCCGCTCCAGCGTGTCACGGGACGCGCGCGGGTCCTTGCCAACCTGCAGCCCGAGCAGCGGCACGGTCCTGTCCTTGAACTGGACGGTGAGGTCCGCATTCACCGAGACCACGTGCTGGGGTGCAATCATGTGCGGTTCCGAAGCTGTGGAGAGAAAGAGACGAACACACCAGGGCGACACCGTCGCGCATCACGTCATTGCAGGTTGTCGAACGTGATGGTGGGCGCGCCGTGGCCCGTCTGGCGGATGTTGTCCTTGATGATGTTCACGATGAATTGCTGCGTGCCGTGGTTGATATCGATCCACTCTTCCTTGGGATTGGAAGCGCCGGGGCCGTAGTGCCGGTCCATGTAGTCGCGGTGCGGCGCCATGGCGGGGTTGTCCATGCGCGTGCTGCGCGCCTCGTTGCCGAAGTGATCGTCGTGGGGAAGGTCCGTGGCGCCTTCCGGGAGGGGCCACGGTGGCGTCTTGATGCCGTTGGCCTCCGCGCGCTTGCGCACGTCAAACGCGGCGTGTGCCATCTCGTGGATGATGGTGTCCGCCAGCTCCTGCGGGTTCTGCACGTGCTCCGCCTTGGCGGGGTTGATGGCCAGCGTGCCCATGCCCGGGAAGTAGCCGCCAAAACGCTCCACGCCACGGATCTGCAGCCCCGGCACCGAGGAGTACCGGATGGGATTCCCGCCGGGGAACTTGTCGAAATACGACGACAACGCCTGGTAGCGCGGGTCCTTGGCCAGCGTGGAGAGCACCTCACGCTGCGCGGGCGTGGCGCCCAGCTCGGTGAGGAACTTGTGGGAGGGGATGAGCGGCTGGCCGAACGTCTGCGCAATGGTGGCGTCGTCCGGCATGCCCTTGCGCAGGTTCGCGGCGGGGGGAGGGCGTGAGGCACCCGTGGTGAGGAAGGTGGGGCGCGGGCGCTCGTATCCGTCGCCAAAGGGTTGCTGGCGCTGGCCGGGTGCGGGCTGCGCGGTGCCCGGCGTGCCGCCGCCGTGGGAATGCGCGTGGCCCTGATGGTTCTGCACCGGTGCGCCGGTGGTCCGCTGTGAGACGTTGGTTCGATTGCCTGCGCCTGAAACGGGACCGCTCATCCGGACCACCTCGCAACTTTCCTGACGTGTGGCTCACGCCATCCTCGCACGAACGAGGCGGCGTGGCGAGGTGATCCCCGGGGCTACTCGACCATCCCGAAGGTTTGCCCCTCACTGTCCGACCACACGAGACGTCGACCGGTGGGGTCCACCGTCATCTGGTCCGGCGTGGCGCTGATGGGCGTGCGGGAGAGCACTTCCACGTCGGGGCAGCCCGCGGGTCCGTTGTCACGCGGCGCCATGGCCATCTCCAGCAGCACTCCCTGCGTGCCCACGTACAGGCGCCGCCCATCCGGGCTGGCCACGATGCTCCCGTCGAGGAACGGCGGTGGTCCCATGGAAACGTATTGCCCGTCGCGTCCCAGGCACCCAAGCTCCGGCGCGTACAGCGGCTCATGCACGAAGATGCCCAAGAGCGCGCCGCTGGGGAGCGCCACCCCGGGATACACCCCGCCGCCCAGGCGCGTGTCGACGACGAACGGCGCCACCGAGAAATCCACCGTCACCAGCTTGGGCCGACCGAAGATGTCCGTGGTGTACAGATAGAGACGGTCCGCCTGCGCGCTGAGATACGGGTAGCCCCAGCCGCACGTCTCGGGCACCACCACCTCCGGCTTGTTGTTCGGGTCGCCGCCGCGCGGCAGCACCACCATCCACGCGTCCTGGGCCGGCTTCTCGGCGCCGCCACCGGGGGGAACGCCCTGGGTGGGGCAGGGTGATTCCACCTCCACGCTGTTGCGGATGCGCAGCGCCAGGATGCTGGTCTCCGTGGTGGCCAGGGGAAGGATGAAGGGCTTGCCCGCCGGCTCCACCATCTCCACGTCGACGGCCAGCGCCGGGCTCTCCAGGTCCCAGCGCAGCATCACCCAGGTGGACTCGTAGAGCTCCGTGGTGAGCAGCCAGCGCACGTGGCCCTCGTCGTCGGCCATGGACGCCACGGTGTAGAAGGGCAGGCCGTAGGAGACCTGGAAGGGCGAGGGATAGCCGCTGACGTCGGTGATCATGATGCTGCGCTCGTGCGCCACGGCGATCTTGCCGGCCTGCCTGAGCGGCCACGCGCCGCGCGGTTGTCCCAGGATGCTGACGCGGTCCAGCAGCGTCCCCTCGGCGGTGAGCTTGTCCACCTGGCCGCCGGAGGTGGGGATGGCCACCGCGGTGAGCCCGTCGTAGGAGCGCACCGCGCGGTAGGCCACCGACGTGGAAACCGTCTGCCCGCCCTGTCCGTACGCCGCGGCCTGCAGGTTGTCGTAGCTCACCAGGCGGCGCGCGCCGCTGGGGTCGGTGGGGTCGGTGGGCGGCAGGCCCAGCACGCGTCCCGCCGAGGGCAACACCGCCGCGTTGCGTACCACCGGCCCCAGGTCCACGCGCGCGGGACGGGATGCGTCGCCCTCGCCTCCGTCGGGAATGCCGGCGTCACCGTCGGTGGGAACGCTGCCTCCGTCGTCAAGCGAGCGCACGCCGCCGTCGGACAGGTCCGGCACGCCGCCGTTGTCGGGAGGCCAGGGGCCCGGTCCCACGCCGCCATCCGGCATCTTCCCGGAGGTGTCCAGCACGCACAGCTGCACCGCCGTGGATGTCACCGAGGCGGAGTAGTCCACCGCCGCGGGGACCAGGGCGAACGCGTCCGTCTGCCAGGGGACAATCTCCAGGATTCCCGCCGGCGGCGCGGGCGGAAGCGGCTGTCCCGACGTCGGATCCCACGAGGGCGAACACAGCTGGTACTCGCAGCTCATGCTGTTGCCGACCATCAGCTCCGCCTTGCCCGCCGGCGTCACGGTGTCGGGTGTCTCTCCCACGTCGTAGACCTGCGCGGTGAGCTGCCACTGCTGCGGCGCCGTCTCCTCGCACGCGAGCACCAGCAGCACGTTCTGGTACTCGTGACCCGCGCGCGGGAGCACACCCGGGCCCACCATGCCCATGGCCACCGGCACCGCGTGCGTCTCGGTGTTGGCCACCGGTTCCACCTGCACCGTCCCGTCGGGGAACGACACGGTCCGCAGCCGGTAGTCCTGCACGCCTAGCATCTCCACCACCATCAGGAACGGGGCGGCCAGGTAGCCGCCGGGGTGCACCAGCGGAGCGCGCACCTCCAGCTCGTCGCTGGTCCACCATCCCGCCCGGATGCGACGGGTGAGACGCGGAGCGTCGCCGGGGCTGTCCTGCCGCACCACCTGCTCCACGCCCACCGGCAGCACGTAGCGACCCTCGCCGACGACGGCGTCCCCGCCCTGGGTGTAGAACTCCACCGGCTGCAGGTACTCCACGTGCGCGCCCGCCACGCCCGCGTCGCGCATCTCCTGGAACATCTCGGTGGTGGTGCGCTGCTGCAGGGAGACGGTGGCCAGGTACTTCATGGCGGTGGGGTCGGGGGCCAGGCCCAGGTTGAAACCCACCACCAGCGAGTCCGCGGCCTGACCGCCAAAACAGGTGCCCACGACGCCAATGCCAACGGGCTCCTCCTTCCCGTCCAAGCTGGGAACGTCCGTCTGTGCGCAGAAGTTGGGCAGACCGGTTCCCGCCGCGGTGATGGCCAGCTGCGGCTCGATGGCGCCGTGCGAACGCAACGCCTGCAGGTGACCTGGGCCCAGGAAGCGCACCTCGTCAAAGCTCACCCCGGAGCGCCCGTCGCTGACCACGCGCACCACGCCGCTGGTCATCTCGTTGGGGATGTCCGCCTCCAGCTGCGTGTCGGAGGAGCCGGGGCGCAGGGCCAGCAGCGTGCTGCCCACGTAGAGCTGCGCCAGCTCGCGGTTCCAGTTGCGGCCCGTCACGCGCAGCAGGTCCCCCGCGAACGCGCGCCACAACACGCCGCCGTCCACGCCGGAACGGTTGGGAATGACCTCGATGGACTCGATCACCGGCGGCGTGCCCGCGTCGGGAATGCCGGCGTCACCTTCAGGCTTCTCGTCGACCAGCGGCGCCGGCCCCACCACGCGCGGACAACCCAGTCCGCAGCACGCCGCCAACAGCCACCAACGCAATGCGCGCATACCCGCCACCTCGAGGTCCCGGAAGCATCCGCCCCGCCCCGCTGACGCGCAAGAAAGTACCCTAACGGCGACGGCGGCGTGACGGCGCGGCGGTGCGCAGTGGTTGCGGCGGGGATTGCAGGAGCAGCTTGCGCAGCGCGGCGGCGGCGGGCGGCAGGCGGTCCACGCCGCGGTGGACCAGGCTGAGTCGACGGAGGATGGGCGTCTTGGGATGCGGCAGCTCGCGCAGCTGGCCCAGCTTGAGGTCGGTCTGCACGGCGTGACGGGACACCAGCGCCACGCCAATACCCGCGCGCACGTTCCCCTTGATGGCCGCAATGCTTCCCAGCTCCATGACGATGTCCGCGTCGGGGAAATGCTGGTCCAGCAGCGCGCGCGTGGTGGCGCCGCGGGCAAACGCCACGAACGGGGAGCCCTTGAGCGGGACGCCGGGCGCGCCCACCAGGATGAGCTCGTCGTCCATCCACGGCTCACCGTCGGGGTGCGCGGCCACCACCAGGTCCAGCGCGCCGGCGTGCAGCGCGTTGAGCAGCTCGTCGGTGGTGGATTCCCGCAGCAGGAAGCGCAGCGTGGGATGCGCGGCGCGGAAGCGCGCCAGCACGGGCGGGAGCAGGTAGGTGCACGCGGTGGCGCCCGCGCCCAGGCGGACCTCCCCGGCCTGCAGGCCCTCCACCTCGGCCACGGCGCGTTTCCCGTCGTTGACCGCGGCCAGCGCGGCCTGGGCCCGGGGCATCAGCGCGTGGCCCGCCGCGGTCAGCTCCGCGCCGCCGCGACCCCGGTGGAACAGCCGCGCGCCAAAGAAGTCCTCGAGGCGGTGGATGGACGCGGTCAGCGCGGGCTGGGTGAGGTGCGCGCGCCGCGCCGCCTCGGTGAACGTGCCGTGCTCGGCCACCAGCAGGAAGTGTTGGAGCTCATCAAGCATGCCGCAGGTGTATCACCGTGGCCGTGGACGGAGCCTCCGTCCCGACGTCACCAGACGCGCTGACGCTTGGCGGGTACATCCGGGACGGGAGGTTACGACCATGCAGCTCACCCTCACTCCCCTGGAAGCCCAGGTTCTCCGCAAGGCCCTGGACCGTCACCTCCAGATCATGCAGGACGAGGTGGCGCACACCGAGAAGATCAGCCTGCAGCGCGAGCTGGCGCACGACATCGACGACGTGGTGAACATCCGCCGCAAGCTCAACGAGCTGGAGCGCGAGCAGGCCCTGAGCGGCAAGGACGTCGACGCCAAGCCGTTCGGCCGGTCCCCGCTCTACCCGTGAGGCCCGGTCACAACACCGGCAGGCGCTCCGCCATCCGCTTCATGCTCACCGGCAGGCGGCGACGTCCCCAGTGGCCCGGCGGCCCGTCGAACACGCCGGCGATCTGCGTCCCGCACGCCAGGCAGTGACCGCTGGGGTCCAGCTTCCACGCGGTCAGCTCATGCCAGTCCCGCCCGATCACCACCGACTTGCAGCCGGGGCACAACGTCTGGCCGCCGTCGTCGTCGTGGACGTTGCCGGTGTAGACGTAGCGCAGCCCCTCCCGCATGGCGATGTTGCGCGCGCGCGTCAGCGTCTCCGGCGGCGTGGCCGGGATGTCCAGCAGGCGGTAGTCCGGGTGGTAGGCGGTGAAGAACAGCGGCACGTCCACGCCCAGGTTGTCCCGGATCCACACGCTCATCTTCGTCAGCTCCTCGTCGGAGTCGTTCTTGCCGGGGATGAGCAGCGTGGTGATCTCCGTCCACACCCTGGTCTTGTTGACGAGGTAGGCCAGCGTGTCCAGCACGGGCTGCAGGTGGCCCACGCACAGCTCGTGGTAGAACTCCTCGGTGAAGCCCTTGAGGTCCACGTTGGCCGCGTCCATGTGGCGGTAGAACTCCTCGCGCGGCTCCGCGCACATGTAGCCGGCGGTCACCGCCACCGTCTTGATGCCGCGCGCGCGACACGCCTTGGCGACGTCGATGGCGTACTCCATGAAGATGACCGGGTCGTTGTAGGTGAACGCCACCGAGCGACACCCCAGCTGCTCCGCCACGCGCGCAATCAGCTCCGGGCTGGCCTCATCCGCCAGCGTGTCCGTCTCGCGCGACTTGGAGATGTCCCAGTTCTGGCAGAACTTGCAGGCCAGGTTGCAGCCCGCGGTGCCAAAGGAGAGGATGCTGCTGCCGGGCAGGAAGTGGTTGAGCGGCTTCTTCTCGACGGGATCCACGCAGAATCCGCTGGAGCGGCCGTAGGTGGTGAGCACCATCTCCTCACCCTGGCGCATGCGCACGAAACACATGCCGCGTTGTCCGTCGCGCAGCTGGCAGTAGCGCGGGCACACGTCGCACTGGATGCGCCCGTCGGCCACCTTGTGCCAGTGGCGCGCGGGGATGATGGCGGGGTCCTTGCTCGTCGTCGTTGTCATGCCGTTCCCTCCCGGAAGACCAGGGACGCGTAGCCCACCACCCGCGAGCGATCTCCCGCGGTGTCGCCGGAGTTGCGGTAGTCCAGCAGCGCCGGCTCAAGCTGCTTGCGCCGTGCCAGCGTGAGCAGACCGTTGACCGGCGTGGCGCCGCAGGCCTGCTCGTGGTCCACCCCAGGGTCCAGGCTCAGGATGGTGGACGTGGTGCCCAGGTCGGTGTCTCGCGCCACGTCATACGGAAGATAGTGGGAGAGATCAGACGAGATGATGATCAGCGTGCCGGGAAGGGTGCGCAGCTGCTCCAGCAGGTCGGCCACGTCGTCGGGGCGGGCGCTGCCAACCGCCACCATCAGCATGGGCAGGTCTCCCAGCACACGCTGCAGGAACGGGAGCTGGACCTCCATGGAGTGCTCGGTGCAGTGCGGGAGGTCGTCCACGGTCACCGTCGGCAAACGCTGCGCCAGGGTTGCGGCGGCTGCGTCCACCGGGATGGTGCCCAGCGGCGTGGCGTAGGCCTCCGCGGTGGGAATGGCCATGCCCCGCAGCATCACGCGGTGTGAGGGACCCAGCACCACCACGCGCTGGAAGCGCTCCCGCTCGGCACCCACGGCGCGGTAGCCGGTGGCGGCAATCGGGCCGGAGTAGATGTAGCCCGCGTGGGGCATGATGAACGCCGCGGCCGGTTTTCCGTCGTGGGCGGGCGCGCGGGCCGCAGCGAGCATGGTGTCCAGCATGGTGGAGAGCTCGGAGGCGTTGGCGGGATAGAACATGCCGGCCACGGCGGGAGGACGGACGCGCTCTTGCAACTTCCGCATGGATTTCACCCCGTGATGACCGCCCCGTGTGGTGCACGGCGCGCGCCAGGAGCGTCAGGGATACCACGCGGCAGCGATGGGGGTCCGCGTGGGGACGACGAGGACGTAACGTCACGGCTCGCGCGCCACCAACCCCGGACTGCAACGCGGACGCAAGAGCAGCGTCGTGGTGACGTCGGGATGGCTTCCGCTGTCGGCGTGGCTCTCACGGGCACCGCAGCCAGGACCGGCGTGTTGTGCTGGCGAGGACGCCAGACCGCAACGCCGTCGGGCTCCCGTCGATGTCCATAAACAACATCAATCATATTCCTAAAAACAATCCATTGGAATGATGGCATTACCGCCCGTACCTTGAGCGCATCCGAGGAGGTGCGAGCGTGCTGGCGTGGATTCCCCTGATGGGCGTGGCGGCGGGAGCGCTGACCACGGTGGCCGGGCTGGGTGGCGGGATGCTGCTGTTGCTGGCCCTCTCGATGATCGTGGACCCCGCGGTGGCGCTGGCCGCCACGGCGCCGGCGTTGCTGGTGGGCAATGCGCACCGGGCGTGGATCTACCGCGCGCAGATTGACCGCGAGGTGGCCACCCGCTTTGCGCTGGGCGCGTTTCCCGGAAGCCTGCTGGGAGGCTTGGTGGCGGCGGCGGTGCCGGGCTTCGTGCTGCGTTACGTGATGGTGGCCCTGGTTGCCCTGGCGGTGCTGCGCGCCAGTGGGAGGATGCGCTGGTCGCCGCCGCGCGCGCTGATGACGCCGGTGGCCCTGGGCATTGGCGCGTTGACCGCCACCGGCGGCGGCGCGGCGGTGCTGGTGGCGCCCCTGATGTCCGCGGCGGGATTGACGGCGGAGCGTTACGTCGCCACCACGGCCACGGCGGCGGTGGCCATGCACGTGGGAAGACTGGCCGCGTACGGCGCGGGTGGCCTGCTCAGTACGCAGGTGTTGCAGCTGGGCGCGCTGCTGACGGTGACCATCCTGCTCGGCAACGTGGTGGGACAGTGGTTGCGACGACGCATGCACGCGGGTCTCTCCGCGCGCGTGGAGCTGGGAGTGATGTTGGTGTGCTGCGGACTGGCGCTGGCCGGCGTGCAGCGTTGAGGAGTGGAGCCATGACGACGATGCAGATGGCCGTGCGCAGCACCGTGGGACGCAAGGTGCTGATGGCGCTCAGTGGTGCGGGCATCCTGGGATGGTTGGTGCTGCACGTGGCGGGCAACCTGCTGGTGTTCCGCGGTGCGGAGGTCATCAACGGCTACGGCCGCATGCTGCACGAGAACCCGCTGCTGCTCTGGGGCCAGCGGCTCGCCATTGGCACGCTGCTGCTGGTCCACGTGGTCACCGCGGCGCAACTGGAAGGCGTGCGACGCACCGCGCGACCGCAGCGCTACACCGTGGTGCAGCCATCAACGGAGAGCCGCGCCGCGCGCGCCATGCGTTTCACCGGTCCCGCGGTGCTCGTGATCTTCGTCTATCACCTGATGCTCTTCACCTTCGGCAACGCGCACCCGGACTTCGTCGTCGGCGACGTGCACCACAACCTGACCGTGGGGCTCTCGTCGCTGGTCCCCGTGGTGGCGCACGTGATGCTCATGCTGCTGGTGGGGTGGCACCTCTTCCACGGCGGGCGCAGCCTGTTCTACTCCCTGGGGCTCGTGCACCCGACGTACGAGGCGCGGGTGACGCGCGTGGTGCGTGCGGGAGTGTTGGCGCTGGTGGCGTTGGGCATGCTGATCCCGGTGGGCCTCGCGCTGGGCGTGGGCGGTTCCTGACAGTCCGCGCCTTCTTGATGCAACGCAGCCGCGCGCTCCCGACGACAACCGCGGGATACGCTGCTCCCGCCCACCAGCAGATGCTCAACCCTGCCCGCGGCGAACTCCGCCAACAGATCGATCAAATCGCGGTGGAGTGCCATCCCCGGTCTCCAGTTGGTACGCGTGCTCCGCCATCTCCTGGACCGCGGCAAGGCGGGTGAGCGGGTCGGCGTGTGCCCAGAAAGCCAGCTCATGCTCCAGGGCGGCGGCCGGCGGCGTCACACCGCCCAGCCATTGAGCTCGTCGACGGGCTGCACGATCTTCGGAATCCATGTTCGCACGATAGCACGCGACGCGGGCAGCGTCAGGACCCTCGGAGTCGCCACACACCTCCCCTGCGCCACCTCTCGCACGGGGGAAAAAGCGCGCGCGCCGTCACACCCGTGCTATGAATGCGCCAACGTGTGATGGATGCGCCATGGCGACGAGCGGTCTGGACATCGTGCTTGGCAAGCTGCTCCTCAAGCAGGGGCTGCTGGACCAGACGCAGCTCGACGGCCTGACCGCGCTGCAGGCCGCGGACCCGAGCATGACGCTGCCGGGGCTCCTCGTCGACGCGGGGATTGTGACCCAGGCCCAGCTGGACATGCTGGTGGCGCAGGCCCAGCAGTTCCTGGCGCGACAACAGGCCAACGCCCCGGCACGCGTGCCCACCGCAACCATTCCCGCCGCGCCCGCCGGCGCGCCGCAGCGCACGCAGACCGGCAACGTCGCGGTGATGCCCGCGGGGACGCCCGCGCCACAGCCCGCCCCCGTCGGTGCACCGGTGCGCACGCAGACCGGCAACGTCGCGGTGATGCCGGCACCCCCCTCGCCCGCCGCGCGCACGGGCAACACCAACGTCGGCCCCGCGCCGGCGCGCACGCCCACCAACCCGGCGCACCCCGCCG
>JBFMGU010000124.1:0-30728 GCA_040752415.1 Myxococcota bacterium
CGTCGGCGCCAATGATGTCGCGCGCGGCGGCCGGGGCGGACAGCAGTCCCAGCAACGCGCTGCCCAGCATCAGTCTCTTCAGCCAATGGGACATTCGTCTCTCCTCCGCTCAAAACGCGCCGCGTGGTTCAGCGGCAGGAACCCTGGCCACGCACCCGCTCCATGGCCAGGCGGCTCTCGAAGTTCTCCATGGAACGCCGCAGCCCGAAGCGGCGCCCGTTCACATACACCGTGGGCGTGCTCTGGATTCCCAGCGCCTCCCCCTCCTTGCGACTGGCCTCCACGCGCCCCAGCAGCGAGGGGTCCCCGAGGTCCGCCTCGAAGCGCTTCATGTCCAACCCCAGCTGGCGCGCCAGGGTGCGCAGGGTCTCCTGGGACAGGTGCTCCTGGTTCTCGAACACCTTGTCATGCATCTCCCAGAACTTGCCCTGTCGCCCTGCCGCCTCCACCGCCACCGCCGCGTCCTTGGCCGCGGGATGACCGGAGAGGGGGAAGTGCTTGTAGATGAGACGGACCTCCCCCGGGTACTTCTTCACCAGCGCTTTGAGGGTGGGCGCGGTGTCGCGGCAGTGCGGGCACTCAAAGTCCGAGTACTCCACGATGGTGATGGGCGCGCTGGCCGGACCCAGGGTGGCGTAGCCGTCCAACACCAGGTTCTTGGGCGGTGCGTTGTAGCCGCCGCTGAAGGCCTCCGTGAGCTGCTCGCGCAGGATGTCCTCCGGCATGCCGGCCTTGATGTCGCGGACGATCATCTGGGCCATCAGCGGCGCGGCGGGGCACTTGCTGTCCGCCTGCAGGCAGGCCGCCAGGGTGACGGGGCAGTCGCAGGGGCAGAACTCATCATTGGCCACCTGGATGAACAGCTCCCGCTGGCGGTCATCCAGCTCCCCCAGGTCCACCTGGGCAAAAGTGCGCACCGCGGCGCCGCCGGTGGGCGCGGTGGGCGCGGCCTTCCCGGGGGTGGCCACCGCGGCGGGCGCAGGGGCGGGGTCCGGCGGTGCGGACTGTCGCGAATTGCTGCAGGTGGCCGCCCCGAGCAGCGCGCTGGCTGCCAGGACCCAGCCGGGGTTCAACCAATGACGCATCATGGACCTCAAAAGGCGCAGCCGAGCCCGCCTTGAGCGTGCGGACGGGGTGACCCCAGCAACGTGCGGCCGGCATCTATCGCTCCTGGGCTGGCGGGTTCAAGCGCTGCCTTGACAGGAGGGGCGGGGCGTCCTGGGCCCTTGGCAACAGCCCCGCGCAACCCGTAGAGTGGCCCGTCAAGCAGGTCCCGCCTTCACCTCCCCCGGAGAGGGACGGCGACCCCGGACGCGGCACATGGCGGATTTTGAAGACACGTCGGAAAAGACGGCCATTGTGAAGCCCCACCAGCTCAAGCCGCTGGTGCAGGAAGGTGAAGCCGCGCCCTATCTCATCGTCATCGCGGGCAAGCAGATCGGCAAGCAGTACAAGGTGACCGGCCCGGAGATGATCATCGGCCGCTCCCCGGACTGCCACGTGCAGATCGAGGACGACGGCGTCTCCCGGCGGCACGCGCGCGTGGCCAACCAGAACGGCGTGTACATGCTCTCCGACGCGGGGAGCACCAACGGGACCTTTGCCAACAGCAAGAAGGTGGACCAGCACCCGCTGCGCGACGGCGACAAGATCCAGATCGGCTCCAACACCGTGCTGAAGTTCACGGTGCAGGACAGCCTGGAGGAGAACGCGCAGCGGGCCCTCTATGAGAGCGCCACCAAGGATGCGCTGACGGGCGCGTACAACAAGAAGTTCTTCGCGGAGCGGCTCAAGAGCGAGTTTGCCTTCGCGTTCCGTCGGACCAGCACCTCGCCGCTGTCCCTGGTGCTCTTCGACATCGACCACTTCAAGAAGATCAACGACACCTACGGCCACATCGCCGGGGACTTCGTGCTGAAGAACCTGGCGGGTGTGGTGCAGCGGCAGCTCAGGACCGAGGACATCTTCGCGCGTTACGGCGGCGAGGAGTTCGGCATCATCCTGCGGGAGACGGACGGGGAGAAGACGTTCATCATCGCGGAGCGGGTGCGTCGCGCGGTGGAGGGCTTCAAGTTCATCCACGAGGGCAAGCAGATCCCGGTCACCATCTCCATGGGCGCCGCCACGCTGGATTCCAAGCTGCACCCGGACCCCAAGGCTCTGCTCAAGGCCGCCGACGACCTGCTCTACAAGGCCAAGCGCGGCGGTCGGAACCGCACGGAAAGCAGCATGCTGGGCGGCTGAGCGCCTGGCGAACCGGCTCATCTCGAGAGAACGCGATCTCCCGACGGGGGCTCAGCCGTGATGGGACGGCCGACAGTCGACCTTCACCGGGTTGAACCCCAGGCCCCCGCAGCGGTTCCCGTTCGAGGATGACCGACGCGACAGTCGTCTTCCCAATCCCAATTCCAATCCCCGCGCGGTCCGTATCTGGCGACCGTGGGTATCAGCGGCAGCCAAGGCTGCACCTGGAAAGGCACCAAGCCCGGCCTCGAAGGCACGCCTGCACGACGTCACCGCGCCGGGCTCTGCGTTGGTGGAGGTAGGCGACGTGGTTTGCGGTGTCCACGTCGGCGAAAGGACCTCATCTGGTCGCTCCTCTCAGCCACGTCACCTTATCACCATCAACGCAGAGCCCGGCGCGGTGACGTCGTGCAGGCGCGCCTTCGAGGCCGGGCTTGGTGCCTTTCCAGGTGCAGCCTTGGCTGCTGCGATACCCATGGTGCAGACGGTTGGTTGATGAGGACCACGTGGGATTTTCCGTCGTCACTGGGCCGGGAAGGGAGACGATCCTTGATCTGCGGCGCGTCTTCTCGTTGGAAAGAGGGCTGCGTGTTCACCGAACGCACTCCCCCTTCCCGGGACGCGGTGACGACGGAGAATCAATCCCCATCTCGGATATCAGTGGCGCCTGGTTGCTGGAGATTCAGTGTGCTCTTCGTCGGGGGCCGCGGCCGCGAGGGCACGGCGGTCCCACGTTCCACTGACATCCGGGATTGGGATGGGAAAATCGAAAAGGCCGGGCACGCCGTCCCGGCCTTTCCGTTCTTCACGACGTGCGGGGGGTCAGACCTCGTTGGGCAGCTGCTCCTCGGTGAAGGCGCACTGGGTCTCGTCGCCCTCGGTGGGACGCACGGAGTTCCGGAACTCCTCCGGCAGCTCCGGCGGCGTGGTCTCCTGGAAGACGACGTTGAACATCTCATCCCAGCACTCCGTGGCGGTCACCGCGTTGCCCGGGATGCTCTGCGCCGCCATGTCCGCCGGGACCTCACCCTCGCCGATGCTGACGTCGGAGCGGCCGCGGCCGTCGGCCAGCCAGCGGGAGCGGATGGTCATCTCCTCGATGAGCGGCTTGTTCTCGGTGGCCTTGTGGATGTTGCCGTGCGCCTGGAACTGGAAGTTGCCCGAGCCGTCGGTTGCCTCCTCGTACACGTACTTGGCAGGCTGGCGCTCGACGGTGTCGCCGTCGCAGCGGTTGCGGAAGTCAATGAAGTCCACGCTGATGGCCTTGGGCTCGGTGTCCGCGGCGAACTTCACGCGCGCCGTCCCCTCCAGCACGTCGCGGTTGCCGTTGCCGCAGCTCTTCTGCTCCACCGCCTGCGCGTTGTCGAAGTAGATGCCCAGCTCACCGTGGCCGCGGTTGGGATTCTGCTCGCCGCGGGTGACGTCGCCGTCGAAGATGACCTTGTAGTCGCTCTCACTGCTGGAGCCCTTGGGGCGGCCCTCCAGCTTGAAGGTGAAGCGACCCTCCTCCACCTTGGTGGCCTGGAAGCGCCACTGCACGCGCTCCAGACCCTTGGGCTCCGAGGGACCCCAGGTCCAGGTGTTGCCTTCCTTCCTGGTGGGCTGCTCGTTGGTGATGGCGCGGGCAATGGACAGCACGAAGAACACGAAGCCGTTGATGCCGCGGCTCACGTTGTAGGTCGTCTCGTAGAAGGCGCTGCGCTCACCCACCAGGGCCTGCCCGCTGCCGCTCTCACCCGGCACGGAGATCTCCACCGCCTTGTCCTCCGGCAGGGCCTCCTGGATGTTGAACTGGTCCTGGTTGCACCCGGTGAACAGAAGGGAACCGCTCACCAGCAGGGTCACGGCGGAAACATTCGCTCGGCGAAACATTGAAACCTCCCGGAAAGGAACCCACGCGCCTTTGTAGCCATGGACCCGCCCGCCCCGGCAAACCGAAAAGGCGTCTGCAGTGGGGAGGCAAGTGGTTGATCCCGCGCCGTTTTCCGGAGCAGCAGATCCTGCGCGACCCACGGGGGAATGCGCGTTGCCTCAGCGTGCGGGGGCCCATTAAGGGTGCGGTGTGGTGAGCAGCGTGATGCAGGGCGTGCGGGGGGCCGTCGTCGGGGCGCGACGGGTGTGGCGCGGTCTGTCCTGGCGGAGGATGGAGCGCGCGCTGCTGGTGCTGTTCCTGGTGGCCAAGGCACTGGCGCTCTACCGACGGTGGGGCGTGCAGATGGGCCACGACGCGTTCTTCCAGATGGAAGTCACGCGCATGCTGGGCTGGAAGAAGCTGACCCTGGGCCTGCGCGACTGCTTCAACTGCTACCAGCCCCCGCTGGGCTATCTGATCCCCAAGCTGTTCGCGCTCCTGGGATTCAACGAGGTTCTGTCCGCGCAGTTGGCGTCGTTCACGTCGTCGCTGGTGGCGTTCCTCCTGTTGCGCGGCGCGGTGCAGCGCATGGGCCTGTTGCGCCGGCCCGAGGGCATCGTCTTCCTGTACGTGTCGTCGTCGATTCCCATCCAGCTCTACCTGACCACCAGCATCACGCTGGACTCGTTCATGTACGCGTGGGCGTGCGCCATCCTGTACACGTCGGTGGTGGCGTTCTGGCGGTGGGGCGCGCCGCAGCGTGGCCGACGCGTGGCGATGGTGGCGCTGGTGTTGCTCCTGGCCAGCAGCACGCTGGTGAAATACTCGGGGTTCATCCTGTTCAGCATCCCGGTGTTCGTGGCGCTGCTGCAGGCGCGCGTGCGTCGCGGGTCGATGCGGAGCGGGGGGAGATGGCTGGCGCCTTCGGTGCGCGCGGTCATCCTGGGCGTGACGGCCACCGCGTTGGTGATGCCGTACTACTACCAGCGCTACTACACGCAGACCGGCAAGCTCTTCCCCATTGCCAGCGACTGGCTCCGCGCCGAGGACGTGCGCAAGGGCCGCACCATGCGCGACCAGCACACCGCGATGTTCGTGCGCGCGTTGTTGACGCCCCCGGACCACGCCGACGAGCACCCCGACTGGGCCGACCAGAAGGTGTGCCGCCTCCACGACGCGTGGCGCCACTTCTGGATCCGCTTCCACGTCACCGGCTGGGGCGGGCCCACCGCGTTCCAGCTCAGCAAGCTGTACCTGGCGTGGATGCCGTGGCTGCTGCTCGCCGGCGCGGTGTACTTCGTGCGGCGGATTCGACGTCGTGACGCGTGGAACGCGCTGGGGATCCTGGTGGTGCTGGTGGGCGGGCTGCACGTGGCGGGGCTCATCCGGCACATCTGGGACAACCCGTTCGCGGAGTACATCCCGGCCAAGGCCTATTACATCAGCCCGGTGTGCTGGATGTTGGGCTACCTGATGGCCAACCTGACGCGTGCGCGTGGCCTGGCGCCCATGATTCTCGCCGTGAACTGGCGCAACGGGCGGAAGGTTCTCGTCGCTGTGGCGGGGGTGTTCATGTTCGCCAACCACTGGGTCACCATCTTCTGATGCGCGTGCTGCTGGGCTGCGTGCTGGCGGTGAGGATTTCGTTGTCCTGAAAGGCGTGCGGAGGGCGTGACGGAGGTTGCCGCGGAATTCCGGCGGGGAGCCCGGGGGGCCTTCGCGGGGGCGTTCGTTTGTGATACGTGCCGTGGTATCATGTATGAAGAGGCCGGAGACCCCTCCCCCGCCACCCGCCGTGCGTGACGCCGCCAGCGGTCCTCCGACGCGCCCATCCGTCACGCCTTCCCAACGCATTGGGAACGGATGGGCCCAGCGGGAAATCTCGTCGTGCGCTCAGGCATCTTGTGACGCGCTTGCTGGTGGGCTGCGTGCTGGCGGTGAGGATTTCGTGGTCCTCAAAAGGCGTGCGGAGGGCGTGACGGAGGCCGCCGCGGAACACCGGCGTGGGGGCGGGGGGCCCCTTTGGGGGGGTGTTCATACATGATATGTCGCAGGGTATCATGTGTGAAGGGGGGCTGGAGCCTCACCCCCCGCGCAACCCGCCGTGCGTGACGCCGCGAGCCACGCGGTTCTCCGGCGCGTCCCTCCGTCACTCCTTCCCAACGCCTTTGGGGCCAAGCGTGAAACCCCGGTCGGCGCTCAGGCGCGCTGCAGTCCGAGGCTGGCGTGCACGGGGAGGTGGTCCGAGCGGAATGGCACCGCACCGCCGTAGCGCACCACCGACGCGCCACGGTGCACGAAACGCACGTCGTCACCGTCCCGGGTGAAGATGCGGTCAAAGCGATGCGGCGAGTCCCGCCACGTTCCGTGCGGCAGGTGCGGGGTGGTGGCGTCGCAGAGGCTCACGCGGTTCCCAGTCAGATTGGCCGGGGAAGTGATGGCCCTTGGCCGCGGAATCGCAGACAAGAACCATCGCCTCGCAGGTGCCAGGGTCACCCTCCGCCACGGTCAACTCCACCGGGAACCGCTGTAAGAAGGCAGCTCATCCACCTGGCGCGCCCGCACCCGCGCCGCGGAGCGGTCCGCCTGCGCCTGCGGGGAAGGTGTTGAGGGTGGCCGCGCGCAGCAACATCGACGTGGACGTTCGCGTGCGCCGCACCGCGCGCCACGCGACCGATGCGACAAGGTGGTTGGGCGGCCCATCCGCGTTGCGGCGGCTGGTGACGTTTTTCGTCGCTGGCAACATGCGCTCCTCGTGAGGGAACGCCGCATGACGTATGCCGCTGTCCAAAAGCATCCGCGTTTCACGGTCAAGACTCCGGTCCTGGTGATGACCTCCGCGGGACTGCAGACGTTGGAGCTGGAGAACATCTCACTGGGCGGCGCTTTCGTGCGCACCGACCAACCTCCGGTCACCGGTGGCTGCGTGCGCATGCGCCTGGACACCCGGGACGCGGCGGTGGATGCGCTGGCGCGGGTCATCCACGTGGTGGAGCACCGCAACACGTTGCCGCCGGGGATGGGCGTGCGCTTCGAGGAGATGACCGGTGACTCCCGGGGAGCGCTGCAGCGCTACGTCGACAAGCTGGCCAGCGCGGTGCGGGAGCGGGACGCCCACGTGCGCGCGGGGCCGCGCTTCGTGGGACAGGCGGCGGTGACCATGAGCGTGGGCGACCGCGGCGGGCTGCAGCAGCTGTGGCTGCACAACATCTCCAAGGGCGGGTTGTTCGTGGAGACCAAGGCGCCTCCCGGTCGCGGCACGCTGGTGACCGTGGAGCTGGGCACGCCCGGTGGCGCGCTGAGCCTCAAGGCGGAGGTGGTGCACGTCCTCGACGAGCAACAGGCGCAGTCGCTCTCCCTGCCCGCCGGCGTGGGACTGCAGTTCCTGCCGCTGGACGAGGAGACACGCCGCGCGCTCAGCAGCTACCTGGAGGGACGCGCCGCCAAGCTGTCCAACACGGTCTCACGCGCACCGGAGCCGCCGGGCAACACGCTGCTCGCCGAGGTTCGTCGCTTCTTTGAGTGCGTGGACCGCCAGGACATGTTTGGCGCACTGGGCCTGCCCGCCACCGCCACCGCGCCCGAGGTGGAACAGCGCGTGGCCGAGCTGAGACGCCTGTTCCGGGCCCGTCCCGACGACGCCTCCCCCGGCCTGCTCGCGCGGCTGCAGGCGGGGCTGCGGGTGATGACGCGGGTGGAGGAGGAGACGCGTTCCATCCTCAAGGCGCGCGAGGAGCGCCAGGGCGAGATTGTCTGCGTCACCGAGCCCGCGCCACCGCCCCCGACGACGACGAGCCTGGAAGCCCGGGTGCGCAAGCTGGTGGAGGAGGCGGGCGCGGAGCAGTTCCGCGGGGAGCTGGGCCGCGCGGAGCACTACCTGATGCAGGCCCAGATGCTGGCCGCGGATGACGACGGGATCCGGCAGCGCCTGGCGGCGGTACGCAAGGCCATCAAGACGGCGGAGGAACGCCGCAACGACGACCGCGCGCAGGACCTGCTCATGAAGGCCGACGTGTTCTCCCTCAACCAGGGCATGCGCGAGCAGGCCGCCGCCTACGCGCTCCAGGCCGCCACCCTCACCAGCAACCGCAGCATCCGCGTGCGCGCCCTGGTGGTGCTCAGCAAGGCGGGCGCGGCGCAGCCGGCGGTGAAGCTGGCCAAGCAGCTCATCGAGGAGGACGCGCAGGACCCCGCGCCGTGGCAGGCGTTGTTGCGCATCTATGAGTCGCGTGAGCACTGGGCGCTGGCCTCCCGCGTGGCGGAGACGTTGGCACGCCTGTGTCCCGACGACGCCGCCGTGGCCCGGCACGCGCGCCAGCTCATGGCCCGGGTCCGACGGTGAGCCCGATGTTGGCCCCGGCGGGAGGGATGGCCTAGCGTCCCCGCCGTGATGAGACGAATGGCATGTGTGGGTTTGGCGCTGGGGCTCTGGGCATGTCCGCCCCCGCCGGGTGGCTCCTCCGATGACAGCCCGTACTTCAACCGCAGCGTGACGAGCTCGTCGTCGTCGGCCGCCTCCAGCGCGTCGGCGAGCACATCCTCCGGCTCCAGCTCCAGCGGTGGCGCCGCGTCGTCGTCGTCCTCGTCGTCGTCGGGTGGGGCCGCGGTGGGCTCGTCCTCGTCGTCCGCGAGCTCCTCGTCGTCGTCCAGCTCCTCGTCCAGTTCGTCGGGTGTCACGTCTTCCAGCAGCAGCTCCACGGGCGGCGCCGGGACGTCGTCCGGCGGTGATGTGTGTGAGGCGGTGGTGGAGGTGCATCCACCGGTGAGCAGTCCGCACGTGGCGGCGTGCTCGGTGGTCAACTACGAGACCAACCCGCCCACGTCGGGACCGCACTACGGGCAGTGGGCCGCGTACAAGACGTACACCTCACCCGTGCCGCGCGGTTACTACGTGCACGCCATGGAGCACGGCGGCGTGGTGATTGCGTACAACTGCCCGGACGGCTGCGCGGACGACGTGGACGCGCTGGAGGACTTCATCGACGGTCGCCCCACCGACCCGGCGTGCCCGGCCTCCGTGGGCAAGCGCATCATCCTCACGCCCGACCCCCTCCTGGATGCACGTTTCGCCGCTGCGGCGTGGGGCGCGTGGCTCAAGGCGGACTGCGTGGACCTGGACGGGTTGGCGCTGTTCCTGGACACGTATTACGCGCACGCGCCGGAGAACATCTGCGGCACCGGCCTGGACCCCACCAGTCCCGACGCCGGTGTCCCCGAGAACTGCGGGGAGCCCTGAGGGCGTTGAGCTCGTCGAGCGCGGAACCATCCAGGGCCACCGTCACGGAACCACTTCTTCATGAGCTCCTCCGCGGCCTGAAATGTCGGCGTTGCCCCCGCGCCCAGCCTTCCTCCCGTCCGCGCTGCGCCTGCTTGCCGCTGCCGCAGTGGGTCCGCCCCTGCTCACCACCGCCACCGCGGCCGGCGCGCTCTCCAACCGTACCGGAATGTGGATCCTCCGCGGGTGGAGCGCGTTGGAGCTGCGCATCCTGGGTGTCGACGTGGAACTGGAGGACCGCACCGGCGGCCTGCGCGCTCCGCCCTACGTGTTCGTGCAGCTCAACCAGGGCAGCCTGCTGGACGTGCTCCCCTGGATCCAGAGCGTGGACCTCCCGGTGCGGCCCATCATCAACGTGGAGTTCGCGTTGCTGCCGTTCCTGGGCTGGGCGCTCACGGCGGGCGGCGGGATCGTGGTGGTGCGGCAGTGGTCCTGGCAAGCCCGACGAGCGATGGCGCGCGCGGAAGCGGCGTTGCGCGCGGGAAGCAGCGTGGGCGTGTCCATTGAGGGACGACGCAGCCCCGACGGCACGTTGCTGCCGTACAAGAAGGGACCGGTGATGTTGGCGCTTCGCGCCGGTGCGCCACTGGTGCCGGTGGTGTTCCATGGCACGGCCGCGCGGCTGCCCTACGGCGAGTGGCGCGTGCGACCGGGGAAGGTGCGTGTCACGTTGTGCGAACCGGTGGAGACGCGCGGGCTCACCGTGGCGTCGCGCGACCTGCTCGTCGAGAAGCTGCGCAGCGTTGCCCAGGCCGAGCTGCAGCGGGCGTGAAGGCCACGCTTGGGTCCGTGATCCCGTCGAGCGGCTTGCTCCGCCGGTGCGGGTGACCATATTGGAGACCCCATGGGCACCACCTCCGCCGCTCCCTCGGACCACGTGCTGATCGAGGCCGCGCGCGCGGGCGACCGTCGTGCGCTGGAGACGCTGCTGGCGCGGCACCAGGACACCATCTACCGCTTCGGGGTGCGCATGTGCGCCAATCCCGACGACGCGCAGGACGTCCTGCAGGACACCATGCTCGCGGTGGCGCGCAACCTCCACAGCTTCCGCGGCGCGTCGTCGTTCTCCACGTGGGTGTACGCCATTGCGCGTAGCTTCTGCGCCAAGCGGCACCGGCCGGGGCGCTCCGTGCGGGCGGCGGATCTCGACGAGGAGGCGGCGGCGGAGGGCGTGGCGGATCCGCGCCGGGGACCGGAGGATGCGCTGCTGGAGCGTCGACTTCAGCGGTCCCTGGAGGACGCCATTGCCGCGCTGGAGCCCATGTACCGCGAGACGTTGCTGCTGCGTGACGTCGAGGGACTCAGCGCGGCCGAGACCGCGGAGGTGCTGGGGCTGACGGTGGAGGCGGTGAAGAGCCGGTTGCACCGCGCGCGCGTGGCGGTGCGGGACGCCATGGCGCCGGCGCTGGGGACTCTCGACGAGACGCCGCCCACCGCCGCCTGCCCGGACATCCTCACCACGCTGTCCCGTCACCTGGAGGGGGAGATCTCACCGGCGCAGTGCGCGCAGATGGAGCAGCACGTGCAAGGTTGCACGCGGTGTCGCACGGCGTGTGATTCGCTCAAGCGCACGCTGGCGTTGTGCCGGGCCGTCCCCGCCGGGCCCGTGCCGGAACCGGTCCAGCTCAAGGTGCGCCAGGCGCTGTGGGAGCTGCTGGCCCGGCCCTGACGCGCTCTTTTTTCCTGAATCCTCCGGCGACCCGCTGGCTCCCATCCCGTGGAGGCAGTCGTGGACCTTTGGACGTCGCTGGCCGTGCTGACGGTCTGGATCCTGTTGCAGGCCCTCATCCTCCCCAAGATGGGAGTGGGGACCTGAATGGTGCCGAAGCCGCGCCGTGATGCGCGGAAGGAACCACGAAACAACGAGGACGACCAACCCGGTTGCATGGATTGAGATGAGGAAGAAGATGACGGGAATCCTGGAATGGCTCACCGGCGGGCCCAAGGTGGATGCGCGGGAGCTGGTGCAGAAGGGCGCGTTGCTGCTGGATGTGCGCACGCGGGAGGAATACGCGCAGCGTCACATCCCGGGCGCGGTGAACGTCCCCGTGCAGGAGCTGGCGCAGCGGGTGGCGGAGGTGGGCAGCAAGACGCGCACCGTGGTGGTGTACTGCCGGAGCGGTCAGCGCAGCGGCGTGGCGCGCGACCTCCTGCTCCGCGCCGGATTCCAGGACGTGGTGAACCTGGGCTCCATCAACAACTGGTGACCGAGCTTCGTCGTCGTCACGGATGGGGCACGCGGCGCAGGATGGTCACGCCCGGGCCCGATGCCGTCCGGTGGGCGTGTTGCTTCAGCCCGGCAGCGTCACGAGGTTCCACAACGCGTAGGCCACATTCAGCACGAACAGGGCGGCACAGATCCACGGCGTGAAGTCGGTCTCGTCTTCCATGGCGCGCTCCCGGTTTCGCCCCAGGAACGCCCTTGGTGACGCGATCCTTCCCACCCGCTCCGTTTGCCGCGGAGAAGTTGCGTCGTTGTCACGCCCGACTCACCAAGGCGTCACACGCCGCTCCAACCGTTGGGCGTGACGTCGAGGATCAACCCCGGACCTGGCCGTGCGGTGTGCCCTCGATGAAGCCCGCGGCGGTCTGCACGCCCACCACGGCCTTCTCATGGAACTCACGCAGGTTGAGCGCGCCCACGTAGGTCAGCGCGGACTGCAGGCCGGTGATCATCTCGACGAGGAGGTCCCCCACGCTCTCGCGCCCTTCCTGGATGTAGATGCGGGAGCGGGAGATGCCCTCACGGAAGAAGCCCTTCTTGGCGCGCTCAAACGCGTCCAGGCCCGCGGTGCGGTCGCTGACGGCGCGCGCGGAGGCCATGCCGTAGTTCTCCTTGTACATGCGCCCCTGCGCGTCCAGGCGCACGTCGCCGGGGGACTCCCAGGTTCCGCTCAGCGCGGTGCCCACCATGACGCGGGACGCACCAGCGGCCAGGTAGAGCGCCACGTCGCGGGGGAAGCGCACGCCACCGTCGGCCCAGACGTGTTTCCCCAGCGCGCGCGCCTGGCGGGCACATTCCAGCACGGAGGTGAAGGTGGGGCGGCCCACGCCGGTCTGCATGCGCGTGGTGCACATGGCGCCGGGGCCCACGTTGACCTTCACCACGTCGGCGCCGGCCTCGATCAGCGCGCGGGTTCCCTCGGCGGTGCACACGTTGCCGGCGATGATGGGCATGCTGGCTCCCACCGCCTTGCGCACCTCCTGCAGCGCTTCCAGCATGCGTCGCTGGTGTCCGTGCGCGGTGTCCAGGACCAGCGCGGACACGCCGAGCTCCTTGAGCTGAGCGGCAATGCGCGCGGCGTCGGCGCTGATGCCCACCGCGGCGGCCACCATGAGCTCACCGTGCGCGTCCAGCGCGGGACGCAGCAGCTCCAGGCGGACGGCGTCGTCGCGGGTGAGCACGCCCACCAGGCGACCGGCCTCGTCGAGGACCGGCACCGCCTTGAGGCGCGCGTCCTCCATGACCAGGAACGCCTCCTTGTTGGTGGCGCCCACCCGGATGGTGACCATGCGCTTGGACATGATGGCGCTGGCGGGCGTGTACTGGTCGCGGTCACGCAGGTCCGCGGGAGTGACCAGGCCCACGGGGCGCCGGTCTCCGTCGACGACAACCACCAGGCCGTGCGCGCGCTTGCGCATGATGCCTTCAATGTCGCGCAGCGTGGCGTCGGGATTGACGGAGAGCGGGGTGTCATAACGCGGGTCCGCGCGACGGATGTGCCCCACGATGCGCTCGACGGTGTGGAGGCTCATGTCCTGCGGCAGCACGCCCAGTCCGCCAAAGCGCGCCATGGTTTCCGCCATGCGCTTGCCGGTGACCGCGTTCATGTTCGCCGACACGATGGGATGGCTGCCGCCGGGGAAGTCCTGGGGTGTCAGCGTGGTGTCCAGGCGGGACACGCCGTCGAAGCGGTTGGGGACCAGGAAGACGTCATCCAGCGTCAGCTCGAGCTGGGTGTCGCGTTCAGGATGCAGGAAGCGCACGCTCCACCTCAGGCCGCGGGATGTCGCGGAGACGCCGCGGCGACGGGAAATCGCACGGACGCTATCGGTCCGGGGGCGGGCTGTCACGTCGAGCGCCAGCGGCAACGTGGGCGGGCGGAGCCAGGCCGGGTGCGAGGATCGCGTGCACCATGGCGCTCACGCGGAAGGGATCACCAACGGACTTCCACTTCCACGTGCGTGAGGTTTCCCTGGACGGTGAGGGTTCCCGGCGTCATCTCGAGCGGCTGCGCGGGATTCATCAGCACCACGGCCAGGCGAGCGTCGTCGTCGCGGCTGCGCAGACACGGTGCTGCCGCGGGCTCCGCGCACGACGAGAGCGCCTGGCCACCCTGCTGGAACCCGCCGGGAACGGCGCCCGCGGGAGAGCTCAGCACGTAGCGAATGCCCTCGCGCTCCTCAAAGCTCCCGTCGGCGCCGAGGAAGACGCGGAGCACGCGCCGCCCAGCGACGTCGTCGAGGTCCACGAGCGGCGGGTCGGCGGGAAGCAGGGTCTCCACCGTCGGGTCCAGCAGCGGGATCACCGAGCCGGCGCGGGCGTGCAGACCGATTTCCGTGACGGGGAGAGCCAGGGTGACGTCGGTGGGACCGGTCACCGGAGCGCCGCCGTCCCACGGCAGCCAGGTGCCGGGCGGAAGGTGCGCGGTGCGGGAGGTGGCGCCCTCGTCGACAACCGGGCTCACCAGCAGCGCGGGTCCCAGCATGAACTGGTCGGACACGGTCCACGTCACGCCGTCCGAGGGAAACTCCAGCGCGAGGCCCCGCACCAGCGGGATGCCGCGCGTCTCCGCGACCTTGGACCCGCCGTCCAGGTACGGGAACAGCCGGATGTGGAACGACGCCCAGCGCTTGAAGTGCGCCAGGGTCTCCTCGTCCTTGCCCCACCACCAGTTCGCGCGCGCGTCGATGCCGTGGTGCGTGCGCATGACCGGGGAGAGCGCGCCCAGCGTGGTCCACCGGAAGTACAGCTCCTTCGTCGACGGATCGTTGGTGGCGCTCTGGTATCCCGCGATGTCGTGGCCGTACGTCGAGACGCCGGCGAGGCCGAGGTTGATGCCGATGGGAATGACCGTGAAAAGCCCGTCGTCGCGCTGGAAGCTGGTGCGCTGGTCACCCGCCCAGAACACCGGCACGTGCGTGTTGGAGCGCAGCCAACCGGAGCGCGCGAAGAAGAGGCGCTGTCTTCCGTCGGTGCGCTCGGCAAGGACCTCCGCGCACACGCTGGTCCATTCCCGCGGATAACGATTGTGCGCTGCAAGAGCGTCTTCTCCCGACGACAACACCGCGTCGTGCGGCAGCCACTCCCCGTAGTCCGCCATCCAGCCGTCAAAGCCCACGTCAACCGCGGCGCGCAGGTGCTGCTTCACCCACTCGCGCGTCTCCGGGCGGGAGAGGTCGGCAAGCGCGGTGGGGTCGAACGTCACGCCGTCGAACAGGTACGGGTCACCGCTGGTCTTCTTCACCACGTGACCGTCGGCAATGGCCTCGTCGTAGATGTCCGCGCCCTGCACGATGAACGTGTTGTAGTACGCCATCCACGCGAAGCCGTTGGCGTGCAGCTCGGCGGCGAGCGTCTCCGCGTCGGGATAGAGCGCGCGGTCCAGGTCCCAGTCCTCCTCGAGCCGGTAGCCCTGGCCCTCCACGTCATTTCCACCGCGGAAGTCCTCCGACCAGATGAGTGACGACGGAACGTGTTGCTCCCGGATGAGCCGCGCCATGTCGCGCACGCTCTGGCTGCCGTAGACGGCGTCATGCCACGGCGCGAACGCGAGGGGCGGCGGACGCACGGGACGTCCCAGGGCCCCGGCGGTGGCGCGCTCCAAGGCGAGCATGGGCTCCGGTCCGTCGTACAGCCACAGGTCCATCCGACGGTCCCACACCTCCGCGCGCCAGGCGTCCGCGCGGGTGGAGCACATCTCGAAGATGCTGCGGTGATCATTGTCGACGACGGCGAGGTAGCCGCGGTTGGAGAGCCAGGTGGGCAGCCCCATGCTGCTGGCGTGACGCGTGCCCTGGAGGAACCAGAACTCGTTGGGCTCGTCGCTGTCGCTCTTGCCGATGCCGGGCTCGCTGGTCCAGATGGCCACGGTGTGTCCGTGATGGTCCACGCTGTCCGCCTGCGCGCCGAAGCCCAGGAACCGGTCACTCTCGGCGCACGCAAAGGCCATGGCCACGCGGTTGACGTCGGGAGCGGAGGCCTCAAACGCCACGTGCAACGCGCCTTCCGACGGAGATTCCAACGTGGTCACACCCAGCGCGTTTCCGTCGGACGCGGTCCAGGCCAGGCGGACCACGCCGTTCTCCAGCGAGGAGGTTGCGTTGGCGGGGGCCGTCCACGGAGCGATTCCGTCGGTGATGAGGAAGCTGCCGTACAACATTTCGAACGTGGCCTCGTCTGAGCGCACGGACACCGGGGCATAGCCGGGTTCCAGGTTCACGGAGTCCAACAACACGCGGCCGGGGTCGGAGGCGCTGCGCACCGTCACATGCGTGCCGTCGACGTCCACCCGGAATGCGCCCACCACGTGGGACACCGAAGAGGGGTGCTCCGCCTTGGGACACGCCACCATCCACACGCTTGCCAGCACTGCCAGCCACGTCTGCTTCCGTCGGAGTTTCATCGTGTTTCGCCTCGTGGGTGCTCTTCTTGCCGCACGCGCCCCGCCATCGCAATTGCGCGCATTCGCTCCTGCCAATGAGATTGGGTGCGGCTCTATTGAATTTGAAACGACGGTCGACGTCACCGGCGGCTCAAGCCGCATGCTGGAAAGGCACCAAGCCTGGCCTCGCAGCCCGTTGGCCCACTTGGCCGCGCCAGGCTCTGCGTTGGCGGCATAGGGAGCGTGGTTCGCAGAATCCAGGTTGTCGCAAGAGCTCGAGACAACGTCGCAATCTCAAGCCTCGCTTCTTGTGGCCACCGAGGCAGAGCCTGGCGCGGCCAAGTGGGCCAACGGGCTGCGAGGCCAGGCTTGGTGCCTTTCCAGCATGCGGCTTGAGCCGCCGCTGACGTCGACCGTCGTTTCAAAAGAGCCGCCACCCCATCTCATTTAGCAGGGGAAGGGCGTCGTCCCAAAAGTGCCGCGCCCATCGCAACCGGCGCTGCAGGGGCGTGACGTGGCGGGGCAACGTGGTTGATGCGCGCGGGCCACGTTGATCAACGCTCCCGCCGCACGACCCGGTTGCGCAGCACGCCCAATCCCTGCACCTCCAACTCCACGACGTCGCCGGGCTTCAACCAGCGGTCCAGCTCCAGCCCGCACCCGCCCGGCGCCGTCCCCGAGCCGATGAACTCTCCCGGGTACAGCGTCTCATCCTGGGACACGTGCGCAATGATCTCCTCGAACGTGTGCCCCATCTCCTTGCTGCTCCCACGACTCCACTCCTGGCCGTTGACGCGCGCCACCATGGTCAAGGCGTAGGGATCGGGAACCTCGTCGGCGGTGACCAGCCAGGGACCCATGGCGTTGCCGGTGTCAAAGTCCTTTCCCTTGGCCGGCCCCAGACGGCCCTGCATCTCCTTGAGCTGCGCGTCGCGGGCGCTGAAGTCATTGAAGATGGTGAACGCCGCCATGTGCTCGCGCGCCTTCTCACGCGGAATGTCCTTGCCCTGCTTGCCGATGAACACGCCGAACTCGAGCTCGTAGTCGAGCTTCTCGGTGTAGCGGGGCCAGATGACGTCGACGTCGGTGCCCACCACGCTGAAGGGATTGCTCTTGTAATAGAGGGGCTGCTGGTACCAGACGCGCGGCGCGCCAATCAGCGCACGCCCTGCCACCTTCTCGACGAGTGCATCCAGGTGCGCCAGCGGTGCGAAATGCCATTTCACCACCGTGCGCGTGGCCCGCACCACGTGCTGCTCGAAGGCCATGCAGTCGCGGATGGAGCGCGGGCGGGGCACCGGGGCGAGCAGCTGCACGTCGGAGAGCGGGAAGATGGCGTTGGGCGGCTTCTGCGCGGCAAGGAAGTCCAGCGCCTGCTCCGCGGCCTCCCGGGCGGCCTGCGCACCGTCGAGGAAGGCCAGCGCGTCTGCCAGGTGCGGAGAGGACGTGCCACCACGCGCGAGCGCGCCTTGTTGCAGGTCGGCAATGGACTGGCCGTCGGTCATGAGCGCGCCCAGGCGCGGTGACGACGACGAAGCGGACTTGGGAATGAAGGTACAGAGCTTCACGAGGCGGTCGTACCACACGCGGAACGCGACGGGGAGCCGCACCACGAGCCGCGGTCCGAACGTCACCCGTCGTCATTCCGTGTGAGGCGCGGTTCAGATGGCCTCGCGGTCCACCGCGTAGCGCGAGAACTTGTCCGGTTCCTTCATGAACTTCGCGGCGCACGCGTTGGAGCAGAAGTAGAAGGTCCTGCGTTGATGCGTCGCCGTGTGGGCCTTGTAGGGCTCCACCTCCTCGCCACAGACCGGGTCCGTGACCCGCGTGATGGCAGAAGGCTCGATGTACTGGTTGTGATGGGTCATCGCCGCTCCTCGTGTCCTCGCCGGAGACTGCGGCGGTCCAGGCAGCCCCGGGGCTTCACGGAAGCACCTAACAACACGCTCATGACGACGCCAGACGGCCCGTGCTTCCGAGGAGGAAGACGCTCCCGGCCACGGCCACGACCTGGCGCTCAAGACGCGGTCACGACGGAAGCAACCTGGAGCGCACGCCGACAGACGTCCGCGGGATCCGCGGGCCATGCCAGGCGCAAGCGGACCGTGCGCTGCTGCTGGAACACCTCCGCTCCCGCCACCACCACGCGCGGCGCGCGGGGACGCCGGCCAATCTCGTCAAGCGTCTTCAGCGTCTGCGCATCCGCCGGCGGGTCCACCACGAGCAGGAGGTCCAGTGCTTCCCCGGCCATGACGTCGAGGACGCTGTCCACCGAGCGCTCCTCGAAGATGCGGGGAACCTGCGTCCTCAGCGCCTCGCGCAGCTGGGCGCGGATGCGCGCGTCGCTGGCCACCACGCACGCGGTGTGCAGCGTGGTCGACGACGTCACCTGCTGGGTCACGCCCGCGTCCCCGCGCGTGGTGTCGCCGGCGCCGTGCCACAGGAGGAACTCGCCGGTGGACGCGGTGAGGAATTCCCCCGGGCCCAGCGGCTCCAGTCGCGCGCGCACGTCCGGCAGGTTCTCCACCGTGGGGAGCAGCGCGGTTCCCACGACGAGCGGAGGGTCCTCGTCGGGCGCGGCTGTCTGCCCGTAGGTCTCGTCGAGCTTGCGGGTCAGCGCGGCTTCGTCCACCAGGAGCACGTCGAGGTCACAGCCGGTGACGCGCCTGACGGCGGGGATGGCAACGTCGTCGGTGGGGTCGCTGGCGGCCAGGCGGAGCACGGAGCGGTTCCCTGACGACGTCAGGCCCACCGGCAGCACGCGACGCATCCGCGCCAGGACCTCCGGGACCAGCCGGGCCACGTCGGGAGGGATGGTCATGCGGCCCAGCGCCAACGGCGGCAGGGCCAGACGCGTTCCCAGGAGGGCACTGATGCGCGTGGGCTCCGCCAGGCCCGCACGCACGACGAGGTACGCCAGCCCCAGCCCCGAGCTCTCCTGTTGGTCTCGCAGCGCCTGCAGGGTCGTGGCGTCGAGGATGCGCTCCTCGAGGAGCATCTGGCCGAGGGAGGCGCCGCCCATGCACTGGTGTTCTAGTCGGCGGGGGGAGGAGAGAAAACGTGTTAGTCAAGCTCCCGGAATGGACGACCTCGAGATTGCGCTCGCCACGGAAGTGGACATCGACGCCATGCATCAGATTCGGCTGGCCGTCCGGGAGAACCGCCTGAGCGATCCTCGCCGGGTCCAGCCGAAGGACTACCAGCCCTTTCTCCGTGACGATGGAAGAACGTGGGTGGTGCGGAGCAGGGGACGAATCGTGGGGTTCGCCGCGGTGGATGTCAGGCGCGCCAATGTCTGGGCGCTGTTCGTGGACCCGGACCACGAGGGCCGTGGCGTCGGACGTTTGCTGCACGACACCATGATGGCCTGGTTCTTTGGCCACGCGCATCCCGAAGTCTGGTTGAGCACGGAGCCGGGAACACGGGCCGAACGTTTCTATTGCGCTGCGGGATGGCGTCGGACGGGCCAGGCGTCCCATGGCGACGTCCGGTTCGAGATGACGAGGGCGGAGTGGATTCGTCGCAACGGCACGTGAGGCGTGCGCAGGGACCGAACCGCCATTCCGCAGCGCACCATGCAAGGACCGCTCGCCTTCATCACCATGCCGGCGCCCATGGCGTCATGGAGTCCCGGTCCCAGGTGCCGTGACCACAGCTTCCGCCCGAAACGGTGGTGGCATCAGCTTCGGTGGCGGTCCCGGGTTTGCAGAGGTGGATCGCGGAGCGTCTGACGTCAGGAACGGCGACGGGATGAGCGGGTGCAGGAGTTGGCGAAGGAAGCCACGGGGAACGGATTCCGTCACTCCCAGGGGATAGTTCTCGTCGAGGGGGCGATGGTGGGTTCCGAAGATGATGTCGAGGTACGGCGCAAGATTGGCAAAGTTGTGTCGACAGTGGTCCGCGCGCGCGTGATGCCACCGATGCAACACCGGGTCTCCCAGGAGCAGTCCCACCCATCCCAGATCCACCCGGACATTGCTGTGAACGAAGACGGCGCACAGGGAGCGCAGCACCAACAGCGGACCCACCGCGGTGACGTCGACGCCGAGCACGACGGCGGGGAGGTTGAGCCACAGCTGGCTGTACAGACCATCCAACGGATGCTCGCGGTGCGCGGCAATCCAGTCGAGGTGCGTGGATGAATGATGGACGGCGTGGAAGCGCCAGAGCAGAGGGAAGACGTGGCAGGCGCGGTGCGCCCAATACAGGAGAACATCCCCCAGCACGGTGACCAGCAGGACCTGGAGCACAACCGGCAGCGCATGAACCCGCTTCACCATGGCGGCCGGGCCCAGCGGCCCGAGGAAAAGCTGGAGCCTGCTGTTGAACCACACCATCACGCCCACCATCACCAGGTACTGGAAGATGAGGAAGGTGACGTCGAGAGAGAGGCCGGGCCGGACATGTCCTTGGGGGCGCGCGGGCAGCACCCGCTCGAGCGGCACGAACACGGCAATCATCGCCACGACCGCGATGGCCAGGTCGACCAGGGCGTCCTCGAGTTGGGTCATGGCGGTCCCCCGTCGGAGGAAGCGGCTTTCACGCCACCGTCGGCGGAGATGGCCGCGGCTCTTTCCGCCTTCTTCCTCTGCATGGCTCCAAATTTGGGACCGACGATGGCCGCAAACGTGAGCAGGATGAACCCGACAATCAGCACTTCCCAGATGGTGAGGAACGCCTTCTTCTTCTTTTCCGACATCCCCACAACCTCGCCCGCGTTGTGACGTTGAGCAAGCGCTTGCGCGAGGTTGGAGCACCCCCAACCCGAGGGAGGAGTGGCTTCGTCGTCGAGCCAGTTGACCGGCGAGGCGGATGAAGGAACGACACGCCGGGCTCGCGAGCCGCGTGTTGCCCGCGCCATCGTCGCAACGTTCCGCAAGCAGGAGCCGGGGCCGGTTCGGGTGGGGCACACGGCGGGGTGACGACCCAACACGGACGCGGGTAAGTTGTCCGGGCCTGTCCCCGCTGGTTCACCCGGTGTTGCCCACGAGGTGGAATGCAGTGCTCGGTCCTGTGGTGCTTCCCTGCCTGTTGCTCCTGGGCGCTGCCCCGACGACACCCGCGCCTCCCGTCACGCGCACGCTGGCGGTCTTCTCCCTGGAGCCCAAGGTGGGCGTTCCCAAGCCCGTGGCCGACCTCTTGAGTGAGACGTTGGTGGCGGAGCTGCGGTCGTCCAAGGCGTTTGCCCGGGTGGTCAGTCCCCGGGAGATTGCGGTGTTGATGCCGGCGGAGCAGCAGAAGTTCCTCATCCAGTGCGCATCCGACCAGTGCGGGATGGTCGACGAGGACCTGGCGGGTGTGTTGGGGGTTTCTCATCTGCTGGTGGGAAGCCTGGGCCGACTGGGAACGTCCTATTTGCTCAACCTCAGGATCCTGGAGCTGCGGACCAGCGTGGCCGTGGCCACCGTGGCCGAGCGCATCAAGGGTCAGACGGATGAAGCGCTGCTGGATGCCATGGGCCCGGCGGTGCACAAGCTCCTCGTCGACGGAGGCTGGGCGCCGGAACCCCAGGCTCCCAAGGACGTCGTCGCCGCACCGTCACCCGCGGCGGAACCAACCTCGGCGGAACGGTCCAGTCCGCTGAAGCTGGCCCGGCTGGGGCTGCGCGTGCTGGGCGGCGTGGGGCTGGTGGTGGGAGCGGTGGCGCTCCTGGGTGGGCTGACGGCGGCCGCCACCGCGGGGACGAGTGTGTTGGCGGTGCGGGTGCCACGCTCGGACCACTATGTTCCCCAGCTGCAAGCGGCTTTTGCCGTGGGCTCGGTGAGCGCGTTGGTGTCCTTGGCGCTGACGGTGGCATTCGCGGGATTGGGAGTGACCCTGTTGGCCGCGTCGGCGGCGCCGCTGTAGGTGACGGATGCGTGGGAAACTCCTTCTCTTCTCCGTCGTCACCACGCTGGCCGCGTGCGATGCGCTGTTCTTCTGGTGGCCGGCCTCCAGCTGTGAGACGGACCAGGACTGTCGCGCGGAGAACTTCTGCTCCGGCGGGCTCTGCCAACCCAGGACCCCGATGTCGCCGGATGCGGGAAGCACGGGGCAGGGAATTGACGACGTGGTGTCGCTGTCCGCCGGGGAACAGCACACCTGCATGGTGAAGGCGGATGGGACGCTGTGGTGCTGGGGCAGCAACACCTACGGTCAGCTGGGGCAGGGGAACCTGAACCACCAGGGTCAGCCGACGCGCGTGGGCGTGGAATCCGACTGGGTCATGGTGAGCGCGGGCACGCGGCACACCTGCGGCATCCGACGGCCGGGGTCGCTGTGGTGCTGGGGCGAGAATCTGAGTGGACAAGCCGGACTCGGTGCCCGACCGACCGCGTACCTCCCGCTGCAGGTGGGCGACGCGGAGGATTGGAGGGAGGTGGCGGCCTCCGACGTCAACACCTGTGGCCTGCGCGGAACCGCACCTTCGCTCCTGCTGTGCTGGGGGAACACGGGTGTGATTCCCGCCGGCATCAGCAACGTCCCCGCGGAAGTGGCGGACCAGCACGACTACAAGACCCTGACCGTGGGCTGGCGCCACGCCTGTGCCATTTCCGTCGACGGCGCGCTGTGGTGCTGGGGCGACAACAACTACGGACAGCTGGGCCTGGGCGACGAGCTGCCCCACGTGGGCGTGACACGCGTGGGAGATGGAACCGACTGGACCTCCGTCTCCACGGGCTTCTTCCACACCTGCGGCGTGCGCGCCGGATTCCTCTTCTGCTGGGGCGTCAACGACGTCTACCAGCTGGGCACTGTTGCCGTGGTCAGGGAAAACGCGCCCTACCAGGTGACGGCGGCTCCGGAATGGCGGGCGGTCCGGGTCTCCGCCAACACCAGCTGCGGGCTGAAGAATGACAACACGTTGTGGTGCTGGGGCTACAACCAAGGGGGCCAGGTGGGTGACGGCACGCTGAAGAATCCCGTCGAGCCGGTGCAGGTGACGGGGTTGGAATGGACGCTGGTGGAGGTGGGTGGCGTCCATGCGTGCGGCGTGGGCGCGCAGGGGTTGGCGTGCTGGGGCCTCAATGACCGCGGTCAGCTGGGCCTGGGGACGGTGGGAGCCAGCGTGGAGCCCGTGTTGGTCGCGGAAGGGGAAACGTGGAAACACGTGGCCACCGGGGAGGGGCACGCGTGCGCCATCCGCCACGACGACACGCTGTGGTGCTGGGGCGACGGACGGGAAGGACAGCTGGGCGTCGACGACCGGAACCAGCGGCTGACACCGACGCAGGTGGGCGATGGCACCTGGCGCACCGTGGTCGCCGGCACCCGTCACACCTGCGGTCTCCGCTCCGACGCGACGGCCTGGTGCTGGGGCGACAACACCCATGGCCAGTTGGGGGATGGGACCTACCTGGATGACACCGCCGACAAGCTCAAACCCACCGCGCCTCTTGGCGCGCCCGTCATGATGTGGCTGGCGGCGGGCACGCAGCACACCTGTGGCATCCGCGACGACGGGCGACTGGTCTCCTGGGGCGCCAACGTCGTCACGCCGACGCAGGAGGACCCCCGGGATGACTGGGACGGGACCGTGGTCACGAGCACCGCGCCCGCGGCGTACACCTCCTGTGCGTTCCGGAATGACAACTCCGTGTGGTGTTTTGACAACGCGCTGGGCGCCAACACCGCACCGCTGGAATGGGGCGTGGGCGGCAGCTGGCGGACCGTGGCGCATGCCACCTCCGTCGCGTGCGCCATCGACACCAGCAACGCCGCGTTCTGCCTGGGTGAGAATCGCCTGGGGCAGGTGGGCAGCAACTCCGGGGAGCCCTTCCACACCACGCTCACCCGCGTGGCCGGCAATCATGCGTTCAGGGACGTCCGGCCCACCGTCGGCTACGTCTGCGCCATCACCACCGGGGAGGAGCTCCTGTGTTGGGGCGGCACCGCGCAGTACGGAGTCGCCGAACAGGACTCGATGGTCCCCGTCATTCGCGGCGCGGACGCACGCTGGCGGCAGATCAGCACCAGTGGCTCGTTCATGTGCGGCATCAAGACCGACAACACGCTGTGGTGCTGGGGCTACGCCGGTTTTGGTGTGCTGGGGAACGGCGCGGGCGGACGCACCACGCCCACCCTGGTCCCATCACCGCCCACCTGACGCGGTGGGGGAGGATTGCTGCAACGCAACAAATGCAAAGGCCCGCGACGCCACGAGGGAGCCGCGGGCCTTCACGATGGGGCACGGGGAAGATCAGGTCCCCATCACCAGGCCGCCGTCCACGCCCAGCACCTGACCGGTGATGAACGAGGCCTCGTCGGAGGCGAGGAACAGGTACGCCCGGGCGATGTCGACGGGCTCACCCAGCCGGTTCATCGGCGTGCGCTGCTGCATGGTGGAGAGGATGTCCGCCGGCATGGCCGCGGTCATGTCCGTCTTGATGAACCCCGGCGCCACCGCGTTCACGCGCACGCCCTTGCGACCGAGCTCACGCGCCCACACCTTGGTCAGACCAATCACGCCCGTCTTGGTGGCGACGTAGTTGGACTGCCCGAAGTTGCCGTAGGTGGCCACCACGGAGCTGGCGTTGAGGATCACGCCGCCGGTGGCCTTCTGCACCATGACGCGCGCCACGGCCTGGCCCATCAGGAAGACGCCCTTGAGGTTGACGTCGATGACGTCGTCCCACTGGTTCTCCTCCATCTTGAGCAGGGAGATGTCGCGGGTGATGCCGGCGTTGTTCACCAGCACATCCACGCGGCCAAACGCCTCCACCACGCGCAGCACGGCCTTCTCCACGTCGGCCTTGTCGGCCACGTTGCAGGAGAGGGCCAGTGAGCCCGCGCCGCACGCGGCGGCGGTGGCGTGAGCGCCCGCTTCATCCCGGTCCAGCGCAACCACCTTGGCGCCTTCCCGTGCAAACAGCTCGGCCGTCGCGCGGCCAATACCCTTGGCGGCGCCGGTAATCAGCGCCACCTTGCCATCCAGTCTACCCGTCATTGTCAACGACCCCATTGCTCTTTGAGCACCGGTTTGAGGACCTTGCCGCTTGCATTGCGCGGCAGGGAGGGAACAAACACCACACTCTTGGGAACCTTGTATTTCGCCAGGCGCTCCTTGCAGTGCGCCAGGATGTCCCCCTCGGAAAGCGTTGCGCCGGAACGCAGCACCACCACGGCGCGACCCACCTCCCCCCAACGTGCGTCATGCAGGCCAATCACGGCCACCTCGGCCACTTCGCTGCGCTGCAAAATGACCTGCTCCACCTCCGCCGGGTACACGTTCTCCCCGCCGGAGATGAACATGTCCTTCTTGCGGTCGACGATGTAGTGGAACCCCTCCTCGTCGCGCCTGGCCAGGTCACCGGTGCAGAACCAGTCACCGCGGAAGGCGGCGCGCGTGGCGACCTCATTGCGGAAATAGCCGTTGAACACCACCGGTCCGCTGAGCTGCAGCTCACCCACCTCGCCGGGCTTCACCTCGTTGCCGTTCTCGTCGACGATGCGGGCCTGCAGGTAGAAGTTGGGCAGACCAATGGAGCCCATCTTGGCGTAGACGTGGGTCTCCGGGAGCGAGAAGTCATTGGGCCCCACCTCGGTCATGCCGAAGCCCTGGCGGAACTGCAGGCCGCGGGCCTTGTAGGTCTCGATGAGGCCGAGCGGGCAGGGCGCGCCGCCCACCAGGATGAAGCGCACCGACGAGAAATCCGTGGTCTTGAACGCCGCGCACTCCGCCACGCCTTCAAACGTGGTGGGCACGCCCATGTGCGCGGTGATGCGCTCCTGCTCGGTGAGTTGGCACACGCGCTCCGGATCAAAACGCTTCATCAGCACCACGCGACCACCGTGATGGAAGATGGGCGTGGCCAGGCAGTTGAGTCCGCCGGTGTGGAAGAGCGGGAGGAACACCAGCGTGGAGTCGCGGTTGGACAGCCCCACGGCCAGGTTGGTGTTGTGCGAGTTGTAGATGAGCTGGCGGACCGGGAGCATGGCGCCCTTGGGCCGGCCCGTGGTCCCCGACGTGTAGAGCAGGATGGCCACCTCATCCAGGCCCACCGGCTCCAGCGCCAGCGGCGCCGCCGACTGCGCGCCCACCAGGTCCTCGTACGCGGCGCCAAAGGACACCTTGCGCGGAGCTTCCAGCGCGTCGGCCAGCTCACAGCAGGTGGAGTCATGGAAGAGCACGCGCGGGTCCGCGTCCTTCATGATCTCGGCGAGCTCGAAGCGGGACAGACGCCAGTTGAGCGGCGTGAAGATGGCGCCCAGCTTCATGCAGGCAAACAACAGCTCGAACTGCTCTCCGCAGTTGTGCGCCAGCACCGCCACGCGCTCGCCCTTCTTCACGCCCGCCGCGGTGAGCGCGCGCGCCAGCCGGATCACCCGCTCATGCAGCTGCGCGTAGGTGAGCCTGCGGCCGGTGTCCGGTTCAAACAGCGCCTCCGCCTGCGGCGTGCGCGCGGACCAGTGCTGCAACCAATCTGCATAGTGGATCATGCGGATGCCCTCCTCTTGTTGCCACCGGCGGCGCGGGCGCGGGGCGGCTTGCTCGTCGTCGTCGTAGAGCTCGCGGGTGTGGTGGGACGGGGCGGCTCGGCGCGTTGCAGCAGCCACTTGGCCACGCGCGGCCACAGGTTCTTCTGCGCCGAGGAGCCGGTGGTGAGCCCGATGTGACCGCCCGGCATGCGGATGGTCTCCTTGTCGGTGCTGCCAATGCGGGCCATCATCCCGTCGGAGGCGCGGGGCGGGCAGATGTAGTCCTCTTCCGCCACGATGGAGAGCACCGGGCAGCGGACCTTGGAGAGATCCACCCGCTCCCCGTCGAGCTTCCAGGTGCCGCGCATCACCGCGTTGTTCTTGTAGACGTCCTCAATCCACTCCTGGAACGCGCGTCCCGGGAAGGGCACGTTGTCCTCCAGCCAGGTCTCCATGGCCAGGAAGAAGCGGCAGAAGTTGTCGTCCGTGACCTTTTGCTGCGCGTGCACAAATTTCTGCACCAGGCCCATGGGGTCCATCATCTTGAAGGCCGGCTGCAGGATGTACGCGGGGACGTTGCCAAAGCCCTCCACCAGCTCCCCGGCCTTGAAGCTCTCCGTGCGCGTCCAGCTGGTGAGGATGCCGCCGTGGTCGCAGTCCACCGGCGTGGCCATGGCCACCAGGGAGAGCGCGTCCAGCTTGCCGGTGGCAATGGCGCCCAGCGCCAGCGTGCCGCCCATGCAATAGCCCATCACGTGCGCGGGCCGGCCGATCCGCTCCGCCGCCTCCGGGAGCAGGCGCAGCGCGTAGTGCGCCAGGCCGTTGTTGCGGTCCGCGGGAAGCGCGCTGCCCCAGTCCAGCACGTACACGTCCAGGCCCGCGGCGCGCAGCCCACGCACCACGCTGCGCTCCGGCAGCAGGTCCAGGATGTAGTGCCGGTTGATGAGCGAGGGGACGATCAGCAGCGGCGTCTTGCGCTCACCCTCCCCGCCGTAGCGGATCAGTCGCACCGCGCCCTTCTGCCAGACCACCTCTTGCTGCGTTGCACCCACGGCCGGGAAGTCCACCGGGTCCTTCTTCTGGGTGGCGCGCAACATGTTGATCCAGCCAAGCAATCCGGTCCGGTACAGGCCCTTGAAGGACGAGTACAGGGCGTCCACCGGCTGCAACAGGGCGAGGTTCGTCTTTGACATTCGTCCGGCCTCTCTGCCAGGATGCCCGGACGTTTTATTGTGCGCGTGCACACAAGTCAACACATTTTTTGTGCAATGCAAGAAAAGAGATCGGTCATGACCGGGTCGGAGAAGAAGAAGCGGGGCAGGCCGCCCAAGGCCGCAGGGAAGGGGAAGGGCGCGGCGGCGGCGGCGGGGTCCTCGGAGAATGGCGACGTCACGCTGATCAAGAAGTACGGCAACCGGCGGCTCTACGACACCCGGCGGAGCAAGTACGTGACGCTGGAGGACCTGGTGGACGTGATTGGCCGTGGGGAGGAGATCCAGGTGGTGGACGCCACCACGGGGGAGGACGTCACCAAGCGGGTCATGACGCAGATCATCCTGCACGAGGAGGAGAGCCGGCACCTCAACCTGCTGCCGCTGAACTTCCTCAAGAAGCTCATCCAGCACCGGGATGAGTCCATGCGGGAGTACTTCCAGAAGTACCTGATGATGTCGTTGGACATGTACATGCAGGCGCAGCGGGCCATGGAGCAGCGCATGGAAGGCCTGGCGGGCGGAATGGCGACGGGAATGCCGCAGATCCCGGGGATGCCCGCCATGCCGGGGATGGGCGGGATGCCGGGCATGATGCCGGGGATGCCGGGTGCGGTTCCGCCGGGCATGGACCCCGCGCGCATGGCGGCCATGTTCCCGTGGATGGGGATGGTGAATCCCATGGGAGTGCCGGTGCCGCCCGCCGCCGCGCCCACGCCGCCGCCCGCCGCGCCGCCACCCGCCGCGGAGCCCCCGCCCGACGAGCACGTCAGCGACGACATTGCCGAGCTGAAGAAGCGCCTGGCGGACCTGGAGAGCCGGTACCGCAAGAAGTGATGCGGGAGCGCGCGGTGCCGGAGGACGTGATCACGCTGGCGGTTCCCGACGTGCCGGGCATGACCGAGACGGTGCGGATCACCCGGCTGGACGCGCGGACGATGCGCCTGGAGGAGACGCCGCTGTTTCTGTGGAACGCCGAGGTGGACGAGGAGCCCTCGGTGCGGTGGGGGGACGTCGTCGAGGTGGAGCCCGGGGAGCGGGAGGACCGCGTGGTGCGCGTGCTCCGGCGGATGCCGGTCACCACGTACACCATGACGGTGGCGCCCAATGCGGTGATTGATGCGCTGTGCGCGCGCCTGGTGAGCGAGGGCGGGATGTGGGAGCGCGTGTTCGGCTCGCTGCTCATCCTGCACGTACCCGACACCTGCAGCGACGAGGTGGAGACGGCGCTGACGGAGGTGTTGGCGACGTCTTCCGACGAGGAGTCGCGCTAGGGCGCGGGAGGGGTGAAGCTGTTGAACGTGTTGCGCAGCTCGGTCTCCACGCGACGGAGATGCGAAGGCGCGCCCCACGCCATGACCTGCGCGGCGCCACCCGGCCACGTCGTCACGTAGACCAGGTATTCCAGCTTGGTGGCGCGGCTCACCCCACGCACGCGCACCAGCTTCCCCTTGGGCAGCGTCTCCGTCCCCAGGTCGTCCACGCCCTTCAGCCAGGACTCGTTCGTCAGGGACGTGCGCACCCAATTCATGTACTTGTCGAGCTCAACCTCTGCTTCCGTTTCTTCGGGGATCACGATGAGATGGACGTCGAGGTCGGGGTGGCTCAGGTGCGCATCCGCGTCGGAATTGAGGCGCGTGGTTTCCGCCCGGCTCAGCTGCCACCAGCCCGGTGGTGATGTCAGGCGCCAGGTCACGTCGACACCCTCGACGGCATCGGGAGCGGCCCGCGCCCCGTCGAGCCAGTACTGTAGACGCGCGGCGGGATGGAACCGGGTCACCGGCGCAACCTCGGCCAGCAGGTCACTCAGCAGCACCACACCCGCGAGGCTGGCGGCGGCACGCACCAGGGTTGGACGCTTGAGCCACAGCAGCGCCGTCGCCGCGACCCCGAAGCAGGTCTGCAGCACCAGGCTGACGACGTCATTGGCCGCCAGGTGCAGGCTGGCGTAGAGCACGGTGCCAATCACCGCACGCAACGCCACCAAGGGAACCACGCCACGGTTGCCACGCAGCAGGGCCGCGCCCAGGGCCGCGTCGATGAGCACGCTGGCCGGATTGATGCGCAGCGGATGGTCCCCGGCCCCGCCGACGCTCAGCCCAAGCACGTTGAGCAGGGAATTGGCGACGAGGAGAAGCCCCACCACCCGCGCACCGTCCATCCCGGCCGTGGGGGACGCCGTCACCGCCAGCGACGGACCCGCGACGGAGACGCCGCCCGGACCAGCCACGCCCCTCCCGTCGGCGGATTCGGCGTCCTTGCGGGGCGGTGGCGGCGGAGCGGACACGCCGCGGGCGTTGGCTTCGTCCTTGAGCTGTTGGGTGATGACCTCGGGGCGGACCTTGGCCAGGACCTTTCCCACCAGCTCCCACGCGCCATGCATGGTGGGATTGATCGAGATGGTCTTTCTCCCGGACGCCAGCGTGATGTTCCCCCCGCCGAGCAGCCCGCGCGACGCCTTGGTCACCTCGTCCCACCGGATGCTCACGGGGTCCTTGGACCAGGGGGAGAACGCCCGCATGCCCTCGTCGTCAAACACCACGCGACGGCGCTGCTCCACGGCGCCGATGGCGAGGATGAATCCCAGGAAGGCCGTGGCGAACGCCGCCGGCATGCTGCGGGACACTTCCGCGAGGGCGAGCCCAGTGCACGCGATGGCGCTGAGCCAAGCCGCGACCGCCAGGGCTGTCACCGCGATCACGTTGCTGCGGGGGAAGTGAACCTCGCGACCGTCGGGCACGTCGCGGGCAGGCGGCTCCGCCTTGCCCCGTCGGAACGCTTGCACAACGAGGGTCGCAATGACGCCACCCAGGATTCCCGCCGAGATCGAGCTCATGTGTCTCCCCGTGTTCAACGCACGATAGCGCGCGCGTGAAGGGATGGGGATCCATGGTGAACATTGGCGCCACCCACGCTTCGTCCTGCTTCGGGGCCCGCGGCGGCACCAGAACGGGACACGACGACAACGATGTAGGGGCTGCCGATCCGCGTTGGTGGCCGGATTGCGCGCAGTGGCAGCGGATCGTCAGCCCGGGGCCAGCGGTGCGCGACGGCACACGACCGGATCACGACGACAACGATGTAGGGGCTGCCGATCCGCGTTGGTGAGGCAACCGTGCGCAGTGGCAGCGGATCGTCAGCCC